>NZ_JACUUA010000300.1 GCF_014859565.1 Marinospirillum sp. | reverse complement strand
TTACCAAACTCCACAGCCAGAGGTAAGCCGACATAGCCCAGGCCAATCACGGCCACTTTGAGTGAGTTTACAGTCATAAATTATTTCCTATTCCTTACGAGTCTATACGCAAATCGCTTTATAAATACTGGCGACAATCGAACAACAGATCTTGCTAAAAAATTGAAAGAAAAATCGAAACTATTGAGATAACCAATTCTTTTCTGAAATAAAAGTAACTGTATTTCACGTCTCAAAAAAGAAAGGCCACGCCTCTCTATCAGCCCTTCGCCTGCGCGTATGTGTGCCAAAGTTTCAGGCAAATTTGCAAGCCGATAACCTTTAACAATCAGCAATGACCATAAACCATAGTCTTGCGCATTACGTAGCGGTGGGTAACCACCCACACCTTGAACAACCGACTTTCTAAAAATTGCTGGAATATGGTTCAGTGGACTACGCCTTTTACCGAAGCTAACAATCTCATCATGAGTAAGTGGCAACTGCCTGCTACCTTGTGAAATAGTTAATGTAGGATCAAATTCTTCCAAAAAAGCACTGGAAGCAGCCACATCAGGTTGAGCTTGCATAAACGTGACTTGCTTTTCAAAGCGATCTGGCAAGGAGATATCATCCGTATCCATCCGAGCGACTAGTTCATACTTGCAGGCTTTCAAACCCTCATTCAAGGCTGCTCCCAAGCCAACATTTTCAGGCAGCTCAATCAAGGTTAGCACTTCACCGAGCTTTTCTTGCCAGTGCTGGATTTCAGCATCCAGCTCTGCGGTTAAAGGGCCGTCTTTAACCAAGACGATTTGATTGGGCTTAAGGGTCTGCTGATCCCAAATGCTTAAAAAAGCCTGATTAAAATAATCAGGCTGCTCTTTTGCGTAAACGGATAAGAGAACTGAAAAACTCAATTAGTACTGCCTTCTATAAGTTCATTATAAAGTTTTTGGTAATTTTCTGACATAATAGAAGCAGAAAGTGAATCATTCACTAAAGATAACGCTGCAGATGACCGAGCCTCCCTGTCATCATCACACAACTTCTCGAACTCTTCATGGAAGCTTATTTCATCACCCAGTCTAAAAAGAAGTCCAGACTTTTCAGACATAGCAACAATTTCCTTATGAGGCTCAATATCCGACAGCAGCACTGGAAGGCCACAAGCCATAGCTTCAAGCACTGCATTAGGCAAGCCTTCAGCTTGAGAAGCTGAAACAAAGTAATCACAAGCTTTGAGGTAATCGGCTACATTTGTCACGCGCCCCAAGACATGAATATTTGCGCAGCCATCAGCCGCGGCCCTACATTCCTGATCAAGCAAACCACTGCCAATAAAGATTAAATGATTGCTTTGATCAACATAACCGGGACGTTTCCAGGCATCAATTAAAAACAGTGGATCTTTACGGGCACTTAGGTGGCCAGAAGAAATCCATAGGCTTCCTTCTTGAGGAAGGCCAATATTTTTACGCAAAACTTCTTTTTCTATATTTCCTGCCAGGTTATATAGCTCAGTATCAACACCATTTTGAACTGTACTGATATTATAAAAGCCAAAGCATTGCTGTAGGTTATCACTAACAGCTCTAGACACACCCACACACAGAGTAAGCTTGCGCATCGCTCTTTTGTGCCGCCAAAGCATAAGGCCAGCAACAAACTTCCCATACGTCATAGGATAATCTTTTTGAGGGATATTACGAATAGTACAAATTTTTGGTATATTGCCAAGAATACCTGAAGAAAGCACATCACCACGAATACCCTGGGTATGAATGAGGTCAGGCTTTATCTTGCCAATAAGCTTACCTAACTGCTTTTTACCCAAAAACACACCAAACAATCGAGATAGATTCAAGCTATGGAGCTGAACTCCAAGTGCTTCATAATCGCTCCAACGACTATCTGCTGGCTCGGGTGACAAAGTGATCAGGTGGGGTTCAAACTGCGATCGATCAAGGTATTTAATCAGATTAAAGAGTTGGCTTGTTGGGCCGGTTCGCTTCAACGTGCTTACTATATAAACAATCTTTTTCATAAAACCTCAAAACAAAAACTGTAAAATACTTTGATAAGGGGCACGACCACGCATCATTATAGAGAACCAAATTAAGCAATATACCACTATAGCAGAATAAGGAAGAATTTTTGAATAGCCACGAAAAAGCAGCACGAAACTTGGGATGACTACACAGGCAACTGGCACAGCCAACATTTCTCTAATTCTTCCACCTATGATCCCATAATCAATAAACAGAAAAAAAAGGCAGGACGAGTAAATATAAACCGGAATCAAAAAACTATTATAGACCCACTTTTCAGAAAGCTTCTTGTAGAAGAGCAAAAGCAGAGCACATATTAAAAACTGTAGGCTAAAGGTCCCACCAAAGGCCGAAACACCATCAACATACTGGCTTGAAGCATACTTAACGATCCGCGAATTTTCAGAATAACCTAATTGTATTGCAACTTCTGGTATTAACTTGCCAAACCCACCAAAAAGTGCGACAAAAAAAATGGAAAAAAATAGTGCACTTGTAAGAAAAAAAGATGACTTAAAATATCTTATAAAGTAGAAAGGTAAAGCTGCAATCGCAGCACTATGAAAAAGCATTGCAGCAAAAACCAAAATCAAAAAATGCCAAAATCTTCTGTAATAAGCATGATAAAATGCCCACAAAACAATGCCAGACGCCATAGCATTTCGAATCTGCCCTAAGTCTTTCCAGAAGTACTCATCACTCAGGTAAATTAGCAGACTAAGAACAAGATAAGGGGAAAGCTTTTTAAAAGCTGAAAACTTTATCAGAAGACTTAAAAAAGAAAAAATTGCAACAAATATAAAATAGTGACCAAAAATAAATTTTTCGAGCATTATAACTAATGCAAAACCTGTCTCAACCGGGGTACTTGCATTTAGATCATAAATAAATAAACCTAACTTTGAAAAATCCCCAACACCTTCATATATTCTAAGATAACCAAAATAATCAGTAGATGCATAGCGCAGCGCAACAACAAAAAATATGACAATACACAAAAAAAGGTATGCTTTTTTAGATGGGAACTCTTTTGAAATACTTGTAAAAGATGCAAGCAGAGTAGAAAAGAAAAGACTTATATAAATCAATTTAGCGCCCTCTCATACTATGATAATATTGTAATTGATTCATTGTGCTGAGCACCTATAAAAACCGTAGCCTCGTTAAATCGAAGCTCCAATCAGTGAAAATGGGTGAAATCTCTTATGCTGTGAGAACTGTATCCAGATGTTATTTTATTCATTATAAAGTCACCAAGAGCCGCATAGATTATAAACCCTTTTTATTATACCAAGCAGAAACCAAATATATCCGATACAACAAGCGACCTGCTGC
>NZ_JACUUA010000299.1 GCF_014859565.1 Marinospirillum sp. | reverse complement strand
TGATGCACGCCAGACTTTTCACTCCACCCTGTTTGGGCGCACCCCAGAGCAACGTCGTGCTTTCCGTAGCCAAATCTTGGCCGTGACTGGAGACGACCTGCTGCGTGTGGCAACAACCTACCTCAAGCCGGAAAAAGCCAGCGTGGCGATAGTCACCAGCAGCAAAATGGCAGAAGGATTGGATGCGGGTTACACTCGGATAGAGATCTAACCGATCTCTAGTGGAGGAAAATCATGTATGCGATAGAGTTTGAAACAGATATTCAGAACGGTGTGGTCAAGATTCCAGAACAGTACCAGTCACTGACCAACAAGCATGCACGGGTTGTTATTTTGCTTGACGATGAAGGAAGAGATAATACTGAAGCTCAACAAGATGATATTGAGTTACGGGCAGCATCTGATCACTCGGCAGGGTTGGTGGAGGAGTGGCGTGACTTGTCTGAGGATGAAGTATGGAAATAAAGCAGGGTGATCTGGTGCTCTGTAAGTTCTATTTTTCGGACTTCAAACAACACAAGTTAAGACCTGTTATTGTTTTTCGGGATAACCTGCCTTTTGACGATTTTGTCGGTATCCCTGTAAGCAGTCAGTTGGTCAGGCTGCACGATGATGAGTCATTGATTGATCACGAGGATTTTGCACTTGGAGTACTTCCCAGGCCCTCTAAAGTGATGGTACGGAAAACATTTGTAATTTCAAAGCAGGTGGTCGTGAAAAAGTATGGTGAGCTGACGGTTACTCGATTTCAGAAGCTGCACCAGGATTTTTGCCGGTATTTTGGATGTGGTGCTAACCGCTTGCTGTGAAAGTAGCTGATTAGCGTAATGTAAAATATATCTGGATAGAGATCTGACAAGCAGAGGCAGCAAGTGGAAAAAGCCAAACTAATCGAGCAGATGAACCATGAAGAGATACTTGTCCGTCTAGCTGAGATGGCTGCTGACGAACCTGTTGCGGTGCTCTGGCTTTATGGTTCCCGAGCAAAAGGTACTGCAGCACAGGGCAGTGATTATGATTTGGCTGTGGCAGTTGTTCGTGACGGTCAGGTGATGTTTGTGCGTGACCAGCTGAGACTGATCAGGGAAGAGTTACGTATTACCTCCATGTGGGAAGTCGATTATCAGTATCACCGGATTCATTATGGATGAAGCTTATGTAGTGGCAATCACGGAGCACCTCGCGCAGCTGAGTGAAGAGCTTGCTGAGCTGAACGCCCTGCTGGTGAGCACGGATCGTTTACCACAGCTGATCTATCGTGGAGCAGAGCGTAACCTGCAGTTGCTGACGGAAGCCTGCATTGGTATTGCCAAGCAGACATTAAAAGCCAGAAATATCAGGTATTGTTTGAGTTTGCCAAATGCAGCCTGACTCAACCCACTACCCGGTAGTTATCTCGTCCGCTGTTTTTGGCTTGGTAGAGCACTTCGTCAGCTTGGTGCAGCCAGAGTGACCAGTCTCTGTATTCACTGTGAGCCATGGCCAGGCCAGCGCTGCTGGTGATGTGCAGGTTGTTGCAGAAGGTTGTGTTGCGTATTTGTTGCAGCAGCTTTTCGGTCACTTCCTGTGCTGCCTGCAGATCCTTGTCTTTGAGGAGTATCAGAAACTCCTCCCCACCAAGCCGAAAGAGCTGGTCATCCGGTTGCAGCTGCTGTTGCACCAGCTCGGCAAAGGCTTTTAGCAGCTGATCACCTTGATGATGACCATGCTGGTCATTAACCTGTTTGAAAAAATCCAGATCCAGTAGCAGCAGGCTGTAGTGGGTTCCTTTCTCGCGATGATCCTTGAGTGCCCCGCACAGGTTGTCTGCCAGTTGGCTGCGATTTAAACAGCCTGTGAGTGGATCACGGGTGGCCAGCTTGACCAGATCCTTGTGCAGTCGTACCACAATCACGGCAAAAAAATTAACAAATACGGTGGTCACACCCAGCGCCAGGATAACTCTAATTGCCTCTGGTAATGGGAAGCTGACAAGGATTACTGGCAACAACGCCACCAGAAATGTCAGAGCTGCCTTGCCGGCAAGTTGTGAGCGCAGCATAAAAAAATAGCAGGCCATCACTGGGAAAGCCCAATAAATGCCCTGATGACCACTGATGAAAGTGGAATAGATAACGCATACGCTGGCAAAAACTACAAACCCCTGTGCCTGCCATTCCTGTAGGTGCTGCTTGCGTCCAACACGAAGGTTGTTTATCAGAAACAGCACAAACGCTAGCATCATAGCTGCCAAGAGATGGTGTTGCTGATAGATTTGCAGCAATACCATAGGCACCAAGGCCAGCAGCGTCCAAAGCTGTAGATTAAATGTCACACGGTTGCGAAAGCTGGATAGCGTTGCGCGAGGGTTGATGGCTTGTTGTTGTAATTCCATAAGATTGCCCGTGGCTCCAATTGACCTGTAGCAACCTTAGTTAAAGCAAGTGATTAAAACAAGTGTTTGTATTGACTCTTTTGTCAGCAAATGTAGCCTGACTGCAGTATTGGACTAGGGCGTGTCAATCAAAACCGGATTGTTTCAGGATGTTCTGGCTTGCTGGTTCAAAAAGTTGCTGCCAGAAGTGTTTAACATCCATGCGTGTACTGCCGGCACGGGTCAGAGCTGCGGCATAAATGATGGAGGAGTGGTGGTTACCTTGGAGCTTGAGTACATCCCTCTGCTGCTGGATGCCACCCTCGATGATGCGCTGCCAGGGTAAAAACCCCATGGGGATTTCACGTTTTTCGATCAGGCTGTAAAGATCCTGGAATTCGGTGGTAGTCTGCAGGCGAGGCTCCACACTGCGCAACATTTCCCCGCGCTCCAGCACCTCTCTGGCAGCCTGATGCTGCATGGTGTGTTCCGGCATTAGTCCAATCGGGCCATTTTGCAGGTTGATGACAGTCAGGCTGCGTGCACTTTCCAGTGGTGCCCAAAGACCGATACGGCCAATCGCCAGAACACGAGCCTCAGTGGCACGTTTTTGTGCCAGCAGTTCATGTGCCTGTGCCATCTGGTCAAAAATCACCAGATCAAAGGTTTCACCATCTTCAATCAGATTGATAAAGTCCTGATAGCTGCCCTGATGAATACGGAATGGACGGTTATGTTGTTGCTGGTATTGATCAATAATTCGGTTAATAGTCCAGTAAAAGCTGGGATTGACCATCAGCCGGATCAGGTTAGGGTCTTCTTCACCACGGCGGTTTTCTTTTGAATCCGGCACAAAGCCCTGAAAGTTGAACTGGCTCATCGGCAGATCGGATTGGCTCATGCGGCTGGCATAGAGTGGCAAGCTCACCACTAATCCAAGGATCAGGGTGATCAGAAAATTCAGAGTGGTTTTCCGTTTTGTCATTGTCCATTCGCTGTTGGCGGTTTTAAC
>NZ_JACUUA010000053.1 GCF_014859565.1 Marinospirillum sp. | reverse complement strand
CCGTGGCTCGTTCATTGATCCGTTTGTTGAACGATATTGAGCAGCAGAAAAGTGGCGTGGCAACAGCTCCTGCTCTTGTACCACTCAAAATCCCTGTAACCGGTGAGCAGTTGGCTTTGGCAGTTTGATGCTGGCATTCAGCAGATCTGTTTTAAAGGCATCTGTTGTTGCTGGCTGGAGGCCACTTCAGCCACCACCTGTCCGACATAAATCAGTGTGGGTGATTTAAATTGTTCACTCACAATCCGAGTGTGCATATCAGCCAGGGTGCAACGCAGCTGGCGCTGGTTATGGTGAGTGCCTCGTTCCACCAGTAACACTGGCCAGTCACCCGGCAAGCCGTGGTGTTGCAATTTTGCACTGATCGTAGCGGCCATGCTCAGCCCCATGTAAAACACCAGAGTTTCATCCTGATGTGCCAGATCGGCCCAGTTGATGGGTCGGTCATCACAGGAGTGGGCAGTAATCAGGCGCAGGCGTGGTGCCTTGCCGCGCTCGGTTAATGAAAAACCGCACTGTGCAGCACAACCGGCTGCGGCTGTGATGCCGGGGATAATCTGCCAACCGATACCGGCCTGATCCAACGCGGTAATTTCTTCGGTCAGACGACCAAATATCAGTGGATCGCCTCCTTTTAATCGCACCACCTGCAAACCCTGCCGAGCCAGATCAACCAGCAACTGGCAGATGGCCTGCTGCGGCATGGAGTGTTGTCCCTTGCGTTTGCCCACATAAATGCGTCGGGTGTTGGTTGCCAGTTCAGCCATGAGTTCATCACTGACCAGTGCGTCATAAACCACTACATCTGCGGCCTCCAGCAAACGCCATGCCTTGCGGGTGATCAGTTCCGGGTCGCCGGGGCCGGCTCCCACCAGTGCCACCTGTCCTGTAGGTTTTTCTGTGATTGGCCAGTCAAGTAACAGCATGACAATCCTCCTGCTCCAGCAGAGCTTTGATTTCGGGTATACAGGAACCACAGTTGGTACCACAGCTGAGTTTTTTACCCAGCGCTTCAACACTGTTACAGCCATCCTGAATGGCTTGTTGTATCTGCCGATCACTGATCTGAAAACAAGAACAGATCTGCTGTCCAGCGGTGTTATCTGATACCTGCAACAACCGGCGGCGCTGTTCAGTGGTGAGACTGGACTGACCAAACTGCTGGTCAATTTTTTCCAGCTCGGCAGGCGGTTTATCGGGGCTGACACACAAGAGCCACTGGAGTGCATCCTGCTGCAGTACCGCCGCCTGGAGTTCCTGCTGTCTTGGGTGTTGCAGCAGCAGCTGGGGTTTTTGTTGCAGATGTTGCAGGCACCAGTCACTCCAGTTATCAACGGCTTCCAGTCCAGCCAGACGATAAGCCGTGCAGTGTTGCAAAGGGATACGAACCCAGTAGTCACCGGGTGGTTTGCTTAATTCATGACGTGTTACCAACAGTGCCTGCCAGCGTGTGTTGAGGGGCTGGATCGACACACAACCGTGTTTGGATTCAGGCTGACCGGAAACAGGGTCGACCACCTGTTGTATCAGGCTGTTGCACAGGCCTTGATGGCTGAAAGCACGATTCCAGTGCATCGGCACAAACACTTCACCGCGTCGTTGTGCCGTGGTGATCTGTACCCGCGCCAGATACTTGCCCTGTGGATTGCTCAGTTGTGCCAATCCCTGATCCTTGAGTTGCAAACTTGCAGCATCATCCGGATGAATTTCCACAAAAGGCTCACTACGATGCAGCAGCAGGTGCGGCGCGCGCCCAGTGCGGGTCATGGTGTGCCACTGGTCACGGATACGTCCGGTATTCAGGCGCAGAGGGTAGTCCTTGTTGGTAATCTGCTCCGGTGGGCGGGCGGTGATGGCAACAAAACGGGCTTTGTTGCTGGCTGTGAAAAAGTGACCATCAGCAAACAGGCGGGGTGTACCCAAGGGTGTGGAAACACGCACCGGCCATTGCACCGGTTGTAATTGATCATAAGCCTCATCACTCAGCTGGCTGAGGGCACTAATATCAAAACAGCGACTGCCGTTGTTCTCAAAACCGGATAAGGCGGCGTGTTCACGAAAGATAGCCGCAGGGTGTGGGTAGTGAAATGCCTGTTGATACCCCAGACGCTGAGCCAGCTGACAAATAATATCCCAGTCATGACGGGCTTCACCCGGTGGAGGTAAAAATCCACGTTGGCGTGATATACGGCGCTCGGAGCTGGTTACGGTGCCATTTTTTTCGCCCCAGCTGCTGGCAGGAAAAACAATATCAGCCAGTTGCAGGGTATCGGTGTTTTGTACTGCCTCGGAGACCATCACCAGCTCACACTGGCTCAGTGCGCGGTGCACAAAAGAGCTATCCGGCAGGCTGACCAGCGGATTGGTGCCCATGATCCAGACGGCTTTGATTTCACCTCGCTCCATTGCCTGAAACAGCTCGACTGCTTTGTATCCGGGTTGCTGGCTGATATTGCTGGCTTGCCAGAAGCGTGCAACACGATCCACATCCTGCGGATTGTCAAAATCCATGTGAGCAGCCAGCTGATTGGCTAATCCACCCACTTCGCGTCCACCCATGGCATTGGGTTGTCCGGTCAGTGAGAAGGGCGTACTGCCGGGTTTGCCAATGCGTCCAGTTGCCAGATGGCAATTGATGATGGCATTAACCTTGTCACTGCCACTGCTGGATTGATTGATACCCTGAGAAAAAAGAGTGACGGTTCTGGGTGTGGCAGTAAACCAGTCAAAAAACAGCTGCAGGTCAGCTTCGGGTAGGTCACAGGCCTGTGCCACCTGCTGCAGATGGCTGGCTTCATCCAGTGCACTCAGCAGTGCTGCAGTTAAACCTTCGGTATGTTCACTGACAAAAGCGTGATCCAGTTGCTGATGTTCAGCCAGATGCACCAGTAGGGCATTAAATAATAACGCATCAGTACCGGGTCGTAACGGCAGGTGCAGGTCGGCCAGCTCACAAGAGGCGGTACGGCGTGGATCAATCACCACCAGCTTGGCATTTGGGCGTGCCAGTTTGGCGGCCTGTATGCGTTGATACAACACTGGGTGGTTCCAGGCTGCGTTGGAGCCAACCAGAATCAGCAGATCGGCCTGTTCCAGATCTTCATAACAACCGGGTACTGCATCAGTACCAAATGCCCGTTTATGCCCAACCACGGTGGAGGCCATACAAAGACGTGAGTTGGTATCAACATGACTACTGCCAATAAAACCTTTCATCAATTTGTTGGCAACATAATAGTCTTCCGTGAGCAGCTGGCCGGAAAGATAAAAAGCCACTGAGCCGGGTCCATGTTGTTCAATCAGTTGTTGCAACCGATCCGCCGCCGTTTGTAATGCCTGATCCCAACTGGTGCGTTGCCCATCCACCGAGGGATAAAGCACCCGCCCTTTGTGCCCCAGTGTTTGTGGCAGGCTGCTGCCTTTGATACAAAGGCGACCAAGATTGGACGGGTGGCTGGCATCTCCGGAAACAGCCAACAACTGGCCGTTGCTGGTGTGCGCCTGAATACCACAACCCACCCCGCAATAAGGGCAGGTGGTACAGGTAGTGGATGTTGAAGTGGGAGTAGTGGTGTTCATGGTTTAGCTCTCCTGCTGCAAGTCATGCAGGGTTATATCCACCAGTGCCAATAAGGCATCGATGGTTTCACTGGCCTGACGAAAGTAGTCAGGGGCAGAAATGTTGATCTGGCTGTTGAGTAGCAGTTGATCATTAATACAGGTCAGCAGTTGCTGAACCTGCTGCTGGCAGATGTTGAGCAGTCCGGCTGCCTGAGGTGACTGATTGGGGAATCCCGGTTGTAAATCACTAAAAGCCATTTCGGATAACAAACGGATCTTGTGATACAAAAACTTCATACGAATCCGCTGTTCCGGGCTGCTGTGCCGTGTTGCAGCCATCCCAGTTCCCAGTGCTCTGGCTTGTCCAGCCCATTCAGCGGTTTGCAGCACTTCACGCCAGATCACCGGTAACCAGTACAAATCCTTGCGGTTATTACTCAGATCAGCTGCAAGTGCCAGATCCTCAAACAGAAAAATGCTGTTACGAATTAATAGGTGGTGTTGTTGCAGGTTGTTTTTGGCATCCAGCGTACGACCCTGACCTAAGCGTGACCAGTGATCAGCCAAAGCTTGCCAGCCGTTTGAGTGACGGGTGGGCAACAACAAAGCTTTGTTAAGGAGTTGATCCAGCTCGCGACGGGTGTGGCTGAGCTGATCACGCAGGCTGACATCACCACAGAGCACACCATTACTGAGGCCACGGTGCCGCTGAAAACCACCAATCAGCTGGCGCAAGACCAGCAACTGTGCCAGATAATCCTGACGTTGTTGTTTTAGCTGCTTGTGATGCCGATGTTGTAATAACAGCAACAGCAAAAATACAGCCAGAACAATCAATGCATAACTCACTGGATGCATCATCATGAATCCTTGTCTGCGGTCAGATGTGCCAGATGGTGTGCCACGGTGCGTGCCTGATCGGCTGCTTGCAAATTACTGGTATTACCTTCCCGTACCTGATCAGCCAGTTGTGCAATTTCTGCTGCGGCAGCACTCTGCTGTCCGGTGCTAACAGCCACCTGAACCACCTGCTCCGTTAATATCCGGGTTTGTTGCAGGGCACGATCCAGATCACTGCGCACCTGTTCTGAGTCCGCCACACTACGACTGGCTTGCTGGCTGAACTCTTGCATCTGTTTGCCCGTGGACTGAATCTGCTGCTGCACTTCAGCAATAATCTGGTTGATACGGGTGGAGGAATTTAAGCTGTGTTGTGCCAGCTGGCGTACTTCATCAGCGACCACGGCAAACCCACGCCCTGCATCACCGGCTCTGGCTGCTTCTATGGCGGCATTTAATGCCAGCAGATTGGTTTGATCGGCCAGATGACCTATGGCGGTGGATACTTCACTGATGGTGCGTGAGCTGTCCTGTAATGCCTGCATCCTTTGATTGGCAGCCTGAGCTTCCCTGGCCATGTGATTGAGCTGATCCATCAGCAGGGTTAATTGCTGACTGCTTTGTTCAACCCGCTTGCCTGCTTCAATACTGGCCTCGCGGGAGGAAGTGGCCAGTTCTGCAACCTGCAGAATGCTGACGTTCAGCTCTTCCACGGCAGCAGCGGTGGTATTGGCGGACTGACTTTGTTGCTCGGCATTACGGGTCACCAGAATGGCACTCTGCTCCAGCTCTTGTGAGGCATGGGAAATTTCATCCAGCTTCTGTTGCAGGAGTTGTTGCTGGCGCTGGGATTGGCGGTAGTCCTGCTGCAGATCCTGCAAGGTTGTTTGCATCGGCAGCAGTCGCCGACTCAACCCCAGCCAGTTCAGCAGTAGCACAACAGGGTAAAAAAACCTGCTCATCTGTTTTCTCCGCGTTGCCAAAAAAAAAGCCCGCAGCGACTGTGTGTTGCACAGTGGCTGCGGGCGACGTTGCCCCAGGTGGGTACCTGAACTGCTCAAAATGTAAAACCTTCTGGGATAAAGCCTCGCAAGAACAGTGCCAGAGTTGGCCGCCAACTTGATTTATGTCAATTTCAGGCTGGTGGAACAAGACTTGCAAAGTCCTGATTGAATTCATTCACACAGGGATCAAGGCATCATGCAAGACAAGGCCAGGCCTTCTGCGCAGGACTTTCTGCTGGCAGCCAAACACTGTGAGATACAGGGGCTCGAACACCTCGGACAGACCTGTGAGCTGGTGGGGTATGTCAGCCGTCTGGTTCATGCACTACAGAAAGAAAGAGGACTATCCAATGTTTTTCTTGCCTCGCAAGGAAGCCATTTCAGTGCACAGCGCCTCGAACAGGTGCAGGAATCGACTGAATTTGATAATCAGCTGCGGGATTTTTTCCGGCAACTGGAGCTGCAACACTGCCAGGTAGCAGGCAACGTGCGTCAGTTCAGCCGCATTGCAACGGTGTTGTACGGGTTGGATGGCCTGTCCGGGTTACGTCAGGGTATCCAGCAACAGCAACTGAGTTCCCATCAAGCTACCGAAGTATTCACTCGTCTGATTGGTGGTCTGCTGGCCGTGGTGTTTGAAGCAGCGGATACCTCGGTTGATCCGGATCTGACCCGGCTGCTGGTTGCCATGTTCAACTTCATGCAGGGTAAGGAACTAGCGGGTCAGGAGCGCGCCTGGGGGGCACGCGGGTTTGCAGCGGGGCACTTTGATTGCGGTGATCAGCAACGCCTGCAGCTGCTGGTGGAAGGGCAGGAGCGGTGTTTTGATATCTTCAACAACTTTGGTGGAGAGCAGGCACTGTTGCTCTGGCAACGGCTGATCAACGGCAAGGCTCATGAAGAGTTGCTGCGCCTGCGGCAGGTTGTTGGCCGTGCAGAACCAGATCAGGCAGTGCCTTCAGCATTCAGTGAAGTCTGGTATGAAGTGGCAACCGCACGTATTGATGTCATGAAACAGATAGAAGACCAGCTGTCTGCAGAACTCAAGGCCTTGTCCGAGACACGGGTGCTGGCTGCCAGAGCGGATCTCAGAAACCACCAGCAACTGCTGAGCAAGTTAGCAGAACAGCCGGATAGTGTTGAAGCACCACCAGCCTTCTGGGTGGATGGTCAGATGACTGGGGTGGGACGCTCATTATGTGAGTTGGTGCAGGCACAGGCACAACGCCTGCAACAAATGGGTGATCAGTTGCAGGATGCACGCAAGGCACTGAATGAACGCAAACTGATAGAAAAAGCCAAGGGTTTGTTGATGCAGCACCGTCAGTTAACAGAAGAGCAGGCTTGGCGACAACTGCGCCAAACGGCCATGGATCAGAATCGGCGTTTGGTGGAAGTAGCCGAGCGGGTTATCAGTACTGTGGAGCTGTTACATGGCTCAAAAAATGCCCGTTAATGTTTCACTTTGTTGTTTGCTGCACTGCAAAAGTGCTTTTTGGGTGCATCAGCAGGCCGCAGTTTTTTACTCAGATGAAAGAACAATAAGCCCGACTTTAGGCACGCCCAGAGCATTTTGATAAAACTGGCACACTTACTGCAGTAACCTGTTCAGTAACAGGCAGACCTTCGGGTCACTTTTGAACAAAGATTAACGGACAACGGCGTCCACTTCCCTCTGCACAGCAGAAACCGGAAGTGACGCCGTTTTTTTTTATGCCAAACGAGGTGCTGAAGATGAATAAACATTTTGCCAAAGCCCTGATGCTGGGCAGTGTACTGCTCAGTGGAAATTTACTGGCACTGGGAATGCCGGAGAAAGAAGAGCTGAAATTCGGCTTTATCAAGCTGACAGACATGGCACCACTGGCTATTGCTGCTGAACAAGGTTTTTTTGAAGACGAAGGTTTGTATGTTCAGTTGGAAGCCCAAGCCAACTGGAAGGTACTGCTGGATCGGGTGATTGACGGTCAGTTGGATGGTGCCCACATGCTGGCAGGTCAACCTCTGGGAGCCACTGTTGGTTTTGGTACTGAGGCTCACATTGTCACCGCTTTTACTATGGATCTGAATGGTAATGCCTGTACTGTTTCCAACGAGGTTTGGGAAGCCATCAAACCGACATTACCAACCGTAGATGGCAAACCGGTACATCCAATCAGTGCCAAACATCTGAAACCGGTGATTGAAAGTCACAAGGATCGTGGTCAGAGCTTCAATCTGGGCATGGTGTTTCCTGTCTCCACGCATAACTATGAACTGCGTTACTGGCTAGCTGCCGGTGGTATCAATCCCGGGCTTTATGCTCCACAGCGAGGTGACACATCAGGTCAGCAGGGTGCTGATGTACTGATTTCGGTAACCCCGCCACCACAGATGCCCGCCACACTGGAAGCAGGCACCATCAACGGTTACTGCGTGGGTGAACCCTGGAACCAACAGGCCGTATTTCGAGGTATTGGTGTACCACTGATTACTGACTATGACATCCGTAACAATGTTGCAGAAAAGGTTTTTGGGGTCAGTAATGACTGGGCTGAGCAGTATCCCAATACTCACTTGCGTGTTGTTCGGGCATTAATTCGTGCCGGGTACTGGCTGGATGAGAATAATAATGCCAATCGCAAGGAAGCAGCCCGAATTATTTCGCAGCCCTACTATGTGGGTGCTGATTATGAAGTGATTGCTAACAGCATGACCGGGATTTTTGAGTTTGAAAAAGGAGATGTACGCCCGGCTCCGGATTTTAATGTGTTCTTCCGCTATCACGCCACCTACCCCTACTACTCAGATGCAGTCTGGTATCTGACACAGATGCGCCGCTGGGGGCAAATCCCGGATTACAAACCGGATCAATGGTACTCGGACATGGCACGTAAGGTATTCCGTCCGGATGTTTACCGTCAGGCTGCTGAATCCCTGATTGCTGACGGGCTGATGAAAGCTGAAGATTTTCCGGACTTTGCCAATGAATCAGGTTTCCGCCCGGTGGATGCAACCCGTTTTATCGACGACAAACCCTTTGATGCCCGCCAACCCAATGCCTATCTGGAGCAGTTCAGTATCGGACTGCACGGTAAACAGACACCTTGAGTCAACTGAGTAACGGAGAGATGACCATGACAGCAGTTTTACTTCGCCTGAAACAGGCAAATCCGGCTCGCTGGTCGGGTTTGGAGTGGAAACAGCGAATTGCCGGATTTTTATTACCAATCCTTGGAATATTGATCTTTCTGGTTATTTGGCAGGTCGGAGCACAGCAGATCAATACTTCACTGGGTACTTTTCCGGGGCCGGTTCAGGTTCAGCAGCAATGGACCGGGCTGCTGGCTGAGCACCAGCGGGAACAGGAACGTCGGACGGCTTTTTTTGAGCGGCAAGAGGAGCGTAATGCTGCACTGTTAAAAGCGGATCCTGAAGCAGAGGTACGCTGGCGTGACTACAGTGGCCGCCCCACTTTTTTTGACCAGATTATTACCAGCCTGTGGACGGTGCTCAGTGGTTTTGCCCTGGCCAGCTTGATTGCTATCCCTCTGGGTATTCTGATTGGTCTTAATTATCAGGTTTATCAAGCCATCAATCCGTTGATTCAGCTATTCAAACCGATTTCTCCGCTGGCCTGGCTGCCGCTGGTGACCTTGGTTGTTAGTGCCGTTTATGTCAGCAATGACCCGATGTTCTCCCGCTCCTTTCTGGTGTCCATGTTTACCGTGACACTCTGTTCACTGTGGCCAACTCTGGTGAATACCAGTGTGGGTGTCAGCAACGTCAGTAAGGATTTGCAGAATGTCAGCAAGGTGTTGCGTCTGGGTTGGTTCACGCATATCCGCACCATTGTTATTCCCTCTGCCATTCCGATGATGTTCACCGGGTTACGCCTGAGCCTTGGTATTGCATGGATGGTGCTGATTGCTGCTGAAATGCTGGCGCAAAGTCCGGGGCTGGGCAAGTTTGTCTGGGATGAGTTCCAGAATGGTTCATCCGATTCTTTGGGTCGCATCTGTGTTGCGGTGCTGGTAATCGGTCTGATTGGTTTCCTGCTGGATCGCAGTGTACTGCTGCTGCAAAGCTGGGTGAACTGGGATAAATCCGCCATTGTGCGCTGAACGGGAGGACAAAATCATGAATCAGAAACATCTGGAACTGACAGGAGTTGGCATCGAGTTCCCAACACCAAGGGGATCTTTCTGTGCCTTGCAACAGGTTAACTTGTCGATCAACAAAGGTGAGTTTGTCAGTCTTATTGGTCACTCGGGCTGTGGTAAATCCACTGTGCTGAATATTGTGGCTGGTCTTTACAAGGCCACCAACGGTGGTGTGCTGCTGAATAACCGGGAGGTGGATGAGCCGGGTCCAGAACGAGCCGTAGTGTTTCAGAATCATTCCCTGCTGCCTTGGATGACGGCTTATCAGAATGTAGAGCTGGCTGTAAAACAGGTGTTCCGGGGTAAAAAATCACGTACCGAAATGCGCGAATGGATTGAGCATAATCTGGCGCTGGTTCACATGACTCATGCACTGCACAAACGCCCGGATGAATTATCTGGGGGTATGAAACAACGAGTAGGTATAGCCCGCGCACTGGCCATGGAGCCACAGGTGCTGCTAATGGATGAACCTTTTGGAGCACTGGATGCACTGACGCGTGCCCACCTGCAGGACTCACTGATGGATATTCAGGCGGAGCTGAAAAATACCGTGATCATGATTACCCATGATGTGGATGAAGCGGTGCTCTTGTCTGACCGAATAGTGATGATGACCAATGGCCCGGCAGCCACCATCGGTGAAATTTTAGAAGTGAACCTGCCAAGACCCCGCAATCGTATTGCACTGGCAGACAACGCTGAATACAACCGTTACCGCCACCAGGTGCTGAGTTTCCTGTACGAAAAACAGCGCAAGGTGGAAGACTTGGAAGCACGCCGCGAGCCGCCTAAAAATACCCAAGTGGCTGATGACTCCAAAGCGCTGGCCTGAGGTGAATCAAATGAAAAAACAACTGGTTGTTGTGGGCAGTGGCATGGTTGGTCAGCATTTTGTTGAACAGCTACTGGCGCACCCGGAGGCACAAGACTGGCAGATTACCGTGCTGGGTGAAGAACGCCATGCAGCTTATGACCGTGTGCACCTGTCAGAATATTTTGAGCGTGGCAGGGCCGAAGATCTGCTGATGGCGGATGCTGACTTTTATGCCATAAACGGAGTGGATTTGCATCTGGGTGAACCGGTGACAGCCTTGCTGCCGGATGAGCACAAGGTGTTAACCACTCAGGGTGAATATTGTTATGACCGGCTGGTGCTGGCGACCGGCTCTTACCCCTTTGTGCCACCGATTGAAGGGCGAGATCAGCCTGATTGTTTTGTATACCGCACACTGGATGATCTGGATGCCATACGTGCTAGTGCTACAAAAGCTCGCAGTGGTGTGGTGGTGGGCGGTGGGCTATTGGGACTGGAAGCAGCCAATGCCCTGCAGAAGTTGGGGCTGAAGGCTGAAGTGGTGGAGTTTGCACCCCGCTTGATGCCGGTACAGCTGGATGCCGAGGCAGGTGCACTGTTACGCCGTAAGATTGAGGCGTTGGGTGTGCAGGTGCATACCGAAAAAGCCACTAGCCGGATTATAACTGGCGAACAACAGCGGCTGCGTATGTGTTTCAGTGATGACACCTGGCTGGAAACCGATCTGATCGTGTTTTCTGCCGGAATTCGACCCCAGGATCAACTGGCGCGTGAAGCCGGACTGCAACTGGGTGAGCGGGGCGGTATCACTGTGAATGATCATTGTTGCACCAGTGATGCCGCCATTTATGCCATAGGTGAATGTGCTGTCTGGCAGGATCGGCATTTTGGACTGGTGGCACCGGGTTACAGCATGGCACGGGCAGCCGTGGCGGATCTGGTCGGGCAGGCCAGTGTGAAATTCCAGGGTGCGGACATGTCCACCAAACTCAAGTTGCTGGGTGTGGATGTGGGTTCTATTGGGGATGCCCATGCCACCACACCGGGTGCTTTGAGTTACCGTTATCAGAATGAAATTGACGGCATCTACAGCAAAATGGTGGTTTCAGAGGATGGACGCCGGTTACTGGGTGCCATTCTGGTGGGTGACAATGCCTGTTACGACACACTGCTGCAGTATGCCCTGAATGATATGGAATTGCCGGAGCACCCTGAATCCCTGATGTTACCTGCAACTGAAGGTGCAGCGCCGGGACTGAGTGTTGATGCCCTGCCGGATACCGCCAGTATTTGCTCCTGCCACAATGTCACCAAGGGTGATATTCAGGAGGCGATGAATGATGGTGCTGTCACCCTGGCAGATGTAAAAGCCGTGACCAAAGCGGCTACAGGCTGTGGTGGTTGTTCAGCCATGTTAAAAAATGTGCTGGACAGCGAGCTGGAAAAACGCGGTGTAGTGGTGGATCGCTCCATCTGTGAACACTTTGCTTTTACCCGGCAGGAGTTGTTTCACCTAGTGCAGGTGGAGGGTATTCGTACCTTTGAAGCCCTGTTGCATAAACACGGCAAGGGTGGTGGTTGTGAAGTCTGCAAACCGGCAGTGGCTTCAATTTTAGCCAGTTGCTGGAATGAACATGTGTTGGAACCGGCACATGTGGCACTGCAGGACACCAACGATACCTTTATGGCCAACATGCAAAAGAACGGGACTTATTCGGTAGTGCCGCGTATTCCCGGTGGTGAAATCACCCCGGACATGCTGCTGGTGATTGGTCAGGTGGGTAAAAAATACAACCTCTACACCAAAATCACTGGTGGACAGCGCATTGATCTGTTTGGTGCTACGCTGGATGAACTGCCACTGATCTGGGAAGAATTAATTGCTGCCGGTTTTGAAACCGGTCACGCCTACGGTAAATCTCTGCGTACGGTGAAATCCTGTGTTGGCAACACCTGGTGTCGTTATGGTGTGCAGGACAGTGTCAGCATGGCGATTTATCTGGAGAACCGTTACAAGGGGTTGCGTTCACCGCACAAAATCAAGATGGCGGTTTCCGGTTGTACCCGTGAGTGTGCAGAAGCCCAGAGTAAAGACATCGGGGTGATTGCCACCGAAAAAGGCTGGAACCTTTTTGTTTGTGGTAATGGTGGCATGCGCCCACGCCATGCGGATCTGTTTGCCACGGATCTGAATGATGAACAGCTGGTGCAGACCATTGATCGAGTGCTGATGTTTTATGTACGTACTGCGGATCGCCTGCAACGCACCTCGGTATGGCTGGAGAACCTGCACGGTGGACTGGCCTATTTAAAAGAAGTGGTGCAGGAAGACAGTCTGGGTATTGGTGCTGAACTGGAAACCCAAATGCAGCAGGTGGTGGACACCTACCAGTGTGAATGGAAAACAGCCCTTAATGACCCACAGAAACGCAAGCGTTTCCGTAGTTATGTGAATGCTGACGAACCACGTCGTGCCCGGATTCAGATGATTGAAGAACGAGGGCAGCGGATACCGGCGCGTGAAGTTGTGGTCGAGGAGGAGGTGTCATGAATACAACCCAGACCCTGATGGAAGCCCGCTGGCACAAAGTTTGCAAGATTGATGATCTGGTTGCTGAGTCGGGTGTGGCGGTCTTAATACATCCGGCAATTGGTTCTGCACAGTCCGTAGCACTCTTCTGGTTACCGGAGCTGCAACCGGAAGTTTATGCCCTGGCACATCTTGATCCGCTGAGCGGAGTCGAAGTGCTGGCTCACGGCCTGTTGTGTGAGAGTGGGGGTGACTGGTCGGTGGCTTCCCCCCTTTACAAACACCATTACCGTCTTACTGATGGTGTTTGTCTGGAGCAGCCCGGTATCAAGGCACAAACCTGGCCGGTGAAGTTGGATGGGCAGGAGGTTTGTTTGTTCTACTAATAACAATAAGACAAATAGAGGAAGAAATGGACAAGCTGGCAGAACGAATTGTGGCCTATATGCCTTTTGTACAGCGCTGCAGGCAGGAGTTCCAGGAGTTGGGTGTCTGGTGGTCAAGAGTGGCATTAACCGGCAAGATCAACAGCCGTGGCATTGCTTCCAACCTGCTGGATAATATGGAACAGACCAAGCAGCGTTTTGAATCCTTGCAGCAACAGTTGATCAGTAATCTGGTTAAGGAGAAACAAAGCAAGTTGTCGCAGGAGCTGGGTGCCCGAGCCCAGATGACTATCGACCTGCTGATCCGTAATCTCTTTGAGCGTACTGCTGATGTCGGTTTTCTGGCCACGGATCAGGCCATCCGGGATTTTATGCAGGAGCCGACACCAGCAGGCAGGGAGGCATTACATACCCGCTTGCAGGCTTATGTTGCCAAATACAGCGTTTATGATGATCTGCTGTTGCTGGCGCCGGATGGCAGGGTCTGCCTGCAACTGCAGGCTGATCAAGGGTTGCAGCAATCCAGTGACCCACTGATTCAGGCTGTAAGCAGCCAGCCCCGTCAATGGCAGGAAGTTTTCCGTCAATCCGATCTGCAGCCCCATAAAAAAACGGCTCACTTGTTTGCCTGCAGCATCCACCTTAGTGATGATCCCGGCTCACCCTTGCTGGGTGTGTTGTGCTTGAGTTTTGACTTTGCCACCGAGATCACCACCCTTTTCCATCAGTTTGCCGAGCCGGGTCAGTTGCTGGTACTCCTTGATGACAAAGATCGGATTGTGGCCAGTAACAATCCTGAAGAACTACCTGTCGGGCAACTGCTAAAAGCTCAGTTATGCCCCGGTTTATACCTGTTGCCCTATCAGAATGACCAGTATCTGGCGCGCAGTGTGATCACCAAGGGTTATGAGGGTTATTACGGCCTGCCTTGGGTGATGCACATCATGCAGCCCGTAAAACAATCCTTTGAAGAAGCAACCCCGCAGGGTAATCATGATGGAGATCTTGCAGCTGGACATCCTGATAACTCACTGGGCAAGATCCGTATTCAGGCTGTACAGATTACCGATGATCTGAGCCTAGCTGTACTAAATGGTCAGATACTGGCTGCTCGGCAACAGGCGGTGGAGTTTGTGCCGGTACTGAATGAAATTCGTGGCATCGGGTTGCAGACTCAGAATGTATTCCAGCGCTCCATAACAACCCTGCAACAAACCATTGCTGAATCCCAGTGTTCGGATGTGCGTTTCCGGGCTTATACCGCAATGGATATCATGGATCGTAATCTTTATGAACGCGCCAACGATGTACGCTGGTGGGCGCTGACTCACAGTTTTCGTGAGGCGCTGGCCAAGGGGCAAACGGATAGCCATACCCGGCAGCAACTGACAGCAACACTGGAGTACATCAACCGGTTATACACGGTGTACACCAGCCTGCTGCTGTTTGACGCTGAAGGACAGGTACTGGCAACCTCTTCACCCGATCATCATGAGTGGATCGGCAGGCAGGTGCCCCCCGCACTAATGCCTGCTTTACAGGTTCCCCACTCCCAGGCTTATGCCGTAACCCCATTTGAGCCTTCCCCTCTTTATGATGATCGGCCAACCTACATTTATCTCAGCTCCATCATGGCACTGGATTCAAACCGTTGTGTGGGTGGATTAGCCATTGTTTTTGACAGTGAACCTCAGTTTCGACAAATGCTGATTGACTCCTTGCCGCAGGATTCTGAAGGCAAGGTGCTGGATGGATGCTGGGGTGTGTTCAGTGATCTGAAAGGTTGTGTGCTGGCTTCTACCAGCGCTGAATACACCGTTGGCAGTCGGCTTAAACCTCATGTGTCCTTGGACAGTCTGGATAAAGACGCACAAGGCATTAACCTGCAGCGGGATAAAATTTCCTGCGCTGTTGGTTATGCTCGTTCGAGGGGATACCGGGAGTACAAAGTCAGTGATGGTTACAACAATGATCTGCTGGCACAGATTTTTGTGACCTGCTGAGCCTTCTTCCGGCTCAGCAGGTCAGAGGATCAGACTTTGAAGCGACCCACCCGATCCAGCAGTTTCTGAGACATGCTGGTCAGTTCCTGGCTGGATGAGGCCATTTGACTGGACTCACTGGCAACACTGCTGGAGAGGTCGTTCAGGTGTAAAACCTGCTGGTTGATGCTATCCACGGCGGCACTTTGTTCTTCCGAGGCGGCAGCAATCTGCTGGTTCATTTCCTGAATGGACAGGATTTCTTGCAGGATTCCCTGCAGAGCCTGTCCGGCAGAGCTGGAGGTTTCTGCGGCATCTTCTGCTTTGCTGACACCCTGTTGCATGATTTTAACTGCACGCCCTGCTACCTGTTGCAGCTGTTCTACAATGCTCTGGATCTGGCTGGTGGAATCCTGAGTGCGTTGTGACAAGGTGCGCACCTCATCCGCGACCACTGCAAAACCACGACCGGCCTCACCAGCACGGGCGGCCTCAATGGCGGCGTTCAAAGCCAGCAGATTGGTTTGTTCTGCAATACCACGAATCACTTCCAGTACTGTATCCACATTACGGCTGTCTTCGGCCAGCTGGTTGATAACTTCACCGGCCTCATTCATGTCCTGAGCCAGCAGTCGTGCTTCTTCAATGTTGCGGTTAATAATCTGCTGGCTGGCTTCAGATTCATTGGCGGCCTGAGCAGAAGACTCAGTGGCTTGTACCGTGCGGCTGGTGACTTCTTCAACACTGGCAAGGATCTGGGTCATGGCACTGGCTACTTCGGCGGCTGCCTGTTTTTGATCTGTCAGGTTGCGATCCATGGACTGCACAGAGCTGGCCTGTTGTGAAGAGGCAGTAGCCAAGTGGTGAGCCACATCTTTAACACTTTGCATAATCTCCTGAATGGAGTTGATGAAGGTGTTGAAGTGGATAGACAACTCAGTCAGCTCGCGGCTGCCCTGTACTTGCAGACGCTGGGTCAAGTCACCTTCACCACGGGACAGGCTTTTCATAGCTTCAACTGTGGCATTCAGAGGCTGGGTGATGCTGCGAATAAAAAACGCCAGAATGATCGACAGAATGACAAGAATAATAGCGGTTGTGGTGATGGATTGGATTTCTGAGGTGGTGATGTCTTCCTGCAGGGCTTCCATATTCAGACCGGAACCCAGTGTCCACTGCCAGGGTGCAAAATAACCGGCATAACTGGTTTTTGGATCCAGCTGTTCCTTGTTTTGTGCATTGGGCCATTTGTAATCAACAAAACCACCACCATCACGGGCAGCCTGATAAATATCACGGACAAAATATTTGCCAGTGGGGTCTTGCAGACCGGTGATGTTGCGTCCGATTAATGCAGTCACAGCATTGGCGATTGAAATGCCATCCTTGTCACCAACAAAAATGTAATTGCCATTATCAAAACGCAGGGCAGAGACAGCAGCCAGTGCCTGTTTTTTGGCTTCTTCTTCTGTCAGCAGACCTTGCTGGCTTAGCTGGTGGTAGTGACTGATCAGGTTTTCAGCACTTTCCACCAGAAAAACCACCCCTTTTTCATAACTGTTACGCAGATGCCCACGTGCCTTGTAAGCATCCAGTAGGGTGCTTGCAATCAGCCCTACGGCAAAAAGCCCGAGGATCATCCAGGCGCGCGCGGCAATGGATATGCTGCTGAAGTTGGAGTTCATGGTGTTTCCTCTGAGATAAAATGTTTTATTAAAATCTTGGGTCAGTTGTAAGGGCCGGTCATACAACGTCCGGCAAGCATTTTTTGATGCTGTTGATGCAGCTTTTTTAATTTTTGGGTCACTGCTGATCCATAAGTCGAAGTAGGCGGTGTTTGCTCCAGTTCGTGGATAATTTCTCCCAGTTCATTCAGCAGGGTTTCGGACTCGATGGCCTCTGCGTTGGACTCTTGATCTTCTGGCAGTTGTCCCTGTTGTTGTAAGCGTTTTTTGGCGGCAATTTTGAAGATGTTCATGACTGATCATCCAGATCCAGTTGATAGATGTTGACGCGGTTTAATGCGCAGTCGGGTAGGTAAATCTTGTTGTCTCGCAGATGCATCAGATAAGGCATCCACAACTGTCCCTTATCTGGGTCAGCACCAAAACCGACAAAGCTGTCAATAAACTGCCCCCGGTCGTCAAAAATCTTGATGGCACGGTTCACCAGATCGGAAACAATCAGATGGCCTTGTTGCCAGGCTAGGCTGGTAGGCAGCAGAAAATGAGCAGAGTTGCTTGAATAGCCCGGCTCACCAAAGCTATAGCGCCATTTGCCGCGCTGATCAAACACCTGTATCCGGTGATTAAACTGGTCAGCAACATAACACTGTCCGTTTTCATCCAAGGTGATGTCTGAAGGGGTATTAAACTCACCATCACCTTCACCGGCTTTACCAAAAACTTCCACCAGCCCGGCAATACCACTAGGAGTTAAGCGCCAGCGGGCAATACGATGGTTACCCGAGTCAGCAATCAGGATGTCGTTATTGAGTGGATCGATGGCAAGACCCTGAGGGTTTTTTAATTGCCAGGGCAGGGAGCCGTAAGATCCAAAAACACGGTAAGGCACTAGATCATCCAGCAGTGGATGGTATTGGTAAATGGTGACCAGACTGGTCAAATAATTACAGACCACCAGCAAGGGAACCTTGTGATCCAGTTGCCCGGCTAGGCGTTGGCTGGTTTTCAGGGTAGTGATACCCAGCGATCCGGGTAACAGTGGTGAGCTGACTGGGCGGGCGCTGTCTGGCTGCTGACAGGCTGTGGTCTGTAACTGATAATTACCGGAGTCCACCAGCCACAGCAGATTTTCCGGGTGACTCAAACCATCACCCAGCATCAGCCGCCACCAGCTTTGTTGCCAGCGGGATAACCATTCTGTCTGCCAGCTCAGTGCCATGTTCAACCAAGAAGGTAGCGCTGGAGTCTGCCAGTGTTGTGCAAGGTTTTGCTGTTGTTGTTCCAGCCAATGACGCAGGGTTGCTGCCTGTATCAGAGGTGGCGCTGTTGCGGTGGCCGGTAACCCGCCAGCGGCAGCAGAAACAAAATGGAACTGCCCCGGTTGATCCCGATCATCCCCGACTGTGTTCAGCACTTGGCTGTAACGTGTGGCTCCACCTGTGACCTGTTGCAGGTCGATACGGTGCAGTTGTAAGGATGCCAGAATGGGTTCGGTGATCAGCAGGCATCCGGGCAGAGAAGATTCAGTGATCTGGATCGGCGCAAAAAAGCCTTTTAAGCGCCCTTGATGATAACCATCCAGTGAATAAATGGAGATGGCGTTGGTTTCACCGCCGGGTATCAGCAGTCGGTTTTGTACACAGGAGACATCTCGTGTCAGTTGCAGACCTTCAATATAAGTTTTACCAGTGGCGGCAAAAGGCACTGCCTGCCCTTGCCAGTTACAACGCACCACGGTATTAAAACCTGTGTTGGCAATGTAGATGTTGCCGCTGGAATCCAGCGTCAGACCCTGAGGCCACAGCAGCTTGATGTCATCCTGCGGTTGATCAACCTGCTGAATGGAGGTTATCTGATCAATGAAGTGACCTTCTTCATCAAAAACAACTAGACGACTTTCGCCATCCTTACCTTCATAAAATTCATCTGCAACACATATTTTCTGTTGATAAAAAACAATGCCGTTGGGACCGGTTAGATGAACTGGAGCAGTATTACCAAAGGTATATAAACAACTGATATGCAGCGCTTGGTTGTATTCAAGTAATTGAATGCGGGCATTACCCATATCAGTGACATAAATCCAAGGTTTATCTGGGTGAGCCAACAGGCGAAAAGGCATATTGAACTGCCCCGGTGCTTGGCCGATGCAACCGTAACAAGCCAGCAATTGTTGCAGGTTGGCATCCATTACCAGCAGGCGGTTGTGGGCAGTATCCGCAAGCCACACACGACCATAGTGGTCAACACAGCTGCCGACCGGGGTATTTAGTGACAGATGACCAGCTGCCCGAGTCGGTAGGGATGGAAGATGGTCAAGCGTTTTACCAATATATGAAATATAGGAAATCACCTGAGCCTCCGGGGCTGATCAAGATTAGATTTAAGTATTAATAAAGCATGATATACCGAAAACGTAAAATACAAATGACAAAGCAGATGGATTTAACAAAAAATAACACCCGAAAATACTTTGTTGCAGTGCAAAAAAAGCCCCTTACAAGAAGGGGCTAATTAAAAGTGGTTTTTTTAATTAATCTTCTGCGTCGTCTAGGCTGTGGGTTTCCACTTCGATATCCAATACATTGCAGGAACCTGGGCGCAGTACCAGCACCCCGTACTCTTCAATGTGGTCGTTTTCGTCTTCTTGGCTGCCGACTTCAATGGATAGACTATTGCCTTTCAGGTGTTCGGGGTTGATCAGCAGGGTGGCAGGTAACCCCTGATCCCAGTTGATCTGGATTTCGGTCAGATCGGGCAGATCAATGACCTGTCCGTCTGGGGTGACACCCTGCAGGCGTGGCAGCTGAGTCATGTGTTATCTCCTGTAAAGGCGGGAATAAAACATCAAGCATACACCTTGCAGTCATAACATGGCGAATTTACTGAAAGCCTGCTGGGGCTTCATCACTTGGCCAGAGAACTTGTTGTGTTTCTCCGCGCTGTAATACTAAGCTGGAACCTTCCACCTGTTTGGCAAAGTGTTTTAGGTGGGAAACATCTGCTGCCAGCATGTGAGCAGTCATTAAACCGTTGACTGGTGCTTCCAGTGCTGCAATGGATACTCCGACAAAAGAAAAGAAACGGCGAACTCCAAAACGGTCATCCGCGTAGATACCACCTGCAGCTCGATCAGTTTCGTTGTAAAACTCCAGTGAGTGTTGGGAGAAATCGTGTAACACTTTTAACATGCGCTCTTGCCAGTCTGGGCTACGACAGATGGCAACAAAGTCATCACCACCTATGTGGCCAATAAAATCATCA
>NZ_JACUUA010000298.1 GCF_014859565.1 Marinospirillum sp. | reverse complement strand
GGGTCTAAAAATGCTGGCGGAAACCAGTGTAGAAAACCTGCTTGCCGTGGCTGAACAGGAAAAGCCTCAGGTATTGATTGTGGATTCCATCCAGACCATGCATGTGGATGAACTGCAATCAGCGCCCGGTGGGGTGGCTCAGGTGCGGGAGTCAGCAGCTTTTCTGACCCGTTTTGCCAAACAAAGCCACACGGTGTTGTTTCTGGTTGGGCATGTCACCAAGGATGGATCACTGGCAGGCCCTAAGGTATTGGAGCACATGATTGATGCTTCTTTGCTGCTGGAAGGGGATGGAGACTCACGCTTCAGAACTCTACGCGGCCAGAAAAACCGCTTTGGAGCGGTGAATGAGTTGGGTGTGTTTGCCATGATGGAAACAGGGCTTAAAGAAGTAAAAAATCCTTCAGCCATTTTTCTATCACGCGATGAAGAGCCGGCACCGGGCAGTGTGGTGCTGGCGACTTGGGAAGGCACTCGCCCGCTGTTGGTGGAAGTACAGGCGCTGGTGGATGAGTCACAACTGGGTAATCCACGACGGGTTGCAGTGGGGCTGGACACCAATCGCTTGTCAATGCTGCTGGCCGTATTACATCGTCACGGCGGGATTTTTACCGGTGATCAGGATGTTTTTCTGAACGTGGTGGGTGGTGTTAAAGTACTGGAAACGGGTGCCGACCTTGCGGCAGTTATGGCTATTGTTTCGTCATTAAAAAATCAGGCATTACCGCATGATCTGATGGTGATTGGTGAAGTAGGGTTGTCGGGTGAAATTCGTCCGGTTCCCAGTGGGCAGGAACGAATAAAAGAGGCAGCCAAACACGGGTTTCGTAAAGCCATTGTTCCTAAGGGAAATGTTCCCAAAGACATGCCGCCGGGTATGCAGGTTATAGGGGTAACCCGGCTTAGTGAAGCACTGGAGGCGCTTTGATGATCTCACGCATTTCGGCGGTGAAAAGTTGGCAGTATCTAGTCAGTGTGCTGCTGATGGTGCTGGTACTGGGTGAAATGGCAGGATTCTGGCCGTTAAAGCTGGTGCAACGTCTGGAGTGGTTGGGCTACGACCTGCGGGTGCAGGCAACACTCAGTCATGAACACGATCCATCCATTGTGATTGTGGATCTGGATGAGCGCAGTCTGGGGGAGTTGGGGCAGTGGCCCTGGCCGCGTGAAGTTGTTGCGGCACTGATTGAGCAGTTGTTTGAAGGTTATGGTATTGGCCTGCTGGGCATGGATATAGTTTTTGCAGAGCCGGAAGGCAGCCAGCTTTTATTGCAGTGGCAAAGATTAAGAGAGAGTTATCAGGATTTACCGGAGGTTCCGCCTTTTGCCAGTGGTGATGAAATACTGGCCGAAGTGATGGCACGTTATCCGGTGGTCACAGGTTATTATTTCCAGTCACGCCGCTTGCCGGGTGATCCTCCATCTATTGGGCAGCTACCGCCTCCAGTGAATGTTGATGCTCCTGCGGAGCTGATAAACTCACTGCCCTGGCCACGTCCGGAGCGCTACAGCAGTAACCTGGCAGTGTTACAGCAGGCAGCATTGGGTGGCGGTTTTTTTGATAACCCTTTTGTGGATGGGGATGGTGTTTTTCGCCGTGTGCCGGTATTGCAGCAGATGGATGGAGAGCTTTATGCCAACCTGCCACTGGCGATGATCTATCAGTTACTGGGTCAACCACCCCTACAGCTGCATATCGCGCAGGGAGGTGGTTTGAACCAGCTGGAGGGTGTTGATGTTGGTGGTTTCCTGATTCCAACAGATGCTCGTGGTAGTGCGTTGGTGCCTTGGTATGGGCAGCGAGGCCACTTTACTTATGTTTCTGCAGCTGATGTTCTTTCCGGTGAAGCAGACCCAGCTCTGCTTGAAGGGGCGCTGGTGATTTTTGGGGCGTCGGCACCGGGCTTGATGGATCTTCGTTCCACTCCCGTGCAGAGTGTTTATCCCGGACCGGAAATCAACGCTAGTCTGTTGGCGGGCATCCTGCACCAGAGTTATCGTGCAGAGCCAGCGTACAGTCTGGCAGCGGGTTTGTTTTTACTCGGTGCTCTTGGATTAGCCATCACTTTTATTTTTCCGCATTTAAAGTCAATTGCAGTATTGCTGGTCAGCACCTTGCTGGTTGGAGCCCATGTTGGAATCAATCTATGGTCCTGGCAGAGTGGATGGGTGTTGCCACTGGCACCGAGTCTTTTGCTGCTTTTGATGCTGGCTGGCTGGCACCTGGTGATGAACTTCTGGCGTGAAAGCCGTGAGAAGGGCTGGGTAACGGAGCGTTTTGGCCAGTATGTACCTCCTGAGTTGGTGGAAGAGATGGTGGACACTCCCGAGTCTTTTGGTCTTGAGGGAGAAGAGCGCGAGTTAACGGTGCTCTTCTCGGATGTACGGGGTTTCACCTCTTTTTCAGAGGGAATTCCACCATCAGAGTTAACCGGAGTAATGAACCGCTTGTTAACCCCGATTACCCGTGCAATTCATGCAAACAAGGGAACCATCGACAAGTATATGGGTGATGCGGTGATGGCTTTCTGGGGTGCTCCGTTAAGAGACCCGCAGCACGCCAGGCATGCACTGGACGGTGCTTTTGCCATGCTGCAGGCTTTAAAAGAGATCAATGAAGAATTTACCGCTGAAGGAATGAAACCGCTGGCGATGGGAATTGGTTTGAATACCGGGCCGATGAACGTTGGCAACATGGGCTCGGAGTTTCGTATGGCTTATACCGTCATGGGTGACAATGTGAACCTGGGTTCGCGATTGGAAGGTCTGACCAAGGCTTATGGTGTGGATATGATTGTTAGTGAAACCACCGCAGCGGCAGTGCCAGAATACCTTTATCGCACCCTCGACAAGGTGCAGGTAAAAGGCCGATCTGCTGCAGTAACCATTCTGGAGCCGCTGGGATTAAAAGAACAGATTGATGCAGAGGTACGGCATTGGCAGCAGCGTTTTGAGCAGGCTCTGCAGGTTTACCTTCAGGCCAGATTTGCAGAAGCTGAAGTTTTATTCCATGAGTTATCACAGTACAAATCAGACGATAAATTAGCAAAGATTTATCTGGAGAGGATTGCCCATTACCAGTCCGAGCCACCAAGTTCAGACTGGGAAGGTGTATGGATACATACCGAAAAATAATCGTTGATTACAACTTGAAGGTCTGGCCAGTCTGTAGCAGTGTCATGGAGGTGCCGATTTCGATCTGCGCCAGCTCTGCCTTTATCTCCAGAGTCTGGCTGGGTTTTAAATGAGAAAGCCAGACTTGTTTTGGGGTGTGGCGCATGCTGCAGACAAAGTCCTGCAGCAGTTTAGGTGTCAGGTGTTTGGATACTTTTGCCAGTTCCAGTAACCGGTCAGGGAAAGCACATTCTGTCATCAGTACATCCAGCGGCCCCAGTTTGTTCAGCTCATTCATCACT
>NZ_JACUUA010000297.1 GCF_014859565.1 Marinospirillum sp. | reverse complement strand
GTATTCCGTAGCTATCTTCACGCTGCAGGTATCCTGAAACAAGGTAATACAGGCGATGTTCATCTTCTGAAGGCACGAAGGGAACGGTTAGAGCTTTACGCTGGGTATAGCGGATGTACTCAAGAACATCTTTTCTGAGCGTTCTTTTCACAAATTCTTTAGTGCGCTCTTTCAGCCCTTCAATATCTTCACCTCCTTTCAGATACTGACGCCTGAAACTTTGAGCATCACCAAACAGCTGGGTATCAATCACCGTTGATAAGCCGTAGAGCTCCATCAATGAGTTTTGCAAAGGGGTCGCTGTTAATAGCAGTTTGTTACAGGGTCCGAAAGCCTGCTTAATGGCTTGTCCTGTTCTATGGCTTTCGCGGTGGGCATTTCTTAGTTTATGGGCCTCGTCAAAAACAACAAGATCCCAGGGAATAAGCCTTAGCTTATCGGCCATTCGAGCCGCAAAGTTATAGGAAACAACAGTGACGGTAGCTTGATCAAAAGGATCAGTAACACCTTGCTTGCGGTGTTCTCTCCAGGTTCGAGCATCCAGCACTTGAGAAGGCAAATGAAACTTCTGGGCTAACTCATTAGCCCACTGCTTTCTTAAGGCAGCTGGGCAAACCACAATCAAGCGACGGCGACGCTCAGCCCAGTATTGAGAGAGCACCAGAGCTGCCTCAATGGTTTTACCCAGGCCAACCTCATCAGCCAAGATAACCCCTTTAACCAGCGGGTTGCCCAAAGCGAAAAGAGCAGCATCAATCTGATGGGGGTTCAAGTCTACAGAGGCATCGAACAGAGACTGGCTGATACGCCCCACATCATTACCACGCCTTTGCCGGGTTAACTCATAAGCAAAATACTTTGCGTGATAATCCGTGATTTTCATTTAATGTTCCTTGATTTTTGGCTTTGTATAGAAAAGCCTTCGTGAATTCATGCATCGTCAGGCAGCTGGACACTGTGGTGCCAAAGGATATTGCCTGATCTGGACACAGCAACGCTCTCAACAAGGTTTTCATTATGAAAGTTAAACACCATGTCCTCTAGCCCTTGGTGGCTGGGATTGTCTGTTGGGATGATATTGGCTCCCAAGTAAACCAGCTCCGATGCGTCGAGCTCTTCATCTAGCCTTGATAAGGCCACTAAAAACAGGTACTGATCGGGCATCATGACTGGCTTTTTAATAGAGAGCCAGTCAAGCAGGCTTTTGAACTCTTTGAAGATCCTGTCCCATTCTTCCAGTGTTTCTCTGACTTTCTTATGGGCTGCGGGGATGGCAAAAAATAGACTGGTTGCACTAGACAGAATAATCACGGAGACAACGAGCCAATCAGCTCCTTTACCAATATTTTTTGTAGTGACCTCTACAGGAATGTCCCCACCTGGATAGCTCTCGATTTTGCTATGGAGGCTATCAACCTCTGCTTTCTCGCGCTCTACTTCATGCAGTGAGGGGTCACCAAAAGGGTTGATAATTATTTCCATGATTTGCCAATTACTCCATTTAATCCACGAAGATTGCATGCTGAGCAAGCTCAGCAAACTGTTTTTTGATTACTTTTAGTCGCGCTTGCGCCGTCGCATCCTTGTTGTTCGTCTTTAGGTACTCTTCAAGGTACTTGATTTCCATGTGCATCAGGTGAATGCGCAGTTGCTGCATGCAGTTGGGTATGCCGAGGCTATGGAGCTCCCAGTTTCTATTTTGGAATGGGCTCTCGTAGTACGGGATGTCATGGAATATCTGGGGGTCAATACCTTTACGCTGAAGCAAGCGCTCAAAATCTTTCTGGAGTGCATCATCTGAGTTCCTAAGAGTGTCATGAATGCTCGATAGATGCGCAATATTTTCCTCACAAGCCTTTACGAGGCGAAGATAGCTGCTCTTAGCGTCTATGGAAAAAGCTAACTCCACCATCGCATGCTCAATAGTGTTAAGCCTCTCAATCTCTACCCAATACTGATCCATCTCGTAAATTATTTTGTAGAGTGCTGTCTCATCGATCTTAAAGCTCGACTTTTCGAAGACTGCTTCATGGTCTCGTTTGAGTTGATGTAACCTATCGACCGAATATTCATCTGTATCATTGGTCTCTACATGGTGCGGATAACATAAAAGCAAGAGATTCTCGTACGCGCGGCGATCTTCATCGCTTTGTGTGTGGTTGTAGCGTTCACCGCCAGGCAGTGCAGCTTCAATGTGGCATATCTGGCCGATGAACTGATTTCGATCATTAATGAGTGGCTGTGTGCACCCAGGAAAAGCACACTGGTTACCAGAGCGAGCAAACAGCGCACGGACAGTTTCAGTTTTCGGACTCAACCGAGCCATCTAAGCACCCCTTACATATAACGCCTGTAGCTGTTAGCTTTTACAACAGCTGCGACCCGTCCAGGAAGGAGCGGTGGCCATCGACCGCGAACTGCTGCACCTTTTTAAAAATGCTGACCAAGCTTAGCCCAATTCTGAGTGAAATAGGTTTGAATCCCTTTACCAGGCTGATACCGGGGATAGAGCTTTTGAAACTCATCACGCGCGGTGCTATATGAACTGTCATCGATAACGGTAAGAGCCCTGGCAAGGAACAATAAGGCAAGTGATGGGGCGCGAGACTCACCTTGGTTGCAGTGAATAACTAACTTTTTTCCGTCATCCCAGTGCTTCTGAGCGAAATCCAAAAAGCTAGAGAACAGTTCTGGCATAAACAAAGGAGCCGGTGGATCAATTATGTTGAGATACAGATCTGAACCTTGCTCCAAAACCAAGTAGTTTGGATGAGAATTAGGAAGCTTACCTGTGTATCCAACAGCCCGCTGGTGGCATGGGCTTTTGCATGCGTGAACGACTGCTACGCCATCAGATCCAGACAAGCAGGAGGTCGCATCCGTTACGAAAACTCTTTCATATACTTCTTGCATGCTGTCTCCTTGGTATTTTTAATGATTAAAGCAGCTGCGCGTTAAGTGTCCGCTGCTGCCTTTACTTGTGTACGCCCAGCATGGGAATGAACTGATGAGGTGGAAGTCCTCTGTAGGATAATCACTATCTCACCCTGATACTCAGGGCAGTAGACGATAACTACTAGCGAATGACAAGGGCAAGACCGCACCTGACTTGAGCATTATTCACCCTTATCTTGTTTAACCTTATAGAGGCTGAATCGGTTCAAAAGCATACCGCCCACTCATGTCCCTAACCAACTCAAATGCATCCAGGGCAAAGATAGGGTCCACTTCTTCCAGGTTGTCGAAGTTGATTTTTTCAAAGTCTGAACGGGCCACACGGGCGGATAGCAGGTAGTCATCTTCTTCATGTCCGGTGGCCGGGTTCAGGCGCTGACTGTAGCCGGAGATGATCAACTGCTGAATGCTGGGTAATGTGGCAAAAGCAGTCCCGATAACCCGCAGCAGCACGCCATGCA
>NZ_JACUUA010000296.1 GCF_014859565.1 Marinospirillum sp. | reverse complement strand
CCAGAATCACTGTTCATCTTCCCAGAATCACTGTTCACCTTCCGCCAGAATCCCTCCTAATGCATTGTTCTTCTTGAATCTTGTTACTCTCTAACCCTTTTGGGGAAGCGAGTAATGCCAGCACTGAGAACGACAATGCGTACCGCAGTATTGCGCCCGTTACCGGCAGTGCGCCAAAAGTCTGCGACGCTCCATGCGTCAGGTTCACAAGGCCGGTGAGAAGTGTTTTATTGACTATCGTTGAACTTTTGCATCACCCACTCCAGGCATTCGACAAAACCTCAGCCTGTTGCAGTACCAGCTCAACGGCCTCAGCAGCCTGATCAGGCGGGTATTTGTATTTCTGTAGTGTCCGGCGTACCAGAATGCGCAGTTTTGCCCGCACGCTTTCCCTGACTTGCCAATCCACAGTGGTGGAAGCTCTTAGTTTGGTGGTGATTTCCACGGCGATTTTCTTAAGGATTTCATCGCCCAGCTCGCGTACGGCGCTTTCGTTGTTGGCCAGTGCATCATAAAAGGCCACTTCATCCGGGTTCAGACCCAGGGCAGCATCCCTTTCCAGTTCTGCCTGAAAGTCCTTGGCCATCTGGATCAGTTCTTCGATGATCTGCGCCGTTTCGATGCTACGGTTGTTGTATTTACGCAGGGTGGCTTCCAGTCGGTCGGCGTATTTTTTTTCCTGCACCACATTGTTGCGGGTCTTGGATTTAACATCGTCTTTTAACAGTTTTTCCAGCAGCTCCACGGCAAAGTTTTTGTAGGGCATCTGCCGCACATCTTCCAGAAACTCATCAGAAAGCAGGCCGATATTGGGCTTATCCAGCCCGCAGAGCGCAAAAATATCACTCACCCCTTCCGCCACCAGCGCATTATCCAAAATCTGCTTAAGCGCGGAGTTCTTATCTTCCTGGCTCAGCTTTTTGTCCACACTGGTGGATTTGGTAATGGCCGCTTTAACAGCGGAAAGAAAAGCAACTTCCTTATGGTAAGCATCCGCCGCATCCAGGGTGCTGCACAGTGAATAGGCTTTATTCATCGCCAGTACAGTATCCAGAAAGCGTTTTTTGCCGTCTTCCAGCCCCAGAATGTAGTTGGCGGTGGGGATCAGCAGGCGGTTGGGGTTGTCCTCAAAACCGCTGTAATCAAAACCTTCCCCCTTGGTGCCTTTGGCCAGCATACCGTGAATTACATCCAGCTTTTCCAGCAGCACCGCAAAGGCTTCTTCGGCATTGTGGGTCGGCTCGCCCCTGCCCTTGGAATCCGTGTAGGTTTTCAGCGCCTGCTTCAGCTCATTGGCAATGCCGATGTAATCCACCACCAGCCCACCGGGTTTGTTCTTGAACACCCGATTCACACGCGCTATCGCCTGCATCAGGTTATGCCCCTTCATGGGCTTATCAACATACATGGTGTGGCAGCAGGGCGCATCAAAGCCGGTCAGCCACATATCCCGCACGATCACCAGTTTGAGCGGGTCTTTCAGATCCTTAAAGCGTTTTTCCAGGCGTTTTTTGGTTTGTTTATTGTAGATATGCGGTTGCAGCAACGGCTTGTCTGAAGCAGAGCCAGTCATAACGATCTTGATGGCACCCTTTTCCGGGTCAGGGTCATGCCACTCTGGGCGCAGAGCGACGATTTCGTTATACAGCTGGGCACAAATATCCCGGCTCATGGCCACAATCATGGCTTTGCCATCCATGCTGGCATTGCGGGTTTCAAAGTGCTTAACCAAATCCGCAGCCACTTCCTGCAAGCGCGGGGTTGCACCCACCAGCTTTTCTAATCGGCTCCATTCACCCTTGGTTTTTTCCCGCTGGCCAACATCTTCTTCATCTTCAACCACCTCTTCCACCTGATCCGAAAGCTCGGCAATGGCTTCCCGGTTTAAATCCAGCTTGGCCAAGCGAGATTCGTAATAGATGGGTACGGTGGCACCATCATCCACAGCATCCTGAATGTCGTAGATAGACACATAATCACCAAACACGGCGCGGGTGTCCTTGTCCTCACTGGCAATGGGCGTACCGGTAAAACCAATAAAAGCCGCATTGGGCAGGGCATCGCGCAGGTGCTTGGCATAACCGAAGGTGTAGGTGCCATCTTTTTTCAGGGTAGCCTTCATACCGTACTGGCTACGGTGGGCTTCATCTGAAATCACTACGATATTGTGGCGCTCATTCAGAATCGGGTGGCTGCTTTCATCGTCCAGCAGGGCAAACTTCTGTACGGTGGTAAAAATAATGCCGCCGGACTCTCGCTCGGCCAGCAACTCGCGCAGTTTATCGCGGTCATTGGCTTGCACCGGGTCTTGTTTTAGCAGCTCTTTTGCAGAACTGAAGGTGGCAAACAACTGGCCATCCAGATCATTGCGATCCGTCACCACCACCAGCGTGGGGTTGTTCATCTGCGGCTGTTGCAGCAACTTACCCGCATAACAGCACATGGAAATACTCTTGCCGGAACCCTGGGTGTGCCACACCACACCGGCCTTTTTACTGCCCGGCTGCACCTCATCCCCATAGGTGGCGCGTTTTTCGGCTTGCCAGTTTTCAGCAGGTTGCTGCGCCGCAATCACCGTCGCTCGCACTGCCTCGCGCACGGCATGAAACTGGTGATAACCGGCAATTTTTTTGATCAGCCGGTCGTTATCCGTCTCAAAAATCACAAAATAACGGATGTAATCCAAAAATAATTCACGCTCGAAAAAGCCGCGCACCAGAGTTTCCAACTGCCACTCCAGCAGCGGTTTGTCGTCTTCATGCTTGATCGTGCGCCAGGGCATAAAGCGTTCTTCATTGGCCGTCAGTGAACCTAAACGTGCCGTATAACCATCGCTGATCACCAGCGCTTGGTTGTAAACAAAAAGGTCGCCAACTTCTTCCTTATAGGTCTGGATCTGGTTAAAGGCATCCCAGATATCGGCTTTTTCAGAACTGGGGCTTTTTAGCTCCAGCACCGCCAGCGGCAGGCCATTGATAAAACACACCACATCCGGGCGGCGTGGTTGCTTGCTGCCCTGCACGGTGAACTGGTTAATCACCCGGAAGCGGTTGGCCTTTACCTGCTCAAAATCCATCAAAAAGGCGCGATCATAAACAACCTCATCCTCGCGCTTGTACTCCACCTTCACCCCATCCAACAGCCAGCGGTGAAAACTGCGGTTACTGGCCAGCGCATCCAAACTCTCGGGCTGACGCACCACCGCCACCGCCTGCTCGATGGCGGTTTCAGGCAAATGCGGGTTAATCCGCCGCAAAGCCGCTTCCAAGTCACCCAATAACAATACCTGCCGGTAATCCACCCGCTCAGGGGCTGGGCCATCCGGGGCTAAATCCGGCCCATGCGCCACCTCCCAGCCACCTTCTGCAAACCAGGACAGGCACTCTTGCTCAAGTTGATCTTCGGTCATGGGATGTCCTTATTCAGGTGTT
>NZ_JACUUA010000295.1 GCF_014859565.1 Marinospirillum sp. | reverse complement strand
ACAAGCACAACAAGGCAAAACCATTCAGGCAATTTTTAATCAGGTGATCCTGAATTCCACCGCACTGTACGAATACCAGCCCCGCAGTGAAGCCGACATGCAGCAGTGGTTTGAAACCAGGGTGCGCGGAAATTTTCCGGTGCTGGGTTATGTGGATGCCAGTAATCAGTTGCTCGGATTTGCCAGTTATGGCCCGTTTCGTGACAAACCAGCCAACCGTCTGACGCTGGAACACGCGGTGTATGTGGCTGAACAGGCTCGCGGGCTGGGGATAGGTCGCTTGTTGCTGCAAGCCCTGATGCAACGTGCCACCACGCAGGGTTATCACACCCTGATTGCTGCCATTGATACTCAGAATCTTGCCAGCATCCATCTGCATGAATCGGAAGGTTTTGTTTATGCAGGTACATTGCATGAGGTCGCCAGCAAATTTGATCGCTGGCTGGACCTGGCCTTTTATCAGAAGTTACTCAAAACATGAATCACACCCTGAAATACGCTGACCTGCCTCCTCTCAAATCCCTGGTGCTGGGGTCAGCATCCCCGCGTCGACGAGATTTGTTGTTGCAGCTGATGCCCCATCTGGACATTCAGGTTTGCCCGGCTGATATTGATGAATCACTGCTGGGTCAGGAAAGCGGCGAAGCACTGGTATTACGTCTGGCTCAGGCCAAGGCAGCAGCAGTTATAACTGCATTACCAGCGGCTCTGCAAGGTGCACTGGTACTGACAGCGGATACAGAAGTGGTGCGTGATGGTCATCCACTGGGCAAACCCCAGTCACCTGAGCACGCAGTGGAATTGCTGATGCAACTCTCCGGTCATCACCATCAGGTCAAAACTGCGCTGGTGTTACAGCAGGGTAAACAATGCCTGCAACGGCTGGTCACCACCGAAGTGATTTTTCGTCATCTGTCGATTGATGAGATACGTGCCTACGTGGCGACCGGTGAACCGGATGACAAGGCTGGCGGTTATGGCATCCAAGGGCGAGGAGCGGCACTGGTGGCCGGTATTCAGGGCAGTTACTCCAACGTGGTGGGTTTACCGCTGGAAGCACTGGCAGACATGCTGCCACAGATGGGTTATCGGATTTTTTAACAGTAACAATCCACCTTCCTCAAGTTTCCCGCTTTGGAGCCGATCAAAGTTTAACCAGCCCGAAGCGGAATACCATCATGCTTATCCAGTCCTCCAAGATCAGTTTTGCTGCTGCCCACCAGCAGGAACAGCGCTTGTCCGTTACAGAGCAGTTAAATTACACCGAAAGACGTGGTGATCAGGTCACACAGTTGTCTGCCCGGCGTGAAATGACCTATGAAAACAGCGAAGTCAGTGTATTTCTGCAACAGCCAGGTCAATCACAGAGTGAGGCTGCCAATGAGCTGCTGCAGCATGCTAAACGTCCACGTCTGATGCCATGGGCACGTATGGGTGAAACGGAAGGTAACGGAGTATCCAGGCAGCCGGTGGGTGAGGTGACGACCAGTGAGCGGGATGAGATAAAACCCATGACACCTGAAGAGTTTCGGGTGCTGCTGCTGAAAGAAACCCTTTACCGCTTGTTTGGCATTAGCCTGGAAGAACAGGAATCTGGTGCAGATGAGGTGAAAAAAGCCATAGAGCGGGGTGAACAGCAGGGAGCAGCTCTGCAAGCACAATTTCAGCCGACGGGGCAGGGTGATGGCTTTCAGCTGGATTATCACTATGAACAACAGTATTACGAAGCCGAATTCAGTTATGTAGAAGCACACGGACAGGTGTTAACTGCAGATGGCCAGCAATTGGATTTTAGTGTGCAGGTTGGTTTGTCCCGTGAGTTTTTTACCTCACAAAGCCTCAGTTTCAGTGCTGGTAACCTGAAAGATCCACTGGTGATTGAATTTGGTGGTACAGCAGCACAACTGGGTTCCACTCGTTTTGCCTTTGATCTGACACTGGATGGTCAGCTTGAATCCCTGTCAACCTTGGGACAAGGTCGTGGTTTTCTGGCTTGGGATCGTAATGATGATGGTGTTATTAATGACGGCAGTGAGCTGTTCGGTGCACAAACTGGACGGGGTTTTGCTGAGCTGACCGCCTTGGATGATGATGGTAATGGCTGGATTGATCAGGGAGACAGCCGGTTTAGCCAGTTACGTGTGTGGATGCCGGATGAATCCGGTCAGGGGCAGTTGTATGCTCTGGCGGATCTAGGCATTGGTGCCATTTATCTGGACAGCATTGAGTCACCCTTTCGTTATACCGATGCCCGGAACAACACTCTTGGTGAGTTACGAGAAACAGGCATTTATCTGAGAGAAGACGGACAGGCCGGGCTGGTACGCCAGATCGACCTGTCGGTTTGATCAGCGTGGCATCAGACAGCCAGGATTAAGCTGCTCAATGTCAGTGCAACCCAGCAAGCCAAGGGTACGATCCATTTCACTGCGCAGGATATCCAGAGCACGGTCGGCTCCGGCAGCACCACCGGCAGCCAGTCCGTACAGGGTGGCGCGGCCACTCATGGCCATATCTGCCCCTAGGCAACGAGCCTTGATAAAATCACTGCCACGACGCAAGCCACTGTCCACAATCAGCAGAAAGTCCGGCCCCACCGCCTGACGGATTTCCGGTAACACATCCAGCGGGCTGGGGCAGGTGTCCAACTGACGGCCACCATGATTGGAAATCACCAGACCATCCACACCGCTCCGTTGGGCTTCACGGGCATCCTCAGCACACAATACCCCCTTCAGGAGCAGTTTGCGTGGCCATAGATCCCGTAGCCAACTGACATCTTTCCAGTTCAGTGATGGATCCATCTCTTGAGTCAGAAAAGTTGCGGCATTACGTGCACTGGCTTTTTCCGGCGGCAAAAAATCACCCAGATTACAAAAACGCGGGATGCCGTGAGGTACCAGTACATCAAAAATCCAGCTCAGGCGTGAAGCAACATGCAGAGTATTGCGCAAATCCAGCTGCATGGGTGCGCGGTAGTTGCGTCGATCCCACTCCCGATTGCCGAATACCGAGGTGTCTGTGGTCAGCACCAGTGCTTCACAACCAGCGGCATCAGCACGTTCAATGATACCTTTCAGGTTATCGCGGTTCTTGAACAGATAAAGCTGCATCCAGTGGCGTACACCCGTGGCGGCAATGCGCTCCATGGATACCGTTGATACCATACTCTGGCAGAAGGGTACTCCGACTCTGGCCGCGGCTTCAGCCAGCACTCGGTCACCTTCATGGGTCAGCAGGCCGTTAAAACCGGTTGGGGCAATCATTAACGGCATGTTGATGGGTTGATTGTACAGGCGGGTGCTGAGGTCTCGTTGTGAAATATCGACCAGTGTACGGGGACGGAAAACCAGCTCGTCATATGCAGTACGGTTGCGCTTTAGAGTGTATTCATCATCTGAACCGCCTTCCAGATACTCCATGCAGAAGTTTGGCAG
>NZ_JACUUA010000294.1 GCF_014859565.1 Marinospirillum sp. | reverse complement strand
CTTGAAATTATAACACTTCCTGCCGTTTTCTTTTATACCCCATGAGAAATCCGGGTTAGTCACCTGGAAAACAGACTGCAGAAAGAAAACAGCAGTGACACAGCAAACAGCAAAATCCAGGAGCTGAAAGAAGAAGTAAAGTCTGCTGAAGATCAAGTCAGGTTTCTTGAGGCCGAGCTTAACCGTATTCCGTGCGCCAACATTAAGATGATGGACGATGTACGCGCCGGACTAATTACAGCAGAACGTGCCGCACAGGAAGCAGGCGAGCAAGCAAACGCATTACCGTTAAACCGTAGCGCCGGATACACACCAGCGCCATTTCTTAAGGCAGAGCAGCTCAAGGAAGCTGATAGTTATCTGCAAGAGCTGATTCAGCGACTGGCAGAGCTTGAGCAAGAGCATAACGCCAGCAAATCCAGCTGCCTTGCACAGGAAGAACCGCCAAAAGTAACCATGGCAAATATTTCAGCCTTAAACCAGGCTCTAAAAGAACTGGAAAATGAGGTGGTGCGAGTAGAAACTGCGATTGAGCGGATTACCAGCGAGCCGCACAACAATGAAGATAACGAAGACCTAGCTAACTACGAAGCAGCGCTCTCTGAATTGCTGGCTGACTATGAGCTGGAGGAAGACACCAGAGAGCAGCAGACACTGAAAAAGCAAATTGATACCTTGCGCAAAAAGGCCAGCGATACAGCCAGCAAGCATCAACAGCAGCAAAAAGAAAAATGGATACGTATTGATTCACTACATAAGCGACTGGCACTGCTTTCCGCTGAGAAGATGACAGCAAAACAGTATCAGCAGCAGCTGATGGCGGAATTGTTACTGGAATACAGAAGCAAATCCCAGGCTAAACTGGTAGAACTGTTATCTGGATCAGTGGCCGCCATGGCCGCAGAAGCTGACGCAGTACAAGAGCTGCTGAATACTCATGGGGGCACCGAGCGGTATTACGGCAAAAGACTGGGAGAAAAGAATTTTGCAGAAGCCTTAAAAGAAATACTGAAATCAAACGAAAACTCACATGATGTCATCCGGGAGACACTGCAGGTATTTAATGAGCGGCTGACCCAAAAGAAAGCAGAGCTGACTGCCGAACTGTGTTTATAAGGGGCGATTTCAATGACCGAAACCAAAGCGGAACGAATTCTCAAAAACTATCGGGCAGTGATAGGTGGCCGCGCAGTAATGAAAAATGAGCAGCTACCCGCGCCTGAAGAAATCCAAGAGGTTAGTGACGCAGCAGCACGGATAATTAAGGCTTATAAAGTCGCTGTATCAAATAGCAATGGCACGGTTAGGCGAGGATGACGCACACCACTATGGCTGGGCACCTTGCCCGGCCATACCCGCAGCGGCACCACGTTCACCTCGACACCTGATCCACCAGCACACGCTCACCACCAGCACCACGTTCACCACCAGCACCATATTCACATCGGCAGCTGATCCACCAAGGCACCGGCCACCACAAGCCCCAGAAAAAAATCTAGGTTCTTCCCAGCGATAAAACGACCGACCACGGGGACGTGGAGTCGCGGATTCCGGCTAAATTTCGGGTTTTATAGGCCGTCAGCAGCACCAAGCCGCAACCCTTGCCATGCCTACATTCATCGGTGCCGAAGGTGCCGAAATAGCACCCGCATAAAATCGGCACCGGCACCAGAGCAACCAACACAGCAACCATCAGAGCCACCAGCAAAAACACCAGCACGGACAGACTGGCACAGCTCTCCAAACTTGGGAACACCCCAGCACCGGCAGGGATATGCTCAAACTTGAGCACACCCAATTTCTGATGCTCTGCGCCGGTATCAGCTTGCCGCTAATTTCAACCGGCGTGTTTATCCTGCTTTCTTGGGGGGGTGATTCTGGCGCTGGTTAACTAAAGCCTTTAGAATACGCCGCCCTATTGCACAAGCAATGCTTAACCACCATACTCATTGCACAGGTGCATTCACAAAGAAGCGGAGTTGAGATGGCTATTTTTCTGATTGTTCCCACTTTGCCGGGCGACGGAATCAGCAAAGCCCTGGAAGCCCATAAGCTGAACATTCCCTACTACCCGCTGCCGCATGGTGAGTTTCTGGTCAGCTTCAAAGGCACCAGTAAAGAACTGAGCGACTTGCTGGGTATCAGTGAGGGCAAGACAGGATCTGCTATTGTTGCAGCCATTAGCTCTTATTTTGGTCGCGCATCGACTGATATATGGGAATGGGTACAGGTGCACTGGGAGGGCTGACAATGAATCAGAACAAAATCAACGTACCGCCACAACAGCAGGCCACGCCGCCACCCATTCCGCCGCATGATAACGGCTGGACGCTGAACGCTATCAACAGCTTGAGTGCGTCTGTTGGTAGGCTGGAGCAGTCTGCTGCCAATATTGAAAAAACGCTGGATAAGCTGGATAAGCGCTTTGAAAAGGTTGAAGACAAGGTCACCGGCATGGATCGTCGCATCTATGCTGCCGGTATTGTCATTGTCATACTGATATCTGTTGGCGGGTTCATCGTCAACAAGGCTGTTGATTTTGGTATGGACATGGCCAAGGAGGCTATCAAGGCCGAGCAGCAAGACAACAACAAAAATGAACAACCCCGGTAAGAGCGAATCATCACCGTCTGCCGGGTGTAACACCAACTAAACAAAGCTCTTGAGCTGCAGCCAGTGCGTTTGAAGTAGATTTCCTGCATTAAGGCTTCCAGATGCTTCAGCTTGCTGGCATCACTAAACCCTTGTTTTACTTTGTAAAGTCTGCAATGCTTAAACACTCGATTGGCATGAATCATCAGTAGGTGTAGTGTTAAAAACTCCCGCTCAGCTACCGCCACCTGCGGCTCCCCGTACAGAACCGAACAACCCCAAATCAGGGTGATTTGACCACTCGCACGAGACTGACTTTCTTTTACTCATTCTGAGGGAAAGACCGCAGGACAGCACCTCACAAGCACGAGCTAACCCTGTATTGATTGGAGAAGACACGCGCCAGCCTTATACTGTAAAAATCAACATATAGGGGGTTGCTGATGCCTGAACACACTGCATCTATGAAAAAGGCGGTCAAACGCTGGGCAGCGAATGCCAGTCTGCAATCACTGGCAAAAGCAGCGAGTGACCCAGACCACCCCGCGCACACTATTGCCCTGCAAGAATTATCAGACCGCCTGATTCATATTGCTGCTGATGCCCTGCTGGGTTACCACGCAGCCGGATACAAGCCACGGTCTGCCATTGCCAGCGCCACAGAAGCAGGCAGCAAAGGCCGTAGCGACTTCACCGAGCTGGAAGCGGCATTGAAGAACGCTCGTTTTATGGATAGCACTTCTAAGCTGGCGCTTGAGCTACTGGGGCTGGTAAGCGACCGGCAAGCCGCCTGTATGCTGGCAAGCTGCTGGGCAGGACGGACAAGGATCACTGTTAATGGCCAACTAAACTGACCCCCTTCTGGCCATTAATTTTGACCCACCTC
>NZ_JACUUA010000293.1 GCF_014859565.1 Marinospirillum sp. | reverse complement strand
CCAGTGTCCAGCCAGTTGTTTCGGGTTTGATCTGCATCACTCATCACCTTGTGCTCTAACTTGTATACAAGAGAGAGCACAAGTGATGCCACAAAGAGAATAACTGTTTAAATTCAGTTAGATAGAGTGGCAAATGGGGATTTTATGTACCATCAGGAACGATGCAAACCGCACCAGAAACTGGCAAATGACAGGAGCACGCACCAGAACAAAACGGGATTTTGTACCAGTTTTCCACCTGCCAAATGACTAACATTTGACAAGCAAAATTAAACGTATAATATACGTTTAATTTTGCTTGGAGAAAATCATGAAACTCAAACAGTATCGAGTCAAAGCCGGATTAACCCAAACCGATCTAGCAAAAGCAGTGGGTGTTTCACAACCTAATTATCAGCGCTGGGAATCTGGGGCGGCATCAATACCTGAAGATAAGCTCAACAAGCTGAGCAGCATCTTACAAGTTGACCCAAATACAATAATGGGGCGCCACCCACCCATCGAGGCACGCTTGTACGATACATCTGCTGACGAGAATCTCAATTATTATGGCGAGGTTGCTATACACTTCCGTAATGGTGGAAAGCCTCTATTGATTTCAATCAGTGATGGTGCGTTTAAATGCCTACATACCAGCCTACAATACAATCCTGCCTTTGTTGCCGTGGAAAGCCTTTCAAATCAAACGGTTATTATTAGAACAAAAGCAATAGCCGATTTATATTTCTCAGGTGAAGCTTGTGATGACTATGGTCCTGAGCACGAGAGCTATGAAAAGCCTATAGCATTGCAGTTGCCCGATCCCCGAGACTGGGAAATTGTCGAAGCACTGAAATGTGATGATGAAGAAACTCTGGGAGAATTTGCTCCAGAGGATGTCAAGCGTATTTCAGAACACATCATGATCACGGATGAGCAATATGAACAGCTTATCATTGATGGCCTGATCAAGCCTGAGGACTTGGAAGCCGAGAAAGCAAAGAACTCTGAAGAAACAGACGAAATATTTAACTTGGCAACACAAGTGAAATATCAGTTATCCACTGGACAGCAGCGATCAACACATATATCCAGCGCAAGAGATCTCTATGAGGCTTTTGATTTGTTCACAGATATTGATACTGCATCAGAAATAGAAGACGATCTGATACGCCTACCCATTGAAGACCCATATCGCATTGCTTTCATTAACCCAAAAGCATTGGACTATGTTGTATTTCCAACACACCTATTTCAGCAGGGTCAGATAGAGGTAGACGCTGATTTTCTAGATGATCTGGGTTAAAAATAGCACCTTGAATCGTTCATAAAGAGTCGGATTACGGATAACAACCATCACCCACTCTATCATCAATAATCCTGCTATATTCAACACTATCCCATCAACACAATGCTCAGAGTGCAGTTGCATGGACTTTTTACTTTTCAATTGAGCAGGGACACCATGATTGATCGAGAACAGGTTTATCAACACCCCGATCAGGTCATTGATATCAAGGATTGGGAAGTCCATCGGGACTATGAGGTTTTTCCTGTTGGCGCACGAGAGAAATCGCTGCGTGTATGCCCAGACAATCCCCCTTTTGATTTCTGCTTGCCTGGTCATCGCTACCTGTTCAAGGAGTCGATCAAAAGTGCCAAACATCAAGACCAGCCCCGTTACCCTGATCAGTATTGGGCAGAGCTGATCGCCTTTCGTATTGGAAAAATGATGGGGCTCAGGCTTCCACCAGTTTTTGTGGCGATTGATTCAACCCGAAATGAGCCAGGGACACTGAATGAGTGGTTTATGGGCTATTCGAACAAGGGTGATGAACGCTTTCTTTCTGGTGGTGACTATATGCAACGGCGCATCCCCAGCTATGATAGGGAAAAAGGAAAACAACACAATCTAACTACCATCATCGAGTTAAGCCGTGTGCTGCAGCGTGCAAGATGGCTCAATCAAGACTGGCTGCACTACTGGGGACTGTGTCTCTGTTTTGACGCACTGATCGGAAATACCGATAGGCATCAGGAAAACTGGGGGTTAATCTGGGAAGAATCGGAGTTGAAGGCAAGAGTAAGATTTACTCCCTATTTTGATAATGGTACCAGCCTGGGTCATGAATTACTGCCAGAAAAAATGCAGCGCATGATACACGACCACAACGAACTTAATGCCTACCTTCGCAGAGGCAGACACCAGATGCGATGGACTGCCAACGATCAGCAACGCCTGCCCTTAATTGGCGGCATCACACGGTACTGCAATCAATACCCAGAAATCAGACCAATTCTGATAGAACATCTTGGACGCCTATGCGAAGATAATCTAAAGACTATGTTGTTCGACCTAACCCGATTTGACCTCCCTCATCCACTGACACAGCAACGCGCAGAATTTATTGCTTTCCTGACATTGACAAGGAAAAGACTCCTGTTGCAGGCACTGGAGAACTGACATGACTCGCTTCATTGAACACTTGGTTGAACCACATCGACTGCTGCTGTGCTGGCAGGCGCATGAAAGCAAAAAGCGTTCTCGCTTTCATATTGGGCAACTGGTAAAACAGGGTGGCCTGGTGCTATTACAGTACAGTGATGATGATGAAATGGCACAAGCCAAGGCCGCAGGATTTAGAGGCTACCCTGCTTTTCCTCTGAAACAGCTGCTGCACAGTCATCAGGTGATGGAAGCATTCACACGCCGCCTACCACCGCGCAATAGGCGCGACTTTGCCCATTACCTAGAGCTTCGCGCCCTTCCTGAAAATGCTGAAATCAGTGACTTCGCCTTGCTCGGCTACACAGGTGCAAAATTGCCTGATGATGGTTTTGAGCTAGTTCATCCTTTCGATGCACCACCCCCAGTATTTGAAGTGCTGATCGAGGTTGCCGGTTTTCGGCACGAAGCTGAGGTAGTAGTGGAAGCACTGCAAACGGGCGACTCCATTCAATTCGTAGAAGAACCCAATAACTGTGCAGATCCCAAGGCCATACGTATGGAGCACAAAGGCCAAAAGCTCGGCTACGTACCCCGAGGACACCTTGCAATGCTTCACCGGATGCTTTCAGAAGGCGCAAACCTTGCGGGTGAAATCTTCCGTATCAACGGCACATCAGCACGCCCACTGGTTTATGTACTGACACAAATCACCCTGACCGAAAACGTGACGATGCAGAACAATCTGCTCAGACAGCAAGCCTGAGCAGGTACTCACCTATCAAACACGACTTCCATCTCGATATGTCCGCAACTTTAACCTTCATGAAGGTAGTCGCAGTAACTCAAGAACTCGCCATATCGGTTCTGATGCTACACCATATCCGCACCACATGCCGGATACCAGAGCCTTCAAGCGGCTGCCAAGCTATAAAACAGCGGCAGCAGGATGGCGGTCACTGCACCGGTCAGGCTCATCGCCAGTGCGGCAAAGGCTCCGGTTTCTTCACCTTCTTCCAGCGCCACGGCAGTTCCTGCTGCATGGGCATTTAAC
>NZ_JACUUA010000004.1 GCF_014859565.1 Marinospirillum sp. | reverse complement strand
AAAGGTGGTTATTTGTCCATCAAACGGGTGATCTGAACCTCATCTCAACACACAGGCAAAGGGTCATAAGGCTCTTTGCCTGTTTGACAGCTGCTTTACGTTCTTCGGAATAATGTGGCATAAAAGCCCTAAAATCGCTCACTCTGGTGTTAATTTTGGCGAAAGCGCCATTGAACAATTAGGGTGATAGAGCGGGCAACCATCAGCACCTGCACAGCAGCCTGAACTTTGTCACACCAGCCGCGACTTGATGCAAGGGAACCCTGAACAGACCTTCCGGTCTGAAGGGTCACTAATCAATTAACCGGATATCTGCTGCATGACACCTGGCAAATTCAGACCCGCTGTTTTTTCTGTATTGTTTCTGGCTGTATTTCTGCTTAGCTCTCTGTCTCAGGCATCCAGCCTGTTTGAATCCGGCAGTAGTCGTTTTGGTTCCTGGCTGAGCAACTCTGGCAGCAAGACCACTTTTTTGCCGCCAGATCAGGCCTTCAAGGTGGATGCCTGGGTTGAAGGCAGTCAGATTTTTGCCCGCTGGGATATTGAGCCGGGTTATTACCTCTACCGTAAACAGCTGGCGGTAGAGTTACCGGATACAAGTGGTCTGGAATTGGTTCAACTGGATTTTCCTGATTCTGTCAGCCATGAGGATGAATACTTCGGTAAAACCGAGGTTTATTACAGCCAGGTGGAACTGGCTGGTCTGCTGAGTGGCAACAGTCAGATGACCAGCATCCTAGTTACCCTGCGTTATCAGGGCTGTGCTGATGCCGGTTTGTGTTACCCACCTCAGAGCAAAACACTGGATATCAGCCTTGCTGCCCTGGATACCTCAGCAGCACCCCGTGTACTTGCAGCTACCAGCAACACAGCCTCGGCATCACCTGCACCACCAACCAGCAACAGTAGCCGTCTTGCCGGTTTGCTGGCCTCTGACAAGTTATGGCTGACATTGGCGGTGTTTTTTGTTGCCGGACTGGGGCTGACCTTCACACCTTGTGTATTGCCCATGTTACCCATCCTCAGCGCCATTATTATTGGCAAGGGCAATAACCCCGAAGCCCAGCGTAAAACTCGCGGATTGTTGTTGTCATTGGCTTATGTACTGGGTATGGCACTGACCTATGCACTGATTGGTGCGCTGATGGGGCTTTTTGGTGCCGGACTGAATCTACAGGCTGCTTTGCAATCCCCCTGGCTGCTGGTGCCTTTTGCACTGATGTTTGCAGTGCTGGCACTGGCTCTGTTTGGTGCCTGGGAGTTGCGCCTGCCCAACTGGCTGGATCAACATCTGCAAAAGTTACAGCAACCCCGCAGTGGCACCCTCATGAATGTTGCCCTGATGGGGTCGGTATCCACTCTGGTGGTTTCCCCTTGCCTGACTGCACCGCTGGCCGGGGCATTGGCATTTATTGCTGCCACCGGCAATGCCACCAGTGGTGCGCTGGCACTCTTCGCTATGGGGCTGGGAATGGGTGTACCACTGGTTCTGGTCGGCACCTTTGGTGCTCACTGGTTACCCAGGGCAGGCGCCTGGATGAATCAGGTCAAGGCTATTTTTGGACTGCTGATGCTGGTGGTCGCTGTGTGGCTGATTGAGCGGTTACTGCCTGCTTCACTGGCCATGGCGCTCTGGGGTTTACTGGCTCTGGGAAGTGGTGTGTTTTTTGGTGGCTTGCACTTCCGGGCTGCAACCGGCTGGCAAAAACTGCGCTTGAGCACCGGCCTGGCTTTGCTGATTTATGGCGCCAGCCTGTTGATTGGTGCCCTTGCGGGTAACAGCAACCCACTGCAACCCCTGGCAGGGCTCAAGTCAGAAAACACCAGCGGTCTGCCAATCGCAGAGCCACTGAAAGTAGAGCAGCTGGACGAGTTACAACGGCTGATCAACAATTCACCCCAGCCGGTGATGGTGGATCTTTATGCTGACTGGTGTATTTCCTGCAAGATTATGGAAAGTCGGGTATTTCCACGTTCGGATATTCAGCAGGCCATGCAAGGCATCAATCGTTACAAGCTGGATCTGACCCGTATCACCCCACAAACTCGTCAGTGGCTGGATGACAACCGGCTGTTCGGGCCACCAACATTGATGTTTTTTGTGCAAGGTGAAGAATGGCAGGACTGGCGTATTCAAGGTGAGGTGAACGCTGCAGATTTGTTGCGCCACCTGCAGGCATTTAATCAGGCACAAGCCCGGCAGTAAGATGGGCAAGTTGCTGCTATTTTTATCAATCACCTGTTTAACATCTGCGAAAACAAAGTTAAACAGAGTAGAACTGGACAAGAACTTCGACTTTAGGCAAACTTCACCCGCTGCGACTTTTGCCAGTTCAAAAGACTTAAATTATCGTTTGGACTCAGATTTTCGCTGCTTTTATTTGCACTTTTATGACATTTGCACCAACCTGAAACCAGACAAAGCAACCTGAACCCGACTGATGACCAAAATACTTTTGCTGCAGGGGCCGAACCTGACTCTACTGGGACAACGTGAACCACACATTTACGGTCACGAAACTCTGAATTCTATTCATATCGGCCTAATGCAAGATGCCGTGGAGCTGGGCATTCAGCTGGATTGCTACCAGAGCAACGCAGAACACCTGTTAATTGAGCGGGTGCATCAGGCTTTTCATGAGCAGGTGGATTTTATTCTGATCAATCCCGCTGCTTTTACCCATACCAGTGTGGCACTGCGTGATGCACTGGCTGGTGTAGCCATTCCGTTCATTGAGATACACCTTTCCAATGTATATGCCCGTGAACCCTTCCGGCATCATTCCTATTTTTCAGATCTGGCTCAGGGCGTGATATGCGGCCTGGGTGCCCAGGGTTATCAACTGGCCCTGCAGGCAGCTCATCAAAAGCTGCTGAAAGCCCGCAACAGCGAACAATAAAACCTTAAACCACTTAACTACCTGTCAGAGAGAACCATGGATATTCGTAAAGTAAAAAAACTCATCGAACTGCTGGAAGAATCCAACATCAGCGAAATCGAAATCAAGGAAGGTGAAGAAGCTGTACGTATCAGCCGTCATTCAACGGTTGCACCGGTACAAGCTTATCAACCTGCTTATGCTGCTCCAGCCCCTGTTCAGGCTGCCGCACCGGCAGCTCCAGCAGCAGAAGCACCTGCAGCAGTCAGTGGTCACCAGGTTAAATCTCCGATGGTTGGCACCTTTTACCGTAGTCCAGCTCCGGGTGCTGGTTCCTTCATCGAAGTGGGTAAAGCAGTCAAAAAAGGCGACACCATCTGCATCATTGAAGCCATGAAAATGATGAACCAGATTGAAGCCGACAAGGATGGTGTGGTTGAAGCCATTCTGGTTGAAGACGGTCAGCCGGTTGAATTTGATCAGCCCCTGGTTCTGCTGGTTTAATCATCCGGTTTCCGATCACTTCAATGCAGCGGTGTAATACACCGCCATGAGGGATAAGCATGCTAGAGAAAGTTGTTATTGCCAACCGTGGTGAAATTGCGCTGCGTATCCTACGCGCCTGTCGCGAACTGGGCATCAAAACCGTGGCTGTGCACTCCAAAGCTGACCGGGATCTGATGCACGTGCGCTTGGCTGACGAGGCCGTCTGTATTGGGCCTGCTGCGTCCGCTCAATCTTACCTGAATATTCCGGCGCTGATTGCTGCCTGTGAAGTCACTGATGCCACAGCCATTCACCCCGGTTATGGTTTTCTTGCTGAGAATGCCGATTTTGCAGAGCAGGTTGAGCGTTCCGGTTTTGTTTTTATCGGTCCAAAAGCTGAAACCATCCGCTTGATGGGCGACAAGGTTTCTGCCATTGCTGCCATGAAAAAAGCCGGCGTTCCCACTGTACCTGGCTCTGACGGCCCACTAACCGATGATGGTGAGCAGATTCTGGCAATGGCACGCCGCATTGGTCTGCCAGTGATCATCAAAGCTGCTGCTGGTGGTGGTGGTCGTGGTATGCGGGTAGTTCACACCGAAGGCGCTCTGCTGAACGCGGTTCACGTGACCAAAACCGAAGCTAAAGCTGCTTTTGGTGACGGCACCGTGTACATGGAAAAATTCCTGGAAAACCCACGCCACGTTGAAGTTCAGGTACTGGCAGATGGTCAGGGTAATGCCGTACACCTGTACGACCGTGACTGTTCATTACAGCGTCGCCACCAGAAGGTTATCGAAGAAGCTCCGGCTCCGCTGCTGAATGAAGATGCCCGTCGCGAAGTTTTAAAAGCCTGTGTGGATGCTTGTAAAACCATTAACTATCGTGGTGCCGGTACTTTTGAGTTCCTGTATGAAGATGGTCGCTTTTACTTCATCGAAATGAACACCCGTGTTCAGGTAGAGCACCCGGTCACTGAAATGGTCACTGGTGTGGACATCGTCAAAGAACAGCTGATGATTGCTTCCGGCATTCCTCTGCACCTGCGTCAGGAAAATATTCAGCTGATGGGTCACGCCTTTGAGTGCCGCATCAACGCCGAAGATCCACGCACCTTTATGCCTTCACCCGGCAAGATCACCATGTATCACGCTCCCGGTGGTCTGGGTGTACGGATGGACTCCCACATCTACAGCGGTTATTCCGTGCCACCTCACTATGATTCACTGATCGGTAAACTGATCACCTGGGGTGTGGATCGTGAAGCAGCACTGACCCGTATGCGTGGTTCACTGGATGAGCTGCTGGTGGAAGGCATCAAAACCAACACCGATCTGCACAAGGATCTGGTGCGTGACACCCATTTTGAAAAGGGTGGCGTTAATATCCATTACCTGGAAAAGAAACTCAGCCTCTGAGTTTGTTGTTCCAGCTCGAGCCATGGATGGCTCAATTCAGTGCTGCAAACCTCCCAACTTTGACCTTCAGGAACCCCTATGTCCTGGTTGCAAATCAAAACCCTGATCCGCCCCGAACAGGCCGAACAGCTGGAAGACTGGTTGTTGGAAGCCGGTGCCTGCGCCATCACCCTGACTGATGCGGAAGACCAGCCGGTATTTGAACCCATTCGTGGCACCACACCCTTATGGCAATCCACCCAGCTGACCGGTCTGTATGACGGCAACCTGGATGTGGATTTGATGCTGAACCAGCTGCAACAAAGCTGGCAGGCGCTTTATCCTGATGCCTCCGTGCCGGTTCTGCAGGTTGAAATTCTGGAAGACAAGGACTGGATCCGTGAGTGGATGGACAGCTTTCACCCCATTCAGATGGGGCAGCGCCTCTGGATCGTGCCCAGCTGGCATCAACCTCCCGAGCCGAACGCAGTGAACCTGATTCTTGATCCGGGCCTGGCTTTTGGTACAGGCACTCACCCCACCACGGCACTCTGCCTGCAATGGCTGGATGGCCTTGATCTTAAACACAAAACTCTACTTGATTTTGGATGTGGCTCTGGCATTCTCGGTATAGCCGGTTTGTTGCTGGGTGCGGATCAGGCCTGGGGGATAGATATTGATCCTCAAGCCTTGCAAGCCAGCCAGCAGAATGCGGAGCGCAACGGCATCGACCCTGCACGCTTTCCGGTTTATTACCCGGAAGACTGCCCGGATCTATCCTGTGATGTACTGGTTGCCAACATCCTGGCCGGACCACTGATCAGCTTGTCAGAAGAATTGTCCGGTCTTGTCCACCCCGGTGGTCTGCTGGCTTTATCAGGTATTTTGGCACACCAGGCTGAAGACGTTGCTGCTGCTTATCGGCGTTGGTTTGAGCTGGATGCCATCATCAACAAGGATGGCTGGGTTCGCATTACTGGCACTCGCAAAGTGGACTGATTTTGCGTCATAAAAAAATGGATAATTGGCATGAAAATAAAAAGTCAGACACAGTTTGCACAATGCCCCCACTGCCAGAGTGTATTTGAAGTTTCACAGCAGGAAATGCAGCTGGCGTTTGGTGCGGTACGCTGTGGCGATTGTCTGAAAATCTTTAATGCCAGTTATCATCGTGTTGATCTGCCAGTGAATGATCAACATGAAAACAACACCCTCCCTGAACAGGATTATGAGTCTGAGCTGTCTGACCACAATATTCCAACACTGCATGAATACCGACAGCAGCCGGATGAACTGGCAGAAGCGGAAATAAAGTATGAGCCAGACCCGGAAATACAGTATGAATCTGATCCGGACTTTGAATCTGAACTGGTTACTGAAGCGCGTGAACCGCCTCCACCCACTCACCAGTCGAACAAAACCACGCCACGCCGACTGCTACTGATTGCCGCAGCGCTGGTTTTACCGCTGATCCTGCTAGGTGGCTGGCTGCTCAGTGGCACATCACAGCAGAACCAGTATTATCTGGTCAGCGACATCCGTGTCACTGCCGCTGCTGATCCACAAAGAATGGAAATCCAGTTTCAACTAGGCAACAGTGGTAACAGTGATCTACCATTGCCTAACCTGAATATTGAGTTGCTAAACCTAAGTCTTCAGCCTATTGCCAGCCAGATATTAACTGCAAATGAACTGCATTCATCACTGACCTTTCTCAAGCCGGGCAGCAATCATCCCATGGCGGTGATTGTGGATCGCCCAGCTACTTTTGTGCAAACCGCACGAATTCATCCCATCAAGCCTGAAAGCAGTCTTTAACCCTTGCCTGACACAAGGTAAGATAGCCGCCCTGAAAATCAGATGGGCGCAACCTGTGTTACAGATCGGCAAGTATCAGATCACTACACCGCTGGTGCTGGCTCCCATGGCGGGTGTCACCGATGCACCCTTTCGTGCGCTTTGCCGACAACTCGGCGCAGGGCTGACAGTGGCTGAAATGCTGACCTCCGACCAGTCGCTCTGGCATACCACCAAGTCCCGTCTGCGCCTGCCTCATGCAGATGAGCCAGAACCCCGGATGATACAGATAGCCGGAGGTGATCCTCGGATGCTGGCCGCTGCAGCTCGTGCCAATGTTGAGATGGGTGCCCAGATCATCGACATTAACATGGGCTGTCCGGCAAAAAAGGTATTAAAAAAAGCCGCTGGATCTGCGCTGCTGAAGGATGAAAAGCTGGTTCGGGATATCGTTGCTGCGGTGGTCGCCGCTGTGGATGTACCGGTCACCTTAAAAATTCGCACAGGCTGGTCAGCAAATGATCGAAATGCTGTTACAATCAGCAGAATTGCCGAGCAGGAAGGGATACAAGCTCTTGCAATTCATGGTCGAACCCGTGCAGACAAGTTTAATGGTGGGGCCGAATACGACACCCTTGCCGAAGTCTGCCAGCAAGCAACAATACCCATCATCGCCAATGGTGATATCGAATCACCGCAAAAAGCCAGGTATGTACTGGATTACACCGGCGCGGATGCACTGATGATCGGTCGAGCTGCACAGGGTCGCCCGTGGATTTTTAACCAGATCAACCACTGGCTGAAACACCAAGAACTCTTGCCTGAACCGGATGCGCAAGAAGTCAGAAAGATCATCAGTCACCACCTGCAGGGACTGTATGCGACCTACGGTGAATTCATGGGGGCAAGAATTGCCCGCAAACATTTTGGCTGGTATCTGCACCAGGCCGGAATGAGTGAAAGACGTAAAGAATTTAACTCCTTGAACAGCCCTGCAGAACAATTGGAGCTGCTCAGCAGGATTTTCTTGCAGGATGCACAACAGCCGACTCAACCGGCTTAACCCGATGACCAGAACTGAACCAACGTGACCGAAACAAAAAAAGCAACACTGCAAAAATCTGAAAATGAGCGTCCGCTGCGTGAAAGCGTTAACCGGGCATTGGATAACTATTTTGCCCAGCTGGAAGGTCAGCCGGTTTGCAACCTGTATGAGCTGGTGCTGACCGAAGTGGAAGCCCCGCTGCTTGAAGCAGTGATGCGTTACACCGAGAACAATCAGACCAAGGCATCCAGCCTGCTGGGTCTGAACCGGGGTACCCTGCGCAAAAAACTCAAGCAGTACGACCTAATCTAGCAGTACAAATTTATATAAGTATACCCGAGGAGCTGAACCGGCTTATGGCAACCCCAAACTCTCTTCCCATTCGTCGCGCCCTGCTGAGTGTGTCGGATAAAACCGGCATTGTTGAACTGGCGCGTGGCCTGATTGACCGGGGTGTTGAACTCCTGTCCACCGGCGGCACTTATCAGCTGATTAAAAACTCAGGACTGGCGGTTAAGGAAGTATCCGAGCATACCGATTTCCCGGAAATGATGGATGGCCGTGTTAAAACCCTGCACCCCAAAATTCATGGCGGCATTCTGGGTCGTCGTGGTCAGGATGATGCGGTGATGGCAGAACATCAGATTGATCCAATTGATCTGGTGGTGGTGAACCTCTACCCTTTCCAGCAAACCATTGCCCGTGATGACTGCACACTGGACATGGCTATCGAAAATATCGACATCGGTGGCCCGACCATGGTGCGCAGCTGCGCCAAAAATCACGCCTTCACCACCATTCTGGTGAACACTGCTGATTATGATCGGGTGCTGAGTGAAATGGATGCCAATGCCGGTGGTGTAACCCAGCCGACTCGCTTTGATCTGGCCGTAAAAGCCTTTGAACACACCGCTGCTTATGATGGTGCCATTGCCAACTATCTGGGTCGCCTGGTAGAAGGTGGCAGTGAAGACTTCCCGCGCACCTTCAACAGCCAGTTCACCAAACGTCAGGACATGCGTTACGGTGAAAACCCTCATCAAAAAGCTGCTTTTTATGCCGAAGCCAACCCAACAGAAGCCTGCGTAGCAACGGCCAAGGTACTACAGGGTAAAGAGCTATCATATAACAACGTGGCTGATACTGATGCAGCTTTTGAGTGTGTTAAAGCCTTTAATGAACCGGCTTGTGTGATTGTTAAACACGCCAATCCTTGTGGTGTCGCTGTCGCTGAAGACATCCATAAGGCTTATGATCTGGCCTTTAAAACCGATCCAACCAGTGCTTTTGGTGGCATTCTTGCCTTCAACCGTAAGCTGGATGCACTGACAGCGCGTACTATTGTTGATCGCCAATTTGCTGAAGTGATTATTGCACCTGGTGTAGATGCCTCTGCGGTAGAAATTATTGCCACCAAGAAAAACCTGCGCCTGTTGGATGCCAGTGAACTCTGGCCGGGTGAGCGTGATCAGGGTATGGACTTTAAACGTGTGACCGGTGGTCTGCTGGTTCAGGATCGTGACCTGGGTGTTGTGGGTCGTGAAGATCTGCAGGTGGTCACTGAACGCGCTCCGACCGAGCAGGAATTAAAAGACCTGGCCTTTGCCTGGAAGGTTGCCAAATACGTTAAGTCCAACGCTATAGTGTATGCCAAAGATGGTATGACCATTGGTGTGGGTGCCGGTCAGATGAGCCGTGTGTATTCGGCAAAAATTGCCGGCATCAAGGCGGCAGATGAAAAGCTGGAAGTGAAGGGCTCCGTGATGGCATCCGATGCCTTCTTCCCCTTCCGTGATGGTATTGATGCCGCTGCTGCTGCAGGCATCACCGCTGTAATTCAGCCCGGTGGTTCCATGCGTGATGAAGAGGTTATTCAGGCCGCGAACGAAGCCGGTATTGCCATGGTCTTCACCGGAATGCGCCACTTCCGTCACTGATCAGATGTGTACAAAAAAGGCCGCTCAATCATGGGCGGCCTTTTGTTGTGGTGCGCCAGGCATGGCGCGTCACACTTAAATCAGGCGCTGCCAAAGAAGTTGTTTGATAGACTGGAGTTGATATCGCTGATGGACGGTTACCGTCAGCTCAAGTGTACTTTATGAACTGCCGTGGTGCGGAACCGTCCGCTCGGCGGTGTGAGAGGACGGGGGAGGTAACTCCCCCTCCTACTCGATAGAATGATAAGCTGATTTCTACGGCAAACTGCATAGGTGGCTCACTGATGACTGACATACCGGCTTTTCTTAAAGACTCAAAAGATTTGTTAACCGAGCAGGGTTTTGCCACCAGCAATGTCTGGTATCATGGCACCTCATCTGCTCTGGTTGATTCTATTCAGACACAGGGCTTAAAGCGCTCCGGTGATCAAGCACTGAGAGAGTCCGCTATAAAAACCATGGCAACCCTTGGTGACAGCTTTACGGAAACCAATGAGCCGGTGTTTTTATCCCAGAGTAAAGCCTTAGCCTGGTACTGGGCCAATCAAACTGTTCGTAATCGCAGTGGACGTATCCAAGGCGACGAAGCGCCCGTTGTTCTGGAAGTTAAACTACCGGAAGCGTTAAACCAAAAAGTAAAACCTGATGTGGGCGCTGCCAGCCTGCTGCTGTTGGAAACTGGTGAAAACTACCTGGCTTATCTGGCGTGTCTCTACCAGCAAAATGGCATTAACCTTCCTGAAATCGACCTGATGAAAGCCAACCGCATGGATTACCTCAACCTGCTGGGCATGGCTTATCTCGATAATGATATAACACCTGACTGTGTGGAGCTGGTTAGCGATTAACAATGCAGATCGCCTATAAAAACCTGCTTTCTGGTGTTTTTTTTCTGGCATTTTTTTTCTGGTGACTATACTCAAGCTAAAGTCGATCAATTAAGGCAAAATCCATGCAAAGTCTAACCATTAAAACAAAAATTTTCTTGCTGGCATTACTACCCATCACCCTGCTCGCCATTGCATTGGTTTCTTTTAATCTTCATCAAGCAAAAAATCTTGGTAATCAAGGGGTCAACAACTTTCGGCATGCTATCGAAGAAGAAAAACGTGTGGAAATCAAAAACTACCTGGAACTGGCACGCAGTGCCATCAGTCATCTTTATAACCATCCTGATGCTTTGAGCAATCCACTGGTGCGTGAGCAGGCTAAAGACCTGTTACGGCAAATGCGTTTTAATGATAGCGGCAGCATTGGTTATTTTTTTATTTATGATCGTAGTGGCCGCAATGTTATGCATGGTGTTAATCAAGCACTGGAAGGACGTGACCTGGAAGCCATGCAGGATCCTAACGGAGTTTATATATTCCGTGAGCTATGGAAGGCCGCAGAAAAGCAGGGTGACTATGTTTATTATCATTGGGCTCACAGTGAAAATGATAAAAATGAACCCAAGCTGGGTTATGCAGAGATGCTGGATCAATGGGGCTGGATGCTGGGAACCGGCTTCTGGATTGATGGACTGGAGCGGCAGGTAGTCTCTATGCAGCAGGATGTTGATCAGGCACTTGCCGAGATACTGATCAGCTCCATTATCACAGCCCTGATCATATTGGCTGTTATCACTCTACTGGCGTTGCTGGTTGCCCGCAGCATCCTTAATCCGCTCAAATCTGCACTGAGTGCTATGCAATCCATTGCTGAAGGAGATGGTGACCTGACTCGCAGATTGGCCGCTGAAGGTCAGGATGAACTGTCAAAACTTGGTGGTTCTTTTAACCATTTTGCCGGACAGGTCCAAACCCTGGTCTCACAGGTTGCCAGCTCCAGCCATACCTTGAGTGAAACGGCGGGTGAGCTGCAACAGATTATGCAAAGTGCTGAAGAGGGTGTGGTGCGCCAGCAATCAGAAAGTGATCAAGTGGCGACAGCCATGAACCAGATGGCTGCGGCAGCCCAGGAGGTTGCTGACAGCGCCAGCAGGGCATCCGTTGCTGCCAGTGATGCAGAGCAGCGGGTTATTGATTCCCAACAAACACTGCAGAGTGCTGTAACTGCCATCAACAATCTTGCTGGCCAGGTGGATCGGGGTGTGCAGGTGATTGGTGATCTGGGAGCAGAATCAGACAACATTGGTGGTGTTCTTGATGTTATACGGGGTATTGCTGAACAAACCAACCTGCTGGCCTTGAATGCCGCCATAGAGGCTGCCAGAGCGGGTGATGCAGGACGAGGTTTTGCTGTGGTTGCAGATGAAGTACGCACACTCGCCAGCCGAACCCAGCAAAGCACACAGGAAATTCAGCAGATGATTGAACACCTGCAGAATGGCATTCATTCTGCCATCACCCTGATTGGTGCGCTCAGAAATAGTAGTAACAAGAGTGTTGAAGAGATACATCAGGTTGAGCAGGCGTTAAAAAGCATCCGCGATGCGACCAATACCATTAACAATATGAATGCACAAATTGCCAGCGCAGCGGAACAGCAGACCAACGTATCTGAAACAATCAATGAAAATGTTCATCAGATTGTTGTTGTCACAGAGCAGACCGCAGCAGGAACTCGTGCAGCGTCCAACTCCACCCGACAACTGAATGAACTGGCAACAATGATGGATGAGTTGATCAACCGCTATAAAGTTTAATGAAGGCTTCAAAAAAAGCCCTGACTCAGTCAGGGCTTTTTGGATGGATCACTCAGTCTTTTTCTTCTGCAACCCAGCCTTCTACTGTGTCAGAACCATACTGTTTTTTCCATTCTTTCAACCGTGTCTGGTTACCCCCACGGGTTTCCACACGCTCACCGGAGTGAGGATTAACATAAACCTTAAGTTTACGGCTGCGGCGATTACCACGGCCGGAAGCCTTGGCTACTACAGTCTGATTTAAATCAAAAATCTCGGCCAGGTCAGCAACTGAACGCTCGTATTTGTCAAGCAGCGCCTCAACTTCTCCTTTAAAATCTAGCTCTTTCTTGAGCTGCTGATTCTCTTCCATCTTACGCAGCTCGTCCTGTAGCTTGCGCATCAACTCTTCTTTTTCACGATATGATGCTAGAATAGACATATTTAACTCCAAAGATTAAAATTCAACAGGCGGTGTAATTTTTATACAAATAGTTTTATTTGGCAAGTGTATTATTCATTTATTCTTTTTTTCCTGTCATTTAACACACGGTAAGCCAACCTGACTGGCTGCATTGTCAAATAACCGGCCTTCAAAAGGAACCGACTGATGCTTAAAGTTAATACTACCTGTAGATCACCCATTATCGGCCTTACTGGTGGTATAGGGTCAGGAAAAACAGCCGCCAGCAATTTTTTTTCTGAGCTGGGTATTCAAATCATTGATGCTGATGTAATAGCACGCCAGGCACTGGAAAAGGGCTCCCCTTTACTTCCTGAGCTTTTTGAATACTTTGGTGAAGGAATCAAACTATCGGATGGTCAATTAAACCGCGCAAAACTCAGGGAGCTGATTTTTAATGATCCAGCACAAAAAGAGTGGCTGGAGCAGCGGGTGCATCCAAGAGTTAACACCCTGATGCTGGAGGCTTTACAACAGCGATCTGCCCCCTACACTATCCTGTCTTCACCTCTGTTGATTGAATCAAGTCAGAATCAACTGGTTGACCGTCTGCTGGTGATTGATGTACCCGAATCAATACAGTTGCAACGAACCTGTCAAAGGGATGACAACTCTATTGAATTGGTGCAAAAGATCATGGCTCAACAAATTAGCCGTGATCAAAGGCTGGCGGCGGCGGATGACATCATTAACAACACCGGGGACTTAAACACTTTGCAGAAACAGGTAGAATGCCTGCACCAGCACTACCTTGAACTAGCCAGGAAAACTTTATGAAGCGGGATGTAACACGTATTTTTCCTTGCCCTACCTGTGGCAAACCAAGTATTTTAAGCGCCGAAAACAGCTGGCGCCCTTTTTGCAGTGAACGCTGCAAGATGATTGATTTGGGAAGCTGGGCAGCAGAAGACCACAAAATAGCCGGCGAACCGGCTATCAATCAGGATGAGTGGGATGACCAGAACTGACTGATCCCCGCTACACCCTGACCGCCAAGGCCAAAAACCCGATCCTTGTCTTTAGCACTCATACCACCCAGTGCATAAACAGGAATTGTGCAGTTTTCTATCATGGTTCGGAACCCGTTCCAACCCAGAGGAATGGCATCTGGGTGAGTGGGCGTAGGTAACAGGGGAGAGAGAGTGACCAGATCCGCCTGAATTTTTTCAGCATGACGCAAGGATGCCTGATCATGGCAGGCTGCTGACAACCATTTATCAGAGGACACTGGGCGGTAATCCTGAGCGGCCAGGCGTTCAGCAGTCAGGTGGATGCCATCCGCATCCACCTGCTGTAACAGCTCAGGAGCTGCATTTAACACCAGACGCGCACCAGCCTGACGGCAGGCTGGCAGAAACCGCTGTGCAAGCTGACGGTAGTCTTCAGCATCCAGCCAGGGAGCACGCAGCTGGATCAGCTTGGCACCTTGCTCCAGCAATGTATTCAGCTGATACAGAGCCTGCTCGTGACTTTCAAATTCACCGGTAATGGCATACTCATCAGGCAGTTGGATCGCTGTCATGATGGGTTTGTTGGCTGCCGGGAAGCTATAACTGGGCAGATCACTCATAGCAACCCAACGGATTGGCTGCCCTTCTCGCCCCCAGGGCTCACCAGTGAACTTCAGCACCTTCCAGACATCAAGCAGTACCGATTTTTCCGGATAATGGTGACGCACACGGATCAGCGGACGAGCATGCACAACTTCAATTCCCAGCTCCTCATGGATCTCGCGCTTGAGAGCTTGTAGACCGGTTTCATAAGGTGCCAGTTTGCCTCCGGGGAACTCCCACAGCCCACCCTGTTCAACACTGGCAGGGCGGCGGGCAATCAAGACTTGCCCCTGTTCATTAGTGATTGCCGCCGCAGCGACCAGCAAGGGTTGTGGCATGGGTATCGGTTTCCTCAGGTGCGGTAATCGGCGTTGATGGTGACATAGTCATGAGAAAAATCACAGGTCCAGACGGTTTCGGTGGCCTTGCCGCGTCCCAGCAGGATACGCAGGGTGATCTCGGTTTGCTGCATTACAGCCGAACCGGCGTCTTCTGTGTAACTGGCTGCCCGGCCACCCTGCTCAACCAGCAGGACATCATCCAGATAAACCGTAACACTGCTGACATCAAGGCTTTCAAGACCTGGCGCGCGACCTACCGCGGCCAGTATCCGCCCCCAGTTGGCATCACTGGCATAGAGTGCCGTTTTGACCAGTGGGGAATGGGCAACGGTAAAGGCTGCTTCCAGAGCTTCTGCCGTTGTTGCAGCTTGTTCCACCTGTACAGTGACAAATTTGGTGGCGCCCTCACCATCACGCACGATACTTAATGCCAAATGTTGCATCACTTGCTGCAGGCAAGCAGTGAAGCTCTGCAGTGCAGCGGTATCTTCAACACTGATTTTTGCTGACTGACCGGTAGCCACCAGCATACAACTGTCATTGGTTGAAGTATCACCATCAATGGTGATGCGGTTAAAACTGACATCTGCAGCTTGCTTCAGTAGTTCTTTTAGCAAAACTGAGTCAATGGTTGCATCCGTGGCAATAAAGCCCAGCATGGTTGCCATGTTGGGTTTGATCATACCGGCACCCTTGGCAATACCGCTGATAACAACATGCTGGCCGTTGATTTCACAGCTGGCGGTGGCACCCTTGGGTTTGGTATCCGTAGTCATAATGCCGCTGGCAGCATCAGCCCAGCCGTTATTCGTCAGTTGTTCCAGCGCCTGCGGTAAAGCGGCCAGCAAACGATCCATCGGCAGGGGTTCACCAATCACACCGGTGGAAAAAGGCAAAACTTCTGTGGATTTAACACCGGCCAGATCAGCCAGTACCTGGCAGGTCTTGCGAGCATTGTCCAGACCCGCTACACCCGTACCAGCGTTGGCATTACCGGTATTAATCACCAGATAACGGGGTGAACCTTGCTGCAGGTGTTCTTTGCACAGCTGTACTGGTGCAGCACAAAAAGCATTCAGTGTAAAAATACCCGCAGTGGTACTGCCTGCAGCCAACTCAAAAACCACTAGATCTTTACGACCCGGTTTTTTGATTCCGGCGCTTGCTGTTCCGATTCTCAAACCTGCCACAGGATTAAATTCTGGCAATACCAGTTCACCAACAGCCATTGTACTTTTCTCCTCCCGCTCAGGGACAAGCCTTAATTGAGTTTACCGTGACACTGTTTGAATTTTTTTCCTGAACCACAGGGGCAGGGATCATTGCGTCCAACTTTGGGCATATCCCGTTTAAAGGGTTGTGCAGAGCCATCTGGCATTTCGCCACTGCCAGCCATATCAGAAGATTCATGCTGAGCACTCTGACGCTTCATCAACTGCTCTGCTTCAGCACGACGCTGTTGTTCGAGTGCTTCAACTTCCTCCGGAGTGCGAATTTTTACATGACTGAGAATCCTGACCAGATCACGGCGAACATTAGCCAAAAAGTGCTCAAACAGTCCAAAAGCTTCACGCTTGTATTCTTGTTTGGGGTTTTTCTGGGCATAACCTCGCAGGTGGATGCCCTGACGCAACTGATCCATACTTTGCAGATGTTCTTTCCAGCGAGTATCCAATACTTGCAACATCACCTGCTGTTCAAACTTACGCAGCAATTCAGCACCTGCCAGTGCTTCCTTATCGCGATAGGCGTCTTCCTGTGCTTGTTGCAATTTTTCTCGCAGGCTCTCTTCATGCAGAGTTTTATCTTCATTCAACCACTGCTGCAGAGGTAGAGACAGATTAAATTCGTTCACCAAATGCTGTTCAAGCTCGCTGATACGCCATTGTTCAGGCATTGACTGAGGTGGAATAAACTGGGAAATGGCGCTATCCAATACATCCTGGCGCATTTCAGCCACTTCTTCGGCTATTTCTTCAGCTTCCAGTATTTCACGACGCTGGTTATAAACAACCTGGCGCTGATCATTATTAACATCGTCGTATTCCAGCAGCTGTTTACGTATATCAAAGTTACGCCCTTCGACCTTGCGCTGAGCTTTTTCAACCGCGTTGGTGACCATCTTGTGTTCTATGGCTTCACCGCGTTTCATGCCCAGCATGGTCATCATATTTTTGACCCGATCCGAGGCAAAAATACGCATCAGGCTGTCTTCCAACGACAGGAAGAAACGGGTACTACCCGGATCACCCTGACGACCGGCACGTCCACGCAACTGGTTGTCAATACGTCTTGATTCGTGACGTTCAGTACCAATTACATGCAGGCCACCCGCTGCAATAACCGCATCATGACGTTTTTGCCACTCGGCTTTCAGTTTTTCGAGTTGCTCTGGGGTTGTGTTTTCAAGCTTCGCTGCCTCAGCTTCCCAGTTACCACCCAACATGATGTCTGTACCACGACCGGCCATGTTGGTTGCAAGGGTCACCGAACCGGGACGACCCGCCTGAGCAATGATTTCTGCTTCACTTTCATGCTGTTTAGCATTCAGCACCTTGTGCGAAATACCGGCTTTTTTCAGTAAACGGCTGACATACTCTGAGGTTTCAATGGAAGCAGTACCCACCAGCACCGGCTGACCTTTTTCTATGCAGTAGCGGGCATCCTCAATGATGGCTTCAAACTTTTCTTCTGAAGTCATAAATACCAGATCATTGAGATCCTTGCGCTGTACAATGCGATTGGTCGGCATCACCACCACATCCAAAGCATAGATGTGATTAAACTCGTAGGCTTCGGTGTCGGCTGTACCGGTCATACCCGAGAGTTTTTCATACAGACGGAAATAATTCTGGAAAGTTGTGGAGGCAAGCGTCTGGCTTTCAGCGTGAATATGCAGACCTTCTTTGGCTTCCACGGCCTGGTGCAAACCTTCACCCCAGCGACGTCCTGGCATGGTGCGCCCAGTATGCTCATCAACAATGACCACCTGCCCTTCGCTGACAATATAATCCACATCCTTCTGGAACATGTGGTGTGCACGCAGTGCTGAATGGACGTGGTGCAACAGATTCAGGTTGGTGGCGGCATACAGACTGGCTCCTTCATCCAGCATCCCCTCCTTGGACAGCATTTCTTCCACACGCTGGTGACCCTGCTCAGTCAGCTCTATGCTGCGTTGTTTTTCATCAACAATGTAATCACCCGTTTCTGACTCTTCGTTCCAGGCATTTAATGAAGGAATCAGCGTATTGATCTTGCGATACAAGGCTGAACTGTCTTCTGCAGCACCCGAAATAATCAGTGGTGTCCGTGCCTCATCAATAAGGATGGAGTCCACCTCATCCACCACGGCGTAAAAAAGATCTCGCTGCACACGATCCTGCAATGAGAAAGCCATATTGTCGCGCAGGTAATCAAAACCGAATTCGTTGTTGGTTCCGTAGGTGATATCTGCCTTGTAGGCTTCACGCTTTTCTTCCTGACTCTGGCCAGAATAAATCACACCAACCGAAAGCCCGAGAAAGGTGTACAGCTTACCCATCCACTCTGCATCACGGCGTGCCAGATAATCGTTAACGGTGACCACATGCACACCCTTACCTGCTAGGGCGTTCAGATATACCGCCAGGGTGGCTACCAGTGTTTTACCTTCACCGGTACGCATTTCGGCAATTTTACCTTCGTGCAGCACCATGCCACCAATCAACTGGACATCAAAGTGCCGCATTTGTAATGCGCGTTTACTGGCTTCGCGTACCAGCGCAAAACTTTCTGGTAGCAGTTTCTGAAGGTTTTCACCCTGCGCAAATCTTTCTTTTAAAGCCTGGGTTCTACTCTTAAAATCGGCATCCTGTAAGCTTTCCATCTGCGGTTCAAACGCATTGATTTGCTCCACAAATTTACGCAGACGCTTGAGCTCACGTTCGTTTTTACTGCCAAAAATTTTCTTTAACAAAGGGGTAATCATTGAATGTCCTTACCCGTGGTTGGATGATGGGCTTTTGATCGCACAACATACCACGTTTTTAATTAAAAGTGTTTGCAGAACAAGGGTGGCGGTGTTGACAATCCCGAAGGATATAATCAACACTTGCCACAAACAAGAACACCCGCCGCAGCGGGTGTTCTTTTTGAGGAAGGATCAAGGTGCTGCGCGGGAAACATAACGCACAGGATCCACTGCGCGTCCATTGCGAATGATCTCATAATGCACATGGGTACCTGTACAGCGCCCAGTACAACCCATCAAACCCACAATATCACCTCGTTGAATAATGTCACCTTTGGCCACCCGAAATTCATTCAAGTGAGCATAGCGTGTAACGTAGCCATCACCATGGTCAATTTCTACCAAGTTACCATAACCACCACGGCGACTGGCATGAACAACTACACCAGCACCGGTGGCAACAACATTGGAGTTTTCTTTACCGGCATAATCTATACCTTCATGCCAGGAGCTGCGGCCGGTGAAAGGATCGCTGCGACGTCCAAAGCTGGATGACATCCAGCCACGTTCAATCGGGCGACCGGCAATGTAGACCTGTTCGGCAAAACTGCGATTGGTCAGCAGCGCATGGATCAGTTCAAGCTGCTGCTGACGTTGCTCAATCTTCTGAGTTAGTGAGTCCAGAGCTTCCATCAGCTCGGTGTCCGTGTAACCGGAGCTTTCCTCATACACATATTCAGGGCCACCCAAAGGAGGCACCTGATCAAAATCGAATTCATCACTGAGGTTTGCAACAGAGGTGAGCCTTTTACCCAGGGCGTCCAGCCTTAACAAGCGCGCCTGCAATTCACCAATTTTTGGTGTTAAAGCATCAATGCGCTCAAGAGACTTACGCTTCAGTTGCTCAACTTCTTCGCGCTGGGATTCCAGCTCACGATTCCACATGAGACTGGCCTGGTCTTTCATCAATCGCTCACTGGCATCAACCCACCAGTAAACCAGCGTGCCACCAATTGCCGCCGGTATAATAAAAACCACTGAAAACACCAGGGTCAAAAATCCGCTTGTTAAATTGATGGATCGGCTAGAGCTGTGCTTGCTGCTGCAAAAAATCAGATTCATCGATTGCTTCCCATTCTTTGCCCCTTGGTGTTTTGGTGGTTATTGATTAAGCTCTACAACTGAGCGAGCTATCAGGGGGCTGTTGTGAGTATAAAGGCAAGAGCGGGCAGAATAAAATCCTTAAGTGCTCTGATTAACAAAGATACCTCAATTTTCAGCCGGGTATTAAGCAAGGCAGCCACACTGAAACATTTAGAAACACTTTTACATCAAGAACTACCTGCCGAACTACGTACTGCTTACAGGGTTGCCAATTACGAAGAACAGAAATTGATACTGATTACCGGTAGTGCAGGATTTTTGACGCAGATGCGTTTTCTGGAACCGGGGCTGATCGTTGCCATGAAAAAACACCTGCCCGACCTGAGGCGGATCGAAGTCAAAATTCGCCCAGAACTACCAGCTCCAAAACCATCAAGACCAACTAAACCCATTTCACCACATGCTCGCCAGATCTTGGGCAAGCTGGCCGAGCAGGTAGATAATCCTCGCTTAAAAGCGGTACTGGAGCGTCTAGGTAAACAAAAACAAAAAGATGAACAACAAAAAACCGATTGAGAGTCGGCTTTTTGTTGTTACTAGATTAAAAACAATCAGGCAGTGGCTAGGGGGGATGCGTAAGAAATCGGTGAGCGCTCTTCTTCACCTTCAAAGGTAACCACTTCCCAGGCATCAGGCTGACGAATCAGTTCGCGCAATAGCTTGTTATTCAAACCGTGACCTGACTTGTGCCCCTTGAACTCACCAATCAGGCTCTTGCTCAACAGGTAAAGGTCACCAATGGCGTCCAGTACCTTGTGTTTAACAAACTCGTCTTCATAACGCAGTCCGTCTTCATTCAGGATTCTGTAGTCATCAACCACGATGGCATTTTCCATGCTGCCACCCAGAGCCAGATTGCGTGAACGCAGGTATTCAATATCACGCATAAAGCCAAAGGTACGGGCACGGCTTACTTCACGAACAAAGGACGTAGTCGAAAAGTCAATTACTGCTGTTTGTTTCTGATCCCTGAACACGGGATGATCAAAATCAATGCTGAAACTTACTCGGAAGCCATCAAACGGCTCAAAGCTTGCTGTTTTGTCATCTTCACGGACTTCAACTTTACTTTTGATGCGAATGAACTGTTTGGCAGCATCCTGTTCAAGAATACCCGCTGATTGAATCAGAAATACAAAGGGGCCAGCACTGCCATCCATGATCGGCACTTCCGGCGCACTGACTTCAACATAGAGGTTATCAATACCCAATCCTGCCAAAGCAGAAAGCAGGTGCTCCACAGTACTGACCTTGACATCGCCTTCACACAGAGTGGTGGACAAGGTTGTCTCACCAACATTTTCTGCACAGGCATGAATTTCTGCCACCGGATCAAGATCAATCCGCCGGAAAACAATGCCAGTATTAACTGGAGCTGGGCGCAGGGTCAGGTAGACCTTGTCGCCAGAGTGAAGGCCAACACCGGTTGCCCGGATAGTGTTTCGCAGGGTGCATTGCTTGATCATTGCGACTCATCTTTGCCCCAATGGGGCTAAATTCGGATGGTAAACACGGGTTTTTCTTCACCCGAGCTCAAATTTCATCAGATTTTAACAAAATTCTGATGGATAAAAAGCTAAATATCTATAAATTTTATTTCCGCAAGTAAGTCAATCAGTGACTAAGATGGTTAATCTGCCTGCTTACGCAAAAATGCTGGAATATCCAGATAACCCAGATCCGGGTCATTTTTTGGATTACCCATTGATTGAGCAGCTCTAGCTGAGGCAGCCGACCCGGCACCAGTTGTGTCAGTGATAACAGGACGTACCGGGCGTACTGGACGAGTATTTTTCTGGGGTGCAGCAGCAACAGCAGGCTCTGTAACCTTTTTGGTTTTGTGATTCAGGCCTGTAGCCACAACAGTGACTCGAAGCTCTTCTTCAAGACTGTTGTCGACGGAAGTACCCACAATTATAGTGGCATCTTCAGATGCAAATTCACCAACTACATCGTTAACTTCCGAGAATTCGTGCAGTGTCATTTCACTGTTGGCAGTCACGTTGACCAGAATACCTCGCGCACCTTTCAAATCAATATCTTCCAGCAGCGGTGAGCGTACAGCCTGTTCAGCAGCTTCCCGGGCGCGCTGATCACCCTTGGCGGAACCGGCACCCATCATGGCCATACCCATTTCTGACATTACTGTGCGCACGTCTGCAAAATCCAGGTTAATGATACCTGGATTGGTAATCAGTTCAGCAATACCTTGAACGGCACCCAGCAGTACATTGTTGGCAACACCAAAAGCATTTAGCAAGGTGGTGTTTTTGCCCAGCACTGGCAGTAACCGCTCATTGGGAATAGTAATCAGTGAATCAACATGCAATACAAGATTGGCTATGCCTTCTTCAGCAAGTCGCATCCGCCTCTTGCCTTCAAAGGGGAAGGGTTTGGTGACAACAGCCACAGACAGAATACCCAGTTCTTTGGCAATCTCGGCAACTACAGGTGCCGCGCCGGTACCGGTACCACCACCCATGCCGGCGGTGATAAAAACCATGTCTGCACCCTGCAGCACTTCTTCTATCAGTTTACGATCTTCCAAAGCCGCCTGACGTCCCACTTCAGGGTTGGCACCAGCTCCCAGCCCTTTGGTAATTTCACCACCCAGCTGTAAAACTGTTTTAGCTGCGTAGGTCTTGAGCGCCTGAGCGTCGGTGTTGACACAAATGAACTCCACCCCTTCAATCTTTTCAGCCACCATGTGGTTGACTGCATTACCGCCCGCTCCACCGACACCGATAACCTTGATGACCGCTGATGTTGTGGGTGAATTATCTAAAATTTCAAAGCTCATTTGGCCGTCTCCAGAAAGCAATCCACATCCAAAAATTGGTACGGGGATCACCTAAAACACGCTTGATTACGCAACTCTGCATTAGACTAACAAATACAGCAAGCATAATGAATGCCACACAGAAAAAAAATTTCTGCAAGCCCTTATTAATAACATAAAAAGTTGTTGTTACTTAAAACTGTCGCTGAAACCATCGCTTAATGCGTGTAGTCAACACTTCTCCACCCGCATCAGCACGAACAGGTTCATGACGATAACTTCCTTCAGGCAGGCTTTCTGATTCCGTACGTTGCAACGCATAATGCAACAAGCCTACACCGGTAGCATAAATCGGGTTACTAACCACATCATCCAATCCCACCACAAATTGGGGACTGGCAAGCCTGACCGGCGCATGAAATATCTCTTCCGCCAGCTCTACAGCACCTTCCATTTTTGAAGTACCGCCGGTTAGTACAATTCCAGCCGGCATCAGGTCTTCAAAACCACTGCGTCTAAGCTCTGCCTGGATCAAGGTAAACAGTTCGTCATAACGCGGCTCTACCACTTCGGCCAGTGCCTGGCGGGACAAATCCCTGGCAGGGCGATCACCCACACTGGGAACCTTGAGCATTTCTTCCGGGCCGGCAAGCTGTGTCAGTGCACAGGCATATTTAATTTTAATGTTTTCAGCATGGATCGTGGGTGTACGCAATGCCATGGCAATATCATTAGTCACCTGATCTCCGGCAATTGGAATTACCGCAGTATGACGTATGGCACCTTCAGTGAATATTGCAATATCCGTTGTGCCGCCACCAATATCAACAATACAGACACCCAGCTCTTTTTCATCTTCTGTTAATACTGAATAACTGGAAGCAAGCTGCTCAAGAATTATATCTTCAACTTCAAGCCCACAACGACGAACACATTTTTCAATATTTTGAACAGCATTTACCGCACAGGTCACCAGATGAACCTTGGCTTCAAGTCGGACACCCGACATGCCCATTGGTTCTCTAATGCCTTCCTGGTTATCAATTGCATATTCCTGTGGCAGGATATGAATGATCTTCTGATCCGCAGGTATAGCAACAGCGCGTGCTGCATCAATGACTCGTTCTAGATCAGCTTCCCCCACTTCACGATCCCTGATGGCAACTATGCCGTGTGAGTTCATGCTGTGTACATGGCTGCCTGCAATCCCCACATAAACCGAGTGTATTTCACAACCAGCCATTAACTCGGCTTCCTCTACCGCGCGTCGGATGGATTGCACAGTAGAGTCAATATTGATAACTACACCTTTCTTTAAGCCACGAGAAGGATGAGATCCAAGACCAATAATTTCCAGCTTACCTTCAGGAGTCCGCTGCCCAACAATGGCAACCACCTTTGAGGTGCCAATATCCAGTCCAACAACCAGATTGCCGTGGTGTGATTGCAGAGCCATAATGGAAAAAAACTCCTTGGTTATTCCCTACCCGATTGTATCCAGGCAACTGACAGGCCATTGGGGTAACGCAGATCAACTCCAGCAATATTTTCTGCTTCTGCCGATAGCCAAGTCTGCCATGCCCATAAAAAACGATTTATACGTTTTTCTATGTTATCACGTCCTACAACTACACGGACAGATCCATTTAACTGCAGTTGCCAGGCGCCACGGGCTTCCAGTTTTAATTCTGTTAATACCAGTTGCTGCCTGTGCAACAAGGGTTCTAGAGTTTCCCAGAGTTTTAGTGCTTCTGCCAGTGTATCCATTTCGGCATAAATCTGTCTGCCGGTAACAATATCACTGTGACTTGCAGGATAAAAAACCTGCCCTTGTTCATCCAGCAAACCATTATGATTCCAGGCAGACCATGCAACCCGTTCATCCAGATCCAGACGAATTTGATCCGGCCAATGACGACTGACACTGACACGCGCCAGCCAGGGGTCTTGCTCCAGGGTTTGTTTGAGTCCGGCTAGATCCACTTTCCAGAAGGGTGCATCCAGCCAGGGCAGTGCCTGTTGCTGTAGTTTTTCCAGATCAGCGTGGCGTACCTCACCATAAATTGCCACCTGTCCAACCGGGCGCGCCAGTGTCCAGTTCAGCCACCAGACCACCAGCAACAAAAGCACCAGCAATGGAACCAGTGCTTTTAACCACAACCCAATTTTAACCACGGAACACCTTGAGTCTGGCGGTTGCCAGTATTTTCAGTACCAGCTGCTCAAAACTGATTCCTGCGTGAGCAGCAGCCTGAGGAACCAGACTATGATCCGTCATACCCGGGCTGGTATTGACTTCCAACAACCAGGGTTGACCCTGTTGATCCACCATTACATCCACTCGTCCCCAGCTTTCACAACCCACCGCGCGATAAGCATCCAGTGCCAACTGCTGCAATGCAGCCTCTTCAGCGGCAGGCAAACCGCTGGGTAGCAGATAACGAGTATCCGTAGCGGTATATTTGGCACTGAAATCATAAAAATCATGGGTGGTTTTTAAACCGATCACCGGAAGCGCCTGATCATCCACAATACTGACAGTAAATTCAGCACCAGTGACAAACTGTTCGGCCAGTACCCGGTCATCATAACGAGCTGCTTCCTGATAGGCCTGTTGCAATTGTTCGACTGAAACCACTTTGCTCATACCAATACTGGAGCCTTCGTGCGCTGGCTTAATCATCAGTGGTAAGCCCAACTCTGCCACCAAGGCTTCTGCACGGGTGGCGGCTGTCAGCAAAGCAGAAGCCGGAGTTGGTAACCCCATACCTTGCCAGACCTGTTTGCACTTGTATTTATCCATGCCCAGTGCAGATGCCAGAACATCACTGCCAGTATAAGGAATACGCAACCACTCCAGCACACCCTGAATGCTGCCATCCTCACCACCGCGTCCATGCAAGGCGATAAATGCTTTATCAAACTTTTCTGCCGTGAGCTGCAAGAGTGCATCACGACCTAACTCTAAGCCAAAGGCATTAACACCACTACGCAGTAAGGCATCCAGCACAGCCTGACCACTGCGCAGCGAGACTTCGCGCTCAGCAGAACAGCCACCCATCAATACTGCAACCCGTCCGTATGCGTGAATTTCTTGTTCAGTCAGACTCATGTCACCCTCTGCTTTAACTGGCTTTGACAAATTCAAGCCCGGTCGCTGCCAGGCGCTGGGCAATACCACCCACATCACCGGCACCCTGGGTCAGCAGGATATCACCCGGTCTTAATACATCAGCCAGTAGGTTCTCTAACTCGGCATTGTCATCAATAAACAAGGGGTCAAGCTTGCCGCGCTGCCGAATGGAGCCACTCAGACTGCGACCATCCGCACCGGGGATACTAGCCTCACCGGCGGCGTAAACATCCAGTAATACCAGGGTATCCACCCGGGACAACACCTTGACAAAATCCTCATATAGATCACGGGTACGGGTAAATCGGTGTGGTTGATAAATCATCACCAGCCGCCGTTCTGGCCAACCTTCACGCACAGCCTTGATCACTGCCTCCACTTCCCGTGGATGGTGACCATAATCATCCACCAGCATGATTTCACCAGAGCCAACAGGGAAGTTACCCAGCTGTTGAAAACGTCTTCCAACACCTTGAAAGTTAGCCAGACCATCAACTATGGCCTGATCAGAGATGCCTTCATCCGTTGCCACAGCAATAGCCGCCAGAGCATTCAACATGTTATGACGACCAGGAATTTTCAGGGTGATATCCAAAGGGGAAAAACCCTCAGGACGTAAAACCTTAAAGCATATATCCCGACCAATCTGTGAGAAATCAACAGCACGGAAATCAGCTTCCTCATTAATACCGTAGGTTAACAGCGGGCGTCCGATCCTGGGAATTAACTCCCTCACCACCTCATCATCGGTACAGACTACTGCCAGGCCGTAAAATGGCAGGTTGTGCAAAAACTCAATAAACGTCTGTTTGAGCTTTTCAAAATCACCACCATAGGTGGACATATGATCAGCATCAATATTGGTTACAATGGACACCATCGGTTGCAGATGCAGAAATGAAGCATCCGACTCATCAGCTTCAGCCACCAGATAACGGGATTCACCCAGCCGGGCATTGGTTCCTGCCTGAGTCAGCTTGCCACCAATCACAAAGGTTGGATCCTGCCCGGCTTCTGCCAGAATGGAGGCAATCAGGCTGGTGGTAGTGGTTTTGCCGTGTGTACCAGCCACGGCAATACCGTGACGAAAACGCATCAACTCGGCCAGCATTTCTGCTCGGCGCACCACCGGAATCCTTGCTGCCAGAGCAGCCTGAACCTCTGGATTAGTCTCATTAATGGCTGTGGACACCACCACCACATCGGTTCCTTCAATGTGCTCTGCCGCATGGCCTATACAGACTCTGGCACCTAGATCTTCCAGTCGTTTAACTGCAGCACCGCTGCTAAGATCAGAGCCACTGACCTGATAACCCTGAGTCAGCAGTACTTCAGCAATGCCACACATGCCAGAACCACCAATACCCACAAAGTGGATATGACTGATACGGCGCATGACGGGTACACGATAGGGCAACTTGGTCATGAGATATCCTTCAAAAGTGTTTGAACCATTTGTTCACCAGCTGAAATTCGAGCTAATCCCGCTGCCTTGACGGCCATTTCGGCCAGCGAGTCACGCTGTAACAATCGGCTTTGCAACAGCTCAGCCAGTCCCGCCGGTGTCAACTCTGATTGGGGCAATAGGATTGCAGCACCAGCATCGGCTAAAAAATGGGCATTATGAGTCTGGTGATCATCCACTGCAAAGGGGAAAGGCACCAGTAATGAGGCCACCCCCACCGCAGCCAGCTCGGAAATAGTCAGGGCACCGGCACGGCAGATCACCAGATCAGCCCAACCCATCGCTTCAGCCATGTCTTCAATAAAACTGCAGATTTCCACTCGATTTAACAGATCAGGACAAGCAGCCGCATAGGCAGCACGAGTAGCCTCTTCTTTATTTGCACCCGTCTGATGCCTGACTTGTGGCAGCATGGATACGGGTAGCATGGATTGTGACAACAGAGCCAGTGCAGCGGGCAGGCTGGTATTCAGTGACTGGGCACCCAGACTGCCGCCCACTACCAGTAATCGCACCGGATCACTGCGTTCAGCATAACGTTGTGCCGGCGGTGGTAATTGTAATAACTCCGCTCGCACCGGATTACCAACACACAGAGCTTTTGGCAAATCAGAAAAAGCTTGTGGGAAAGCCGTAAAAACCCGACGCGCCATGCGCGATAACCAGCGATTGGTCATACCCGGCAAGGCATTTTGCTCATGAACAAATAGCGGAATACGTAACAACCAGGCTGCCAGCCCACCAGGGCCACTGGCAAAACCACCAAAACCCACCACACAAGCTGGCTTGATCGATCGAAGAATACTCACTGCCTGCCAAAGGCTGATCAGTAGGCGGAAAGGTGCTAAAAGCAATGCTGCTTTACCTTTACCTCGCAGCCCGGAAACCCTGAGGCCATAAAAAGTAATGCCCGCTTCAGGTACTCTGCGGGCTTCCATACTCTTCTGACTGCCTAACCAGACCACCGGATGACCTTGATCAGTCAATAGTTTTGCCACTGCCAGTGCCGGAAAAATATGGCCACCAGTTCCACCCGCCATCAGCAGGATGGGTGCCTTGTGTTGCGCTGTGTTCACGCCTGTTCCTCTTGTTGCTCTGCTTTGCGTCTTTCATGATCAGCACGAAACACCAGTCCCAGCATCAGGCCACAGGCAAGCAGGCTGCTACCGCCATAACTGATTAATGGCAAAGTTAATCCTTTGGTGGGCAAAAGCCCGGTATTCACCCCAAGATTGATTAATACCTGAGTGGCAAAAATCATGGCAATGCCATAACAAAGATAAGCTGAGAAAAACTGCCCGCCCAATTCACATTGACGACCGATAATAAAAATACGCGCTAGTAGCAGCACATAAAGCCCAAGAGTCATCAGACCGCCCAACAGCCCCAGCTCTTCGGAAAGTATTGAGAAAATAAAGTCGGTATGTGCCTCGGGCAAATAAAAGAGCTTCTGTACACTATTGCCCAGACCCAGCCCAACCCAGTGCCCTCGGCCATAAGCAATCAAGGCCTGGGTTAACTGATAACCCGAGTCAAACTGGCGTGCCCAGGGGTCAGTGAAACTCACCAGTCGCTGCATCCGGTAAGGTTCCAGCACAGCAATCAGGGTTAATGCTGCTACGGCAGCAAACAACACCAGAAAAAAATGCTGAAAACGTACCCCGGCCAGAAAAACCATACCCATGACTGCCGCCATGACCACCACCAACCCACCATAATCCGGTTGGGCAATCAGCAAACCACCATAAGCAACCACCACCAGCAGAGGCTTTAAAAAACCGCTGGCCGTTGCACGTACATCCTGCTGATGGCGTACCAGATACCCTGCCAGATATATCAGCAAACAAATTTTTGCCAGCTCGGAGGTTTGTAGGTTAAAGACACCCAGACTAAGCCAGCGGGTACTGCCATTAACCTCTCGACCCACCAGCTGTACAACCAGCAGCAGCAGAAAAGCCAGCAATAAAAACCAGTGACCGTTAAAACGACTCCAGGCCAATGGCAGCTGACTGACCAGTAAAGCCGTGCCCAAGGCCAGGCCGATAAATAACCCCTGGCGCAAGGCAAAATACTGCGGATCGCCTGTCCAGGCTTCAGCAACGCTGATTGAGGCCGAGCTGACCATCAGCCAACCCAGCAGCAGCAAAGTCAGACTGCTGAACATCAGCCAGCCATCCAGATGCCTGGTGGAGCTTAAATGCAGCTGACGGCAAAAAACCAGCAGCTGTTTCAGATCAGGCAAGCCACGAATCAGTCCGGCAAGTTGAGTACGCACTCGGTGAACACCTCTCCCCGATGGACAAATCCACGAAACTGATCAAAACTGGCACACGCCGGTGATAACAGCACCTGATCTCCTGCTTTGGCTCTGGAAGCAATCCACTCGACTGCCCGAGCCAATGAATCACAGTGCTGTTTTTGAGTGCTTTCGGGTAACTGTTCAGCCAGCATCACTGCATCACGACCAATCAAGGCCACTCCACCGATGCCTTCTTGCAATGCTGTTTTAAACGGTGAAAAATCCTGCCCTTTACCTTCACCACCCAGTATTAACCAGAGTGGTGAGTCAGGTTTTTTAAGGCCTTTAACGGCCGCCAGTGTGGCACCAACATTGGTAGCCTTGGAGTCATTGTAATAAACCACACCTTTACGACTAGCCAGTCGCTGGCAGCGATGTGGTAGGGATTGAAAATCAACCACTGCACGACGCATGGCATCCACCGACAAGCCAGCGGCAAAACCCAGGGCAAAAGCAGCCAGTGCATTACTGATGCCATGATCACCGGCCAGAGGCACCTCGGCGGTTGGCATCAGTGGCAGATCACCGCGAAACAACCAGGTCTGTCCTTCATGCTCGGCCAGACCGAGTTCACTTTCACCTGTTGGATGATCCAGCCCAAAACTGAGACGACGGGCATTCTGACCATGAATCGGAACAGTCAGGGCATCTGCACGATTAAAAATGGCTGTTTCACAACGATGAAAAATACGCTGTTTGGCCAGGATATATTCGTCCATACCCACATAACGATCCAGATGATCTTCACTGATATTCAACAGCACTGCCCCTCTGGCAGTCAGGGACTGGGTGGTTTCCAACTGAAATGAAGACAACTCCAGCACATACAGATCTTTGCGCCCTTCGCGCAGCAGATCCAATACTGGCAATCCAATATTTCCACCCACACCCACCTGTTTACCCGCTGCAGCTGCCATTTCTCCAATCAGTGTTGTCACCGTGCTTTTCGCATTGGAACCCGTCACGGCAAGAATGGGTGTGCTGACTTCACGGCAGAAGAGTTCCACATCACCAATCACCTCCACACCGGCGGCACGAGCTGCACTGATGGCCTGTTCATTGACACTGATACCGGGACTGACCACCAGAGTGCTCATGCGACTGGTCAACTCGGCATCCAGCGGTCCCAGCCAGATGGAGGCATCCGGCCAGCTGGTCGTGAATTCATTGAGTCCAGGAGGGTTGTAACGAGTATCTGCCACGGAAAAACGCAGACCCCGTTCAGCCAGATAACGGGCAACAGACAGACCGGTGGCACCCAGACCAATAATCAGGTACTCCGCTTTACTTTTATACTCTGCCTGCATCCCTGTCTCCTTAATATCAGCCCAGTTACATTTCAACGCAGTTTCAAGGTGGAAAGACCAATCAGTACCAGAACAACGGTGATAATCCAGAAGCGAACAATAACACGGGGTTCCGGCCAGCCTTTTAACTCAAAATGATGGTGCAGGGGTGCCATGCGGAATACCCGGCGGCCAGTCATTTTAAAAGATGCCACCTGAATGATGACGGACAGGGTTTCCATAACAAAAATACCACCCATGATAAACAGCACTATCTCCTGGCGCACCACCACGGCTACCACACCTAGTGCAGCACCCAGTGCCAGTGCACCCACATCACCCATAAACACCTGAGCCGGGTAGGTGTTAAACCAGAGAAAACCCAGCCCCGCGCCAATAATGGCGGCACAGAACACCACCAGCTCACCGGAGCCCGGCACAAAAGGAATTAACAGATAATTGGCAAAATTTATGTTGCCACTGGCATAAGCAAAAATGCCCAGTGCACCGGCCACCATAACCGTTGGCAGAATCGCCAGACCATCCAGGCCATCGGTCAGGTTCACGGCATTACTGGAGCCAACAATCACAAAATAAGTCAGCAGAATAAAAAATACGCCCAGTTCCAGGACATAATTCTTGAAGAAGGGGAAAATCAGCTGGGTTTCTGCCGGCACCTGAGCCGTGTAAAACAATACCAGTGCAGCCGTAAAACCAGCCACAGATTGCCAGAAGTACTTCCAGCGCGCGGGCAGCCCACGTGGATTTTTTTCCACCACCTTACGCCAGTCATCTACCCAGCCAATTGCTCCAAAACTTAAGGTCACACCCAGAACAATCCAGACAAAACGATTATTCAAGTCCGACCAGAGCAGGGTACTGAGACAGATGGACAGCAGGATCAAAGCACCACCCATGGTGGGTGTTCCGGCCTTGGACAGGTGGGATTGAGGGCCATCATCACGAATGGCTTGTCCGATCTGGCGTTCAGCCAGTCGTCGGATCACCAGAGGACCAATCAGCAGTGAAAAAGCCAACGAAGTGAGGACACCCAGAATGCTGCGAAAAGTCAGGTAGTTGAACACTTCAAAAATGGCATGAAATTGTGTCAGGTATTGGGTCAGCCAAAGCAGCATCGGTTATTTCATCTTTTTATGGTTGGTGACTGCAGAGGCTGGCGTATTGACCTCTGCTCTGAGTAAATTCACTAATTTTTCCATACCGGCGCTGCGTGATCCCTTGACCAGCAGGCAGGTCTGATGATTCATTTTCGGGCGCAGCACATCAGCCAGTTCAGCATGAGTTGCAGCTATCTGGGCTCCGGCGCCAAAAGACTCTGCTGCCAGGTTCGCCTTGCCCTGCAGCACATACAAACCATCCAGCCCTGCTTCACGGGCATACCTACCCAGCTCCCGATGAATGGCATCCGTTGCCTCACCCAGCTCAGCCAGACTACCCAGTGCCAGTAAACGCTTACCGGGCAGTGCAGCCAGCACATTGATGGCTGATTTCACGGCGCCGGGACTGGCATTGTAACTGTCATCCAGCAACAGGGCATCACCCCAGGCGTTGATTCTGTGTAAGCGACCCGGTACCGGCTGTAACTGACCCAGTGCATTGGCCTGTAAAGCCAGTGGAATGCCCAGCTGGCCAGCCGCTGCCATCACCGCCAGTGCATTGGCAATATTATGCTGACCCGGCAGCTGCAGTGTGATCTGTTGTGAACCCCAGGGCGTTACAGCTGTGAAAGATGGATTCCCGAAGTGGTCAAGCTGTATTGCTTCCGCTCGCACATCACCCCGGTGTAAACCAAAACTCAGTACTGGGCATTGGGCACGCTGCTGCCAGAATTCAAAAAAAGCATCTTCTGCATTCAGGACGGCACAACCGCTGATCGACAGATGTTGCAGCAGCTCACCTTTGGCAAGTGCAATGGATTCCATACTGCCAAACTCACCCAGATGCGCACCGGTGACATTGGTGATCATACCAATATCCGGACGAGCCAGACCGGCAAGGTAGTCAATTTCACCCAGATGATTGGCACCTAGTTCAATCACTGCGGCCTGATGCACAGGTTGCAACTTCAGCAGGGTTAGCGGCATACCCAGCTCGTTGTTCATATTGCCACGGGTTGCCAGCACCTGCCCATAATGTGCCGATAAAACAGCGGCTAACATTTCTTTAACACTGGTTTTGCCACTGTTACCGGTGACTGCAATCAGCGGCTGTTTAAACTGGTTACGATTCCAGGCAGCCAGCTGACCCAGCGCAGCAGGAACCGATTTGACTCGCAGCTGTGGCAAACGACTTGGCTGCCACTCTTCCACCAGTGCTGCGGTAGCACCTTTGGCGGCAGCAGCATCCAGAAAATGATGCCCATCAACCCGCTGCCCTTTGAGTGCAGCAAACAGGCTACCGACATGTAATTTTCGGCTGTCAATATCAACACTAATCAGTCGTTGGGCTGTTTCGCCACGCAAATCAGCCTGCAGGAAGGTTGCCAGCTGCGATAAAGTCAGAGCCTGCATCATTCTGCAATCCTCCGCTGTAATGCAATTCTGGCCTGCTCCACATCATCAAAAGGAATGCGTTGCCCTGCCACTTTCTGCCAGGTTTCATGGCCTTTACCTGCCAGCAGAATCACATCACCGGCTGCAGCGCTATTAACAACCTGCTGTATGGCAGAAGCACGATCAGCTACTTCTGCTGCACCTGTGGCGGCAGCCAATATTTGGCTGCGAATCAACACCGGAGACTCATCACGTGGGTTATCGTCCGTGACCACCACCTGATCAGCCAGGAGGACAGCCACCTCACCCATCAGGGCACGTTTACCCTGATCACGATTACCACCACAACCAAACACACACCAGAGGCGACCAGAGGTGTGTTCTCTCAATGCCTTAAGTGCTTGTTCCAGTGCATCCGGTGTATGGGCATAATCCACCACCACCTGCGGCTGGCTGCTGTTTGCTTCAATCCGCTGCATTCGTCCAGGCACAGGCTTGAGCTGAGCCACGATTGGTAACAGCTGCTGCATCGACCAGCCTTCTGCCAACAGAGCCGCAAGCACTGCCAGCACATTCGCCAAGTTAAAAGCGCCCAGCAAGTTCAGCTGTAATGACCAGAGCTGTTGCTGATACATCAGCTGCGCCTGAATACCTGTGCTGGTATAACTCACCTGCTGCACACTCAGATCAGCATCCGCTCGATACAGGCTATACGTCAGTCGCACTGGCGCAGTACACTGCTTCAGCCAATATGGAGTCAATGGATCATCCAGATTAAGAATGGCTATTTCAGCTTCCGGACGCTGAAACAAGCGCAGTTTTGCTGCGGCATAAGCTTCCAGCGTGCCGTGATAATCCAGATGATCACGAGTCAGGTTGGTGAAAATTCCGCAAGGGATATTGATACCATCCAGCCGCCCCTGCTCTAGGGCATGAGAAGACGCTTCCAGAGCCACACGATGGATACCAAGCTGCAGCCAGTCGGCATACAACTGATGCATTCGGAACATATCTGGGGTGGTATGGCTGGCCGGTTGTAATTGATCCAGCAAACCATAACCCAGGGTGCCCACCAGCGCACAGGGCTGCCCCAGCAATTGCCAGGCCTGGCTCAGATAATGGGCAACGGATGACTTACCATTGGTGCCAGTCACTGCCTGAGTGCGAATTTTCTGCAGGGGCAAACCACTGCTTTTTAATAACAACTCACCTAGCTTGCTACGCAGATTCGGCAAGTGCAGCACCCAGCCTTCCGACTGCTGCTGCAACTGCAGCTCTCCTTCACAAACAGCCAGTTGTGCACCTTGCTGTAGTGCCGAAGTTATAAATGCCTGACCCTGCTGCAAAGTGCCAGTCAGGGCAAAAAATACATCACCGGATCGGACTTTACGACTGTCGTGTACCAGTCGATCAAAAGAGGGCAGAGATTCCAACTGGTGTTTTACCCGTGTCTCAAGTTCAGGCCACAGGGCATACCAAGCGCTTAATGTGATGGGTTGTTGCAGTTGTAATTCACTCATTGTTTTTACCCATCTCCACGGGTGCATCAGGAGGAACATCCAGGATACGCAAGGCATGGCCAACCACACGACTGAAAACCGGTGCGGCCACCTCACCACCAAAATATTCCTGACCTTTGGGACTATCGATCATGATCACTGCCACCAATCGTGGATCACTGGCCGGGGCAATTCCGGCAAAGGTGGCGATATAATCACCGGATTGATAACCCTGTGATCCCAGCTTGTGTACTGTACCGGTTTTACCCGCCACCCGATAACCCTTGATGGCTGCGCGGGTTCCGGTTCCACCTGGCTGCACTACTTTCTCCATCATAGAAAGCACATTGTTCACTACTTCTGCATCAAAAACCTGCGCAGTTACCGGATCATTCACTTTTAATAAAGACAAAGGATGCAGGCGTCCATGATCGGCCAGAACCATATAGGCCTGAGCTAACTGACCCAGTGTCACGGATAAACCATAACCATAAGACAGGGTTGCACGTTTGATACGGCTGATACCAAAACCGCCCGGCAGCACACCGGATGCTTCACCGGGAAAACCCGTGCCTGTTGCACGCCCGAAACCCAGTGAGTCGTAATAATTCACCAGCATTTCGTCCGGCAACTCAAGAATCATGCGGGTCATACCGACGTTACTGGAACGGACAATAATATCCTCGGGCGTCATCTTGCCGTAATTACGAAAGTCCCTGATGGTTTGCCCCGCCAGCCGTATCACCCCCGGCGAAGTATCAATGATCTGATCCGGCTGGAATTGCCTGGACTGTAGTGCCACGGCCACACTCAGGGGCTTGATCACCGAACCCGGTTCAAACAGATCCACCATGGCACGATTACGCAAACTGGAAACATCCAACTGAGCACGATTATTGGGATTAAATGCCGGTTGGTTAACCATCGCCAACACTTCACCTGTTTGGGCATCCAGTAGAATTAAACTGCCGGAAACGGCCTGATGCTGATCAACAGCGGCTTTTAACTCCCGATAAGCAAGGTACTGCAGGCGCATATCAAGACTCAGGGCCAGTGTCTGACCCGGCTGAGCCTGTTGTAATACCGCAATATTACGAATGGTGCGTCCTTTTAAATCCTTTAATACCCGTTTGCGCCCCGGCACTGCTTTTAACCAGTGTTCCCAGGCCAGTTCCAGTCCTTCCTGACCCTGTTCATCAATATTGGTGAAACCCACCAGATGTGCTGCCACCTCACCTGCAGGGTAATAACGCTTGAACTCATCCTGTGAATAAACACCCGGAATTTTCAGCGACAAAACCGCCTCAGCCATATCCGGAGTCACCTGACGACGCAGGTACATGAACTCACGATCGGCAAAACGTTGCAGGCGATGGATAAAATCGGTGGGGGTTTCACCCAGTGCCACGGCAAGGGCATGGATCTGTTGTGCATCACGGGGTAACTGGCGAGGATTAGCCCAGAGTGTAGCCACCTGAGAGCTGATCGCCAGAGGTTCACCATGACGATCCGTGATCATGCCTCGGTGTGCCTGAATGGATTCAACCCGCAGGGTACGTACATCACCCTGACGTTTCAGAAATTCACGCTCAAACAGGTGCAGTTGTACCAGACGTCCAACCAGAATTAACAGTAGTGGCAATAATACTATCCACACCAGACGCAAGCGCCAGGGGGAGGTTGAACTGGGTTGGTGAACACTGCTCATGGCTGTTCGATTCGCCGAATTTGCAAGGACGAATCTTCAGGGAGGCGCAGCTGCAGTTGCAGGCGTGACAGTTGTTCCAGCCGCACCGGTGATACCAGAGAGCTTTCTTCCAGCAGCAGCCGCCCCCACTCCACCTGCAGGGCATCCCGTTCACCTTCCAAAGTCTGCAAGCGCACCTGCTGGTTTCTGGCCTGATGAGTAACCTGAATCAACAGATGGGCACTGCCCAGCAGCAGTAGGATCAACAACAGCGACAGCCAATAACGAGACAACAGGATGATCAGTAAATTCGGCAATTTACGGTATTTTTTACTGCTTTTCAGCACACCCGAAAACGTCATGCCACAACCTCTAATCTGTACTGATCAGTTTCTCTGCAACCCGCATGACAGCACTGCGTGCTCTTGGATTCTGCTGGATCTCGGTGGCAGAAGGTTTAACCGCCTTACTGATCAGTTTCAGTGTCGGGTGCAACTCTTCCTGACGAAAAGGTACACCCTGAGGCAGGTGCGCATCACCCCGCGCCGCATCACGCATAAAGCGTTTCACAATGCGATCTTCGAGTGAATGAAAACTGATCACCACCAGACGACCGCCAGGAGCCAGCAGATCCACAGCTTGTGTCAGCAGCTGCTTTAAATCATCCAGCTCACGATTGATGTGAATACGTATGGCCTGAAAGGCTCGGGTGGCGGGATGTTTGTGTTTTTCCCAGCTGGGATTGGCCGCTTTAATCAGTTCAGCCAGCTGACCAGTGCGAGTAATCGGCTGTTCTTGCCGTGCCTTGACCAGTGCACGTGCCATACGACGTGAATGACGCTCCTCACCCAGATGGTAAAGTACATCACTGATTTCTTCTTCAGGAGCCCGAGCCAGCCATTCAGCTGCACTTAGCCCTCGTGTGGTGTCCATCCGCATATCCAGCGGACCATCCTGCATAAAACTGAAACCCCGCTCAGGATCATCCAGCTGAGGGGAAGAAACACCCAGATCCACCAGAATACCATCTACACCCTGAAAACCCGGATCAGCCTGATAGGAATGCAGAAACTCTGGCAGCTCGGTAAAAGAGCCATGGCAGATTGAAAAGCGCGGATCTTTTGCTGCCAGCTGTTCACCTGCCATCAGCGCGCGCGGGTCTTTATCGATTCCCAGCAGTCGTCCAGCAGCAGCCAGTTGTTGCAACAAGTGACGGCTATGACCACCACGGCCAAAAGTTCCGTCAACATAAAAACCATCCGGACGAGTCAGCCAGGCGCTAACTGCTTCCTCCAGCAATACACTGAGATGCTGATCGGTTTCAGCTGGAGACACATTTGTGGACATAGTGAGCTCAGAAGCAGATAAAAACTAAAAAAAGGGCGGAAGCCGGCCTGTAAGCCGGGTTCTGTCGTGAACAGTCATTCCTCTAGGCGCTGGATCGCTCCAGCGCTCAAGCAACCTACCCGAACCCAGCGCGGGCCACGCCTGTTGGGTTCCTATTTGGTCTTGCTCCGAGTGGGGTTTACCTAGCCACGGCATGTTACCACCCGTGCGGTGCGCTCTTACCGCACCTTTTCACCCTTGCCTGTGCATTTTTCCGAAGAAAAACGCCATCGGCGGTTATTTTCTGCGGCACTTTCCGTAGGCTTGCGCCCCCCAGGCATTACCTGGCACCCTGCCCTGTGGAGCCCGGACTTTCCTCCCCCACTGTAAACAGTGGCAGCGACTGTCCAGCCGACTTCCGCTGCGAAAGCATATAGAGAAACCTTCCATCTCTCAAGCCTTGCTGTCCAGCCCCTCGTCCAGCATCCACTGATACAGGGCTTTTTTCTTCACACCGGTCATACGAGCCACTACAGAGCAGGCTTTGGAAGGTGGCATTTCATCTTTTAATTCCAGCAACCAGCGACAAGCATCCGTCCAGGCCGAATCCTGTGCCTGCCCCTGAAAACCTTCCACCAGCAATACAAACTCACCTTTTTGCTGATTGGTGTCTGCTGTAACCTGTTGCAACAACTCATCCAACGTGCCGGACAAAAAAGTCTCAAAATGTTTGGTGATTTCTCGCGCCAGGCAAGCCGGACGTTGCCCGCCCAGCACTGACACCATTGCCCGCAGTGAATCCAGCAGACGGTGGGGTGATTCATAAAACACCAGGGTGCCCTGCTGCTGCACCAGTTCGTCCAGCACCTTGTTACGTGCAGTGGATTTTGCCGGTAAAAACCCGGCAAAATAAAAACGGTCGGTAGGCAAACCTGCCACACTTAATGCCGCAACCAAAGCACAGGCACCGGGTACGGGAACCACCGGATAACCCGCTGCACGCACGGTATGAACCAGGTGATAGCCGGGATCAGAGATCAGGGGTGTGCCGGCATCAGAAACCAGCGCCACGCTGCGCCCTTCACGCAACAAGCCCAGCAGCTGTTCTGCGCGGGAGTTTTCGTTATGATCATGCAGGGATACCAGACGATTACGAATACCATAATGATCCAGCAGCTTGCCACTGTGTCGGGTATCTTCTGCCGCTATAACAGCAACCTGTTGTAAAATGCTGCGCGCGCGCTCAGTGATATCATCCAGGTTGCCAATCGGTGTGGCAACAACATACAAAGCGGCTGTTTTTTTGATATGCTCATCAGTGCCTAAGTCAGTCATAGTGCTTTTACGGGTCATGAAAGGATCAACCAGAGTGACATTAAATTTTTCTGCCTGTCGTACAGGGTTTGCCTGCCTGCTGCTGTTGCTGCTGGTCGGCTGTTCGGGCAGTGTCAAACAGGACACTGCAACCAGACCCATCACACCGGAACGTGCCGCACACCCCAATCCGGAGGTGGAGGCACAATTTGTTCGGCTGGATGCTGCCGGAATTTTAACACAGCAGCAGCGACACCTGGAAAGTCTGGATTTAGTACTGTCCCTGCAACCACAAAGTCTGCCTGTTGAATACCACTGGCAAGCGCTGAATCTTGGTGCCATCAACAGCCTGGCTCTGGATGATGGTTGGACAGCTCTGCGCCTGATTGAAACCTTCAGCCAGCGACTGCCACACATTGACCGCACACAACAATTTGTCTTATCTGGTTATCGTGCTGATGCCCTCCTGTTAACCGGCTTTTATTCCAGCGCCCTGCGGCATCGTCACCATCAGGCTTTACTGGCTCAGGATGACAAATCACGTGCTGATGTTTATGAACGGCTATGGAACAACCTCAACCAGGTCAGCAGTGACGAACTGCGTCACCTGCAACAAACGGAACGCCAACCCCTGCTGCGCGGCTGGATAGAACTGGCACTGGTGCGCCAGACTGCCATTACTAATCCCGAACAGATCAGCAACCAGTTACAAGCATGGGCTACACGCTGGCCACAACACCCGGCCAGACAGCAGTACACACCGGAAGAAATTGATCTACTGGTAAAGCTCAGTGAAGACAGGATTCAGCACCTGGCTGTGTTTTTGCCGGAAAGCGGCCCTCTGGCCGAAGCTGCCTATGTAATTCGTGACGCCTTGCTGGCCAAACACCTAAGCACAGTACAAAAGGGGCAACACGCCCCGCGCATCAGCTTTTATGATTCACAAGCCAACAGCCTTGATGAGTTATACAGCCGCGCCAAAAGCCAAGGGGTCGAAGTGGTCATTGGCCCACTGGCCAAAGCCCAGGTGGATTTACTGGAGCGCCGCCGCAGCTTACCCCTGCCCACCCTGGCACTCAACTACGGCAATGATGAAGACTTTCAGAACAAGGATATGTTTCAGTTTGGACTGTCGGCAGAAAACGAGGCCGCTCAGGTTGCCCTGAAAGCATGGCAAAGCGGCTTCCGCCGCGCACTGGTGCTAACACCAGAAAACAGCTGGGGTAGCCGAGTAGAGGCCAGTTTTATCAAAAACTGGAAAGAGCTGGGCGGTGAAATCAGTCACTCACGTCAGTATGGTGCCAGCCTGTCACTGGATGCATCACTGCGTCAGTTACTGGAAGTTCAGCTTAGCCAGGAACGTCACCAGCGCCTGACACGCCTCCTGGGACAAAGACCTCACTTTGCTCCCCGCCCAAGAGAAGACAGTGATTTTCTGTTTTTACATGCAGATCCTGCCACTGCACGCCAGATTAAACCAGCTCTCAGCTTTCTTGCTGCATCCAGCCTACCCGTGCTGGCCACTTCTGCTGTCTACAGCGGCACTGTAAACCCCGGACTGGATAGAGACATGAATGGTATTGCCTTCTGTGATATCCCTTGGTACCTGGAGTCGGGCGATCCATTACAGCAGGAAGTACGGCAAACCTGGCCAGAAAACATCACGCGTTATGGACGTTTATATGCCATGGGTGCTGATGCCTACTTGTTGGCTCAGCGACTACCATTACTTGAAGTTTTACCACAAAGCCGGATTGATGGGGCAACCGGTCGACTCAGCCAGCAAGGACGACGAATTGAACGCGAGCTGCAATGGGCCCAGTTCAACAGCGGCAAACCACAGCCCCTGGCAGCCAATGCTTTTGAACAACAGCCACAACTGGTTGATCAGATTCTGCCTGATTGAGGCATTTTAATGGTCACACGTCCCGAACAACCAACACCTCACCAGATCAAAGGTGAAGCCGCAGAACAACTTGCTGCAGAAATTCTGCAGCAACAGCAGGGCTTGAGGCTGCTAGAGCGCAACTTCAGCTGTAAGGCTGGAGAGATTGATCTGATCATGCAGGATCGACAACAACTGGTTTTTGTGGAAGTACGCTTCAGAAAAAATCACTTGTATGGTGGTGCTGCAGCCAGCATAACACCCGCCAAACAATTAAAAATTCGACGTACTGCTCAGTTTTACATGGCAAGACTAAACCACCAGCCACCCTGTCGGTTTGATGTTATGGCAATGACACTGGATAGCAAAGGTCATATCATCTGCGAAAACTGGATTCCTAACGCCTTCTGAAGACCTTTTAAGGCACCCTATCACCGGAGTTTTTATGAGTTTCAACGAGCGTATTCTGCAGCACTTTCACGACAGTATAGACACCAAAGCCCAGGCCAGTCAGGTGCTTCCACCCATGATTGAGCATGCCAGTCGTATGATGGTTGAAGCGCTGTTAAGTGAAGGTAAGATTCTGAGCTGTGGTAACGGTGGATCGGCAGGCGACGCACAGCACTTTTCATCCGAATTGCTGAACCGATTTGAGCGTGAGCGCCCAAGCCTGCCAGCTCTTGCTTTGACCACGGATACCTCCACCCTGACATCCATTGCTAACGACTACAGTTACAATGAGGTTTTTTCAAAGCAAATCAGGGCGCTGGGTCAGCCGGGTGATATCCTGCTGGCCATATCCACCAGCGGCAACTCAGCCAACGTCATTCAGGCCATTCAGGCCGCTCATGAAAGGGATATGCGAGTGGTTGCACTGACCGGCAGGGATGGCGGCAACATGGCTGCGCTGCTCACCCCTGAGGATTGTGAAATCAGAGTGGGATCAAAAGTGACTGCACGTATTCAGGAAGTTCACCTATTGGTCATCCATTGTCTTTGTGACTTGATCGATGAACAGTTATTCGGCAGCCATTAAACCTATTTGATCAGGGTTATTTGATCAGGGTAAGATGTGAGGCGGCGCGGGGTTTGCTGGCAGCACCCTGTGCTCCTTCTGACGTATCACTAGAAGGGGTCTGTTGCTGAGCTTCGCTGGAAACCGAACCCGGTGTTTTTACATCCTGAATTCGTGGTTCCTGCCCAAAAACCATACCTGCACCATTCTCACGTGCATAAATAGCCATCACAGCATCAACCGGAATATACAACTGCATGGGCACACCACCAAAACGTGCACTGAACATCAGCTGTTCATTATCAACCAACAGATCACGTGTAGCATCCGGTGAGATATTCAGTACCAGCTGACCATCCTGAACATGGGTTCGCGGCACCACAACACCGTCCATATCGGCTGCTACGATCACATAAGGAGTCAGCCGGTTATCCAGTAGCCATTCATACAACGCACGCAAAAGATAAGGTCTGCTTGAGCTATTCATAACATTATCCTGATCAGCGCATTTCTCGTTCAGACTCAGACAAGCTTTCGATAAAGCCATCGCGACTGAAAGAACGTTCCATATACTCCAACAGAGGCTTAACCTGTTTTTCCGGCAGATCTATACCGAAGTGAGGTAAACGCCAGAGAATCGGCAACACACAACAATCCACCAGACTGAACTCATCACTCATGAAAAAAGGACGGTCGGTAAAAATGGGTGAAACACCAATAATACTTTCACGTAGCTCTTTACGTGTCTTGTCCATTTTTTTTGCTGTTTCATCACTGGTCAACACATCCACCAGAGGACTCCACTCTTTCTCAATCCGGTGCACCCACAGACGACTCTGTGCACGTGCCACAGGATAAACCGGCAGCAGCGGCGGATGAGGAAAGCGCTCATCCAAATACTCCATCATCACCTTGGACTCATACAGCACAAGATCACGATCCAGCAGGGTTGGGAGACTGTTGTAGGGATTCAGATCCGCCAACTCGTCCGGCTTGTTGTTGGGGTTGATATCCAGCAAATCGACAGTAACACCCTTTTCGGCCAAAACAATCCGCACGCGATGGCTATAGTGATCCGAGCCATCCGAGAAAAAGGTCATGGAAGAACGCTTGGTAACAACGCCCATTGATAAATCCTCACTAATCATCCAGCCCATAACTATAACGCTTCAGGGCCTGAAAAGGCAAAAAGCGCACGGTCAGCCGCACGCTTTTTGCCTGCTTTTACTTCATTTTAAACATTGACTGCTCAATGTTTGATATCACGCCAGTATTCTTTCTTCAGCAGATACGCAAAGATAAAGAATACAAAGATGAACAGCAGCACTTTAGGGGCAAGAGCGTTTGCCTGGTATTTACTTGGCTCTGCTACATAAACCATAAAGTTCGTCAGATCATACACTGCCTTGTCAAACTCAGCGGGTGACAGGCTTCCGGGAGTCACTTCACGGAAACAATCACGCGGATTGGCAACAGCACCCTTCAGCGGATCCATGGTTTTTACATCAACGGCATTAGGATCACAGGCCAGACGGTTGACGCCCTGCAAATCAGCCAGCACATGCGGCATACCTACATCAGGGAACACCGTGTTGTTTACACCCCAGGGTTTGCTGTCATCAACGTAATAGCTGCGCAGAAAGCTGTAGATGTAATCCGAGCTTCTCAAACGAGCCATCAGACTCAGATCAGGTGGTGGTGCACCGAACCAGGTGGTTGCATCAGCACGAGTCATGGCAATACGCATCTGATCATTATAGGCAACCTGAGGACTGAAAATCAGATTCTCCACAATGACTTCCTGAGGAATGCCTAGATCTTCAGCCGTTCGTGCAAAACGCTGGTGCTCAGCTGTATGACAACCCATACAATAGTTCACAAACAGACGAGCACCATTGTGCAGTGACTCGAAGTTATAAAGGTCTGGTTTCATGGAGTCCAACTTGCCTGCAGGTGCAGCAGCCATAGTCAGAGCAGGCACCAGCGCTATCAATAATGCCAATAGTTGCTTTTTCATTAGCCGGTCACCCTTTCTGGAACTGGTTTGCATTTTTCAATTCTGGTGTACCAGGGCATCAGAATGAAGTAGAGGAAATAAACTGCTGTGGCGATCTGCGCAACCAGAGTACGACCCGGAGTTGAGGGTAGTACACCCAGCACACCCAGCACCACAAAGCTGATGCAGAAGAGCACCAGACCAATCTTGCTGTACCAGCCTTTGTAACGGATGGAGCGAACAGGACTGCGATCCAGCCAGGGCAGTACAAACAGGATGGCAATAGCAGCACCCATAAACACGACACCCAGGAACTTGGCATCCAGACCAAACAGCGAGAAGGTAATTGCACGCAGAATGGCGTAGAAGGGTGTGAAGTACCAAACCGGAGCGATGTGATTCGGTGTTTTCAGTGGGTTAGCTGGCTCAAAGTTCGGAGCCTCGATGAAATAACCACCCATTTCTGGAAAGTAGAACACCACCAGAGCAAATACAAAGGCAAATACAGCAACACCAGCTATGTCTTTGACTGTGTAGTAGGGGTGGAAGGGAATACCGTCTTTGGGTATACCGTTCTCATCCAGATCTTTTTTGATTTCAACACCGTCAGGGTTGTTGGAACCCACTTCGTGCAGAGCCAGGATGTGCAGAACAACCAGCGCCAGAATCACAATCGGCAGAGCCACAACGTGCAGGGCAAAGAAGCGGTTCAGGGTAATACCAGAGATCAGGTAATCACCACGTACCCACTGCGCCAGATCAGGACCAATTACAGGAATGGCACCAAACAGGGAGATGATAACCTGAGCACCCCAGTAGGACATCTGACCCCAAGGCAGCAGATAACCCATGAAAGCTTCAGCCATCAGCGCCAGATAAATAGCCATACCAAAAATCCAGATCAGCTCACGTGGCTTCTGGTAGGAGCCATACATCATGCCGCGCAGCATGTGCAGATAGACCACCACAAAAAATGCAGAAGCACCAGTGGAGTGCATATAACGTATCAGCCAGCCATATTCCACATCACGCATGATGTATTCCATGGAGGCAAAGGCACCCTCGGCAGAAGGATTGTAACTCATGGTCAGCCAGATACCGGTCAGGATCTGATTGACCAGAACCAGTAGAGCCAGTGAACCGAAGAAATACCAGAAATTGAAGTTTTTGGGCGCATAATACTTACTCAGGTGGTCTTCCCACATCTGAGTTGCAGGAAAGCGGTCATCAATCCACCGCATCAATCCTTTTTCAGCTTTTGCGCGATTCGGGTTACCCATCAGGCGTTCTCCTCATCGACACCAATGATAATATTATTGTCATCTATATAACTGTAGGGAGGCACTTCCAAGTTAGTTGGTGCTGGCTGGCTGCGGAACACACGACCGGACAGGTCAAAACGTGAACCGTGGCAAGGACAGAAGAAACCACCCATCCAGTTACTGCCCAGATCAGCCGGAGCGACCTCAGGACGGTAAGTCGGTGAACAACCCAGGTGCGTACAGATACCAATCACCACCGCAAACTCCGGCTTGATGGCACGTTCTCTGTTTTTAGCATAAGCAGGCTGCTGTGATAGTACATCAGAGTTCGGATCAGCCAGACGGTCTTCAGTCTGCGTCAGTGTTCCTAGCATCTCCGGAGTACGGCGAATGATCCAGACTGGCTTACCACGCCATTCCACTGTCATCTGCTGACCGGGTTCCAGTCTTGAAATATCAGCCCGAGCTGGTGCACCTGCTGCACGCGCTTTGGCACTGGGATTCCAGGAGGCCACGAAAGGTACCGCAACCCCGACTGCGCCAACCGCCCCTACGACGGATGTCGCACCAACGAGGAAGCGTCGCCGCCCCTTGTTCATGCCATCATTACTCATTGAAAGTTCTCCCCATCGACAAAACTTCAGCCAGGTAACCAGAGGTAACCCGAACCATTTTTTAAATAGGCCTAATCTTAAAAAAAAGTGCCAACTAACACAAGAAAGGCAACCTTATTAAAGATAATGAATTAGTGGTATAAAGCCTTTTTTGAGTAAAAAAAAACGCCCAACCACCAGCGGCCAGGCGTTTCTTTTGGTTGGCAGCAGCCAATCCCCGCGATTAACGCTTGGAGTATTGAGGACGCTTACGCGCTTTGCGCAGACCCACTTTCTTACGCTCAACCATACGTGCATCACGAGTGACATAACCGGCAATACGCAGCTCGCCACGCAGTGACTCATCATAATCCATCAGTGCACGAGTAATACCGTGACGAATTGCCCCAGCCTGACCACTGGAACCACCACCAGCAACGGTGATGTACAGGTCGAACTTGGTAACATTGTCAGTCAGTTCCAGCGGCTGCATGACGATCATGCGAGAAGTTTCGCGACCGAAATATTCCTGCAGCGTAGAGCCGTTGATAGAGATATTGCCACTACCGGGCTTCATGAACACACGGGCAGTGGAGGTTTTGCGACGGCCGGTGCCGTAGTTTTGATTAGCAGACATGACGACCCTTCCGTTAGATATTCAGAGGTTGTGGTTGCTGGGCGGCGTGCGGATGTTCCGCACCGGCGTAAATCTTCAGTTTAGCCAGCATGGCACGACCCAGGGGACCCTTGGGCAGCATACCTTTCACTGCACCCTGAATAACGCGCTCAGGAGCATGATCAATCAGCTTCTCGAAAGACATTTGTTTGATACCACCGGGGAAACCGGTGTGACGATAATACATCTTGTCCTTGGACTTGTTGCCAGTGACACGTACTTTCTCAGCATTGATGATAACCAGGTAGTCACCGGTATCAACATGCGGAGTGTATTCAGGCTTGTGCTTGCCGCGCAGGCGACGAGCCAGCTCAGTCGCCAGTCGACCCAGAGTTTTATCTGTGGCGTCAACCACGAACCAGTCGCGCTTTACGCTTTCTGGCTTTGCAGATACTGTCGTTTTCATTAGAACGCTCTACCTCAGTAGGACCTTCACGACTTGACGTGTCCTTAACACACCAGATCGCACTGATCATTACCTATTTTTATTGGTTGTCAGCCCAGCAATAAACCAGCCCGACAAGAGTTGCACTCAAACGGCAGACCGATTGAGGAGCGCGGATTCTACACCAACACAAAAGGCATGTCCAGCATCAGGGTTTATGTTCACGCCCAAGATACTCATGGGATTGCATTTCCAGCAAGCGGCTTTTGGTGCGATCAATTTCAAATGCCAGATTTCCACCGGTGTACATTTGATCTATGGGCGCTTCAGCGGAAATGATCACCTTCACATTACGATCATAAAACTCATCAATCAGGTTGATAAAACGCCGCGTCTGATCATCCTTTTCTCGACCCAGTTGTGGCACATTCGAAATCAATACCGTATGAAAAATTTTTGACAGTTCGATATAGTCATACTGGCTGCGCGGACCATCACAAAGTGCCGAAAAATCAAACCAGGCCACTTGATCGTGACAACGTCGTGCGAGAATCGGACGACTGTTGATATCAATGGACACATCTCGCTCACTCTCAACCATCACCATCGCCTCGTAACTTCGGTTCAGGCTGGCATCGGCCTGATCATCCAGCGGTGAATGGTAAATTTCTGCCTGGGTCAGGGTGCGCAGACGATAGTCCACCCCACTGTCCACATTCACCACCTCGGTGTATTGCTTCAGCAGATCAATCGCCGGTAAAAACCGAGCACGCTGCAAACCATCCTTATAAAGACCATCAGGTACGATGTTGGAGGTGGTCACCAGCACCACGCCCTCATCAAACAAGGCTTCCATCAGATTACCGAGAATCATGGCATCAGTGATGTCTTTGACAAAAAACTCATCAAGGCACAATACTCGGATTTCAGTAGCCAACTGCCGTGCAACCAGCTTCAGTGGATTGGCCTGACCATCATATTTTTTTAAATCCGCATGCACTCGCTGCATAAAACGGTGAAAGTGAGTGCGCAACTTTTGTTCAAACGGCAGGCATTCAAAAAAAGTGTCCACCAGATAGGTTTTGCCACGACCCACGCCACCCCAGAAATACAAACCCTTAACTGGCTTGATCGTTTTTTTACTGGTCAAGCGCGACAAAAAACCACCATTGGTGGGCTTGCTGCGAACTAGATCATCATGCAATCTTTGCAGGTGCTCCACGGCCATTTTCTGTGCCGGATCAGATTTAAAATCATCCCGCTGCAGATCCTGCAGATAACGCTCCATCGGAGTCATCATTGATACCCTTTTGATTTTGCCGTTTGGCAGGTAAGGAAATTGGCGGATTATACGCCAGCGACCGCATCACCCCAAGCCTGTGCGACCAATGTACAAGATCAGCCCCGCCTCAAGGCTTGACCTCAGCTTGCCACTGCCCGATATAATGTCAGTTAAAACTGCAAGGCGCTTTTATGCCTGCACTATTCTGAGGAGCTGCTTGTGACTTTTGCCGACATTCAATGGGTTTATGTGATAACTGCTTTTCTGATTGGAGCAGGACTAGGCGCTCTGGCCTATCATCTGATGAATGCCAGCGTTTCGCAGAGCATCCGTATTCGCCAACAGTTAACTGAAAAGGAACTGGAGCTGAACCAGTTGCGCGAAAGCCTGAACGACCACTTCTCTCGCACTGCTGACAACCTGGCCTCCATGAGTAAACAACTGCGGGATATGGAGTCCCAGCTCGAAAAAGATGCTACCAACCTGTGCAGTGATGATAGTGTTATCAAACGCCTGAGTAGCAACAAGGATAATCCTGCCAGTGTGCATACACTACCGGAGTCCGAAGTGGATCAGGCTTTTGAGCCACCACGCGATTATGCTTCCGATCTTTCGCGTGGCACCCTGTCAGAAGACTATGGTTTAAAACCCGAAGTTTTTGAACCACCCCGCAACTAATCAACAACGGGCTGACTTATTGTAAAATAATAGCATTAGCCCTGGCGGAGTAGACTAAAACCATGCGCTTCCTCAGACCGCAGTTGATCTGGCCGCTTATCAGTGGACTGCTGCTGGCTGTCTTGCTGCTGCAAATTTTCCCCGGACTCACGGGTATGCAGTCCAGCAGTAACAATGCCCGTGCTGAAATTCGTGCCACTGAACCACTGCTGGTGCCACGCCAGGATGGCCCCGTATCCTATGCCTCAGCGGTGCGCATGGCAGCGCCAGCAGTAGTGAACATCTATACCACCAAGGTGGTTGAGCAGGAAGCTCACCCCTTTATGAATGACCCTTTTTTCCGGCACTTTTTTGGGCAGGGCGGGCAACCACGTCAACAACGCATGCAATCCAGCCTTGGCTCCGGTGTTATTGTCAGTGCAGAAGGTTATATCCTGACCAACCACCATGTGGTAAATGGTGCCGATGAAATCCGTGTGGCACTCAGGGATGGACGTGAAACCTTTGCCCGCACCATTGGCAGTGATCCCGATTCTGATCTGGCGGTATTAAAAATTGAACTGGACAACCTGCCGGTGATTGCCCTGGCTTCCTCCGACACCCTGGAAGTGGGTGACGTGGTACTGGCGATTGGCAACCCCTTTGGTGTTGGTCAAACTGTCACCCAGGGTATTGTCAGTGCACTGGGGCGCAACAGCCTGGGTATCAACACCTATGAAGACTTTATCCAGACCGATGCAGCCATCAACCCCGGTAACTCCGGTGGCGCACTGATTAACCCCTACGGCCAGCTGCTGGGTATTAACACCGCCATTTTCAGCCGCTCCGGTGGCTCTCAGGGTATCGGATTTGCCATACCTTCCAACCTGTCCAAACAAATCATGCTGGATCTGATCAATCAAGGTTTTGTTGTGCGCGGCTGGATGGGGATAGAAGTTCAGGAAATGACCCCGGCACTGGCTCAGTCACTTAAACTGGAAGCAAATCGCGGGGTACTGGTGGCAGGACTGCTGCGTAACGGCCCGGCGCATACTGCCGGCTTATTACCGGGTGATGTGATTGAAACCATCAATGGCAGACGTGTGGACAACGCCCGCGAGGCCATTAACTACATTGCCGGATTGCGACCCGAAACCAAGGTAAAAGTTGAACTGGTGCGAGATGGGGAACGCCGCAGTGTAGATGCCACCATCGGACAGCGCCCCCAAGCTCCACGTCGCAACTGATTCGGTCAGGTTTAATCCCTGACCCGGTAACGCGCAGAGCGGGCGTGTGCGGTCAGGGATTCACCATCGGCCAGTTCACCGGCAATGCGTCCCAGTGTGCTGGCTCCTTCTGCGGAGCAGAAGATCAGGGATGAGCGTTTTTGGAAATCATAAACGCCCAGCGGTGATGAGAAACGTGCCGTGCCGGAGGTTGGCAATACGTGGTTGGGGCCAGCACAGTAGTCACCCACGGCTTCTGCGGTGTAACGTCCCATAAAAATGGCACCGGCATGGCGAATTTGTGGCAACCAGGCTTTGGGATCGTCTACCGATAGCTCCAGATGCTCCGGGGCAATACGGTTGATCAGCTCCAGTGCCTGCTGTTGGTTATCCACCTGAATTAATGCACCCCGGTTTTGCAGCGAGGTACGAATGATTTCGGCGCGCTCCATGGTGGGCAGCAGGCGGTTGATACTTTTCTGCACTTGTTCCAGCCAACGGGCATCCCAGCTGATCAGGATCGACTGGGCATCTTCATCATGTTCAGCCTGAGAAAACAGATCCATGGCAATCCAGTCAGGATCGGTTTTGCCATCACAGACCACCAGTATTTCAGATGGGCCGGCAATCATGTCGATACCCACCTTGCCAAATACCGCACGTTTGGCGGTTGCCACATAAATATTGCCGGGGCCGACAATTTTATCAACCGGTGGCACGGTTTCTGTGCCATAGGCCAGTGCTGCCACGGCCTGAGCACCACCCAGGGCAAACACACGGGTGACACCACACAACCAGGCGGCACCTAGCACCAGCGGGTTGAGTTCACCACCCGGTGCAGGAGCCACCATGATAATTTCTTTAACCCCTGCCACCTTGGCAGGCAGGGCATTCATCAACACTGATGAAGGATAGGCTGCCTTGCCGCCAGGTACATACACACCCACCCGATCCAGCGGCATGACTTGCTGCCCCAGCAGGGTGCCATCGGCTTCGGTGTATTCCCAGGAACCTTGTTTCTGTTTTTCGTGGTAGGCGGTAACGCGTTCCGCTGCTGCTTTTAATGCATCCCGCCGCGCAGCTGGCAGGCCATTGTAAGCAGCTTCCAACTCGGCAGCAGAGACTTCCAGTTGTTTAATATCAGTGGCGGTATGACGATCAAACTGCTGGGTGAGCTCAACCAGTGCTTTGTCCCCTTCCTGACGCACACGGGCAATGATTTGATCAACACTCTGCTGCACCTGTAGGCTGGAAACACCTTCCCAGGCCAGCAAGGCATCCAGTGTAGTATTAAAGTCTGCAGCCGATGCATTCAGCTGCCGGATCTCAACGGGAAGACTCATGCTAATCACCTTAAAAGTTGGAATTCTGCAATGAATTCATTCAGCAGGTTGCGCGGATCGAGCTTCAACGGCTGCCTTGAGGCGCTCCAGCAGCGGCTGGATCTGTTGGTATTTCATTTTCATGGAAGCCTGATTCACCACCAGACGCGATGAAATGTCAGCAATGAACTCACGGGGTTCCAGACCATTGGCGCGCAGGGTGTTGCCGGTATCCACGATATCCACAATTTCATCGGCCAGACCCATGATCGGCGCCAGTTCCATGCCACCATAGAGTTTGATCAGATCCACCTGAATGCCCTGTTCGGCATACCAGCGTTTGGCCAGATTAATAAATTTGGTGGCCACACGGCGACGACCTTCTGGTTTGGGTACACCCTTGATGGCTGCTGTCATCAGGCGACACTCGGCAATACGCAGATCCAGCGGCTCATACATGCCTTCACCACCATGCTCCATCAGTACATCCTTGCCGGATACACCCATATCCGCTGCACCCAGTGCAACATAGGTGGGCACATCGGTGGCACGAATCACCAGCAGTCGCACTCCCGGCAGATTGGTATCAAAAATCAGCTTGCGGCTTTTACTGATATCTTCAGCAGGCACGATGCCTGCATCAGCCAGCAGCGGCAGGGTATCGTCCAGAATACGCCCCTTGGAAAGGGCCAGGGTTAAACTCTGTGGCATGAATCTCTCTCGATTATTCTTTCAGGTTCAGCTGGTGATGCGCTTGATTTTTGCACCCAGCAGCATCAGCTTTTCCTCAATACACTCATAACCCCGGTCGATATGGTAAATACGATCCACCAGCGTATCACCCTCTGCCACCATGGCGGCAATCACCAGGCTGGCTGATGCACGCAGGTCGGTTGCCATAACTGGCGCACCGGTTAGCTTGTCGACACCACGGATAATAGCTGTATTACCTTCCACCATAATATCCGCACCCATGCGCTGCATTTCTTGCACGTGCATAAAGCGGTTTTCAAAGATGGTTTCAATCACGGTGGAGGTGCCTTCAGCTATGGTGTTCAGCGCCATAAACTGAGCCTGCATGTCGGTTGGAAACGCCGGGTAAGGGGCAGTTTTGATGTTAACGGCTTTAGGACGGCGACCCTGCATATCCACTTCAATCCAGTCCGGGCCGGAGGTAATCAGTGCGCCGGACTCTTCCAGCTTCAATAACACTGAATCAAGGATGTCCACACGGGTCTGTTTGACACGTACCCGCCCACGACTGGCTGCACCAGCCACCAGAAAGGTGCCTGTTTCAATACGATCCGCGATGACATCAAAATGGCAGCCTTTTAAGTCTTTAACACCTTCAATAATGATGGTGTCCGTGCCCTGACCCTTGATATCTGCACCCATGGCATTCAGGAACTCGGCCAAGTCCACTACTTCCGGCTCACGCGCAGCATTTTCAAGTACTGTTTTGCCTTCTGCCAGGGTTGCGGCCATCATCAGGTTTTCCGTGCCGGTAACTGTCACGGTATCAAAAACAATTCGGGCACTTTTTAAGCGTCCGTTCACCTTGCCACGGATATAACCTTCTTCTACCCGAATTTCGGCACCCATCTGTTTTAAACCATTCAGGTGCAGGTTGACCGGACGACTACCGATGGCACAACCGCCGGGCAGCGAAACCTCGGCTTCACCATAACGCGCCATCAACGGGCCAAGAACCAGAATAGAGGCACGCATGGTCTTAACCAGATCATAAGGAGCCACACATTTTTTTAAGTAGCTGGCATCCAGCTCCAGCGACATTTTTTCATCCACCACCGCCTGTACACCCATACCACCCAATAACTCAATCATGGTGGTGATGTCATGCAGGTGGGGCAGATTACCGATGGAAACCGGGCCATTCACCAGCAGACTGGCGGAAAGAATCGGCAAAGCCGAGTTCTTGGCTCCGGAGATCCAGACTTCGCCATCGAGGGTTGCTCCCCCGGTGATTATTAATTTATCCATCAATATTTGGCCTTAAAAAACCTGCAAGTCTTTAACTTTTGCCCACTGTTCCGGGGTGTAGGTTTTTAATGCCATGGCGTGCAGCTTGTCACTGGCAAATTCTTCACTCAGATTGGAGAACACCAGCTGCTGCTTTTTGACCGGCGATGGCAGGGTGGCAAAAACCTCACCAATGGCGATGACTTCGAAGTGTCGCCCGTCCTCACCTTTAACCAGGAATTCACATTCAGGTAAACGGCTTTCCAGCAGTTCTTTCAGGGCTTGAGCTTGCATGACAACTCCTCGACAGACACTCCCGACCGGGATTGGGGTTTTAGTATGAAATTTTACTGGCAGGCATGATAACCGAAAATCAGTTACATGTGCAGCTCGACAAGTCAGTGGGCAGAAGGCACAAAAGGCAATAACAAATCCAGCCCACTCAGCTCAGCAACACGCATCAGCTCTTGTGAGGGATTGATAAATTGGAGGCTGACACCCAGCTGGCGGGCGTTACGGTGCCAGGACAACAACACCAGCAGCAGGGCTGCACCACCCCTTGCATCCTGCAGATTAATGCGACTGGGGCTGCCCTGTTGCAAATCAAGAGTGGTAACCAGCGCCTCGGCCAGATCATAATCAACGCAACCGTTGAGCACCCAGTCATCACCGGATGAACGGCTTAACAAGGCTTTCACGTTTTATCTTCCTGTGCCTGCATTTCTTCCAACGCCTGCTCTGGTGACCAGCCATCAATCACCCGATCAAAATTGCGATTATGCTCACGCATGGCGCGATCAAACTGGCTGTTGAATGTCAGACCCAGGTTAACGCCATTCACAATCAGATTGATGATTTTCCATTCATCATTATGGCGGCGCAGGGTAAACACCAGTGGATAACGCTGACCATCGTTTGCCACTACTTCCAGCTCCACATTGTCCTGATCCTCAAAACGTGCCGGACGTTCGATGATACGCAGGTCAAATTCGCGATAATCAAAGTTCATCAAACCCTGACCAAAGGTGCGCACCAGTGTGACCTGAAACACCTCGGCAAAACGGCTGCGCTGTTCCGGGGTGGCAGCTCTGAAATAACGTCCACCCATCACACGGGCGCTGATGTAACGAAAATCGACATAAGGCAGCAACGCCTGATCCAGTGCTGTGTAAAGCTGCTGCGGGTCTTGTTCGTAGTTGGGCTTGCTGCGCTCAAAAGCTACCGTCAGATCTGCCAGCCCAGCCTCAACCACTTGCCAGGATGTTGCGCTGCTCTGAACCTGTCCGGCCTGAGTTTGCACGGACAGCAGCAATATCAGCACGACAGCAAAAATTCCTGACCACTTCATTATCTGGCTCCTGTGGAGTTGGAAATAAACTGGTTAATCAACTGCTCCAGTATTAATGCCGACTGGGTATTCCGAATCACTCCACCGGCTTGTAACTGCTCTTCATCCACACCCGGCACCAGGCTGATGTAGTTGTCGCCCAGCAGCCCTGCTGTCTGAATGGCTGCTGCGGTATCCTGGCTTAACTTGCCCAGCAGTCGTTCATCCAGCTGCATCACTACTTTTGCCTCAAACCATTCATCATCCAGTTCGATACGGCTGACTCGCCCGACATTTACACCGGCCAGTGTCACGCGAGATCGAGGTTTTAATCCTCCGATATCACCAAAATAGGCCTCCACCTCAAAACGGCTGCGATCCTGCTCCAGTGTCAGTCCACTGACTTTAAAGGCCAGAAATACCATTGCCAGTAAACCCAGCAACATAAAACCGCCCACTGACACTTCCACCCAATGCTGATTACGCATGACCCGCTCCAGAACTTACAGATTGCTGAACATCAGGGCTGTCAGGATAAAATCCAACCCCAACACCGCAAGAGATGAATAAACCACCGTTTTGGTGGTGGCACGGCTGATGCCTTCAGAGGTGGGTTCCAGATCATAACCCTGAAACACCGCAATCCAGGTCACCACAAAAGCAAACACCAGGCTTTTGATCAGCCCGTTTAAAATATCCTGACGAAAACCGACCGCTGACTGCATGTTGCTCCAGAAGGCTCCGGCATCCACACCCAGCCATTCCACACCCACCAGCCAGCCACCCCAGATGCCTACCATGGCGAACACCAGCGACAAGAGCGGCAAGGCAAAAAAACCCGCCAGCAAACGGGGTGCAACAATCCGGCGCAGCGGATCAACACCGATCATTTCCATACTGGACAGCTGTTCAGTGGCTTTCATTAATCCAATTTCAGCCGTTAATGCTGAACCGGCACGACCGGCAAATAACAACGCAGCCACCACTGGAGCCAGTTCACGCACCAGACTTAGAGCCACCATCTGCCCCAGTGCCTGTTCTGCGCCAAAATCCACCAGAATGGTAAAACCCTGCAGAGCCAGCACCATGCCAATAAACAGGCCAGACACCAGGATAATCACCAGTGACAGAACCCCGATGAAATACACCTGATTCAGCCATAGCCGAAAAGCACCGGCCTGACGCGGCCAGCCAATCAGTGAGTGGTATAAAAACACACCGGAACGACCCAGTGCAGCCAGCAGCGTTAAACCTTGTCGTCCCAGACTTGCCAGCCAGTCAAGCATGGTGTTTTTCCTCTTCTGCAAACAAGTCGTCCTGATAATCCACTGCAGGGTAATGAAAAGGCACCGGACCATCCGGCAAACCACCCACAAATTGATGCACTTCTGCCTGATCTGACGCGGCCAGCTCTGCCGGCGTGCCTTCGGCAATGACCTTACCACCTTCCAGAATGTAAGCGTAATCAGCAATCGACAGGGTCTCAGCCAGATCATGTGAGACAATTACGGAGGTTAATCCCAGCGCTTCGTTCAAACGTCGGATCAGCTGCACTAACACGCCCAGAGAAATGGGATCCTGTCCGACAAAGGGTTCGTCATACATTAATAATTCAGGGTCCAGTGCAATGGCACGAGCCAGCGCTACACGGCGGGTCATACCGCCAGATAATTCGGATGGCATCAGGTGTCTGGCGCCGCGCAGACCCACAGCCTCCAGTTTGATCAGTACCAGATCTCGTATCATCTGCTCTGGTAAAGTGGTGTGTACCCGCAGCGGGAAAGCTACATTCTCAAACACCGTCATATCAGTGAACAAGGCACCGGACTGAAACAACATACCCATACGGCTGCGCAACTCAAACAGTTCTCTGCGTCCCAGCTGATGGATTGATTCACCCAGCACCTTAATCGAACCTTGATCCGGATGCAGCTGACCACCAATCAGTTTTAACAGGGTTGTTTTACCCGTGCCACTAGGACCCAGTACCGCAGTAATTTTCCCCGGCTGCAAAGTCAGGTTCAAGCCAGAAAAAATGACACTGTCACCACGACTGAAATGCAGGTCTTTCACTTCGACCAGCGGCTGCTGCATTCGTTTCTCCAGCTGGAACTCAAATCTAAAAGGGTTATAATCTAAACACAAGTTGCACTGCATACAAGCCTTAACAGCACCTCAGCGGACACACTGCCTGCCATGACTTCAGTTCATCACCTTGCTTCTGCCCAGCGTACCCTGCAGCTGGAAATTGCTGCTTTACAAGAAATTTTTGCTCAGCTGGATGCTGACTTTGCCGCTGCCTGCGAACTGATGCTCCATTGCCCCGGACGCATTATTGTGACTGGTATGGGTAAATCCGGGCATATTGGCAACAAGATTGCGGCCACACTGGCCAGTACCGGCACACCGGCATTTTTTATGCATCCGGGTGAGGCCAGTCACGGTGATCTGGGCATGGTGACACGTAATGACTTGGTGCTGGCACTGTCGAATTCCGGCGAAACTCAGGAGGTCACCTCTCTGCTACCGCTGTTAAAACGCCTGGGTATTCCGATTGTCAGCATGACCGGTGCCCCGGCATCCACTCTGGCACGGGAAGCCAATGTACATCTGAATGCCACGGTCAGCCGTGAAGCCTGCCCACTGAACCTGGCTCCCACCTCCAGTACCACCGCTGCACTGGCACTGGGTGATGCACTGGCAATTGCCCTACTGGAAGCCAGAGGCTTCAGCCCGGATGATTTTGCTCTCTCCCACCCCGGTGGCAGTCTGGGACGTAAGCTGTTGTTACGGGTTGCTGACATCATGCATCAGGGTGAGACCATTCCTTGTGTCACCTCCTCAGCCAGCCTACGTGAAGCCCTGCTGGAAATGACCCGCAAAGGACTGGGTTTTACCTGTGTCACCAGTGAAGATGGCAAGCTGCTGGGCGTTTATACCGATGGCGACCTGCGCCGCACCCTGGATAATGAACCTAACCTGCAACAACTCAACGTCATTGATGTGATGACCCGTGGTTGCAAAAGCATCAGCCCGGAACTGCTCGCCGCTGAAGCAGTACACTTGATGGAAGAAAACAAAATCAGCGCCCTGCCTGTCACCGATAACCAACAGAAAGTTATCGGTGCACTCAACATGCATGACCTGCTCAGAGCTGGTGTAATCTGATATAGTGCAGACTATTTAACAGTCTAGTGAGTAACCATGAACCTTTCCGAATCTCTGCTTAATAAACTCCGCCCACTGCGCCTGCTGGCACTGGATGTGGATGGTGTGCTGACCGATGGCCGCTTGTATTTTCATGCCGATGGCAGTGAAAGCAAAGCCTTTAATACCCAGGATGGTCAGGGCATCAAACTGCTGCAAGCCAGTGGTGTTGAAGTCGCCATTATCACCGGTCGCAACTCCAGCATTGTTGCGCAGCGTGCTGCTGCCTTGAACATCACTTCGGTGATGCAAGGACGCGAAGACAAGATCACCGCTCTGGGTGAACTGGTCAGCCAACAGGGTCTCAGTTGGGATCAGGTGGGTTATTGTGGTGATGATTTCCCTGATCTGGCCGCCATTCGTAAAGCAGGTTTTGGTGCCAGTGTTGCCAATGCCCCGGAATACATTCGCCACTACAGTGACTACACCACCCTGCACAGCGGTGGGCAAGGTGCCGTGCGTGAGCTGACTGACCTGATCATGAAAGCTCAGGGTACTTGGCAGGATTGTATCAACCATTACCTGTACAATCTGCGCAGCAACTGATTCGTATGGCTGGCGTAACCTCATGGCTTGCACAAGCACCTCCTATACGACGTGCTGGTGCATTGCTTGCATTACTACTGCTAGGCGTACTGCTGGTCTGGCTGCAGGATATCACCCAGCCGCCCCCCTACGCACCTCTGCCCACAGAACACGGCGAACCTGACTATTACATCGAGCAGGCCAGAGCCATTCGCTACAATGCTGTCGGTGAGCGCCTGCAAATTCTTGAATCTCCGCAAGTCACTCATTATCCAGAAAACAACCTGGCTCTGATGGATCAACCTCGCGTTCACCATTACGGTGAAAATGGTCAAATTTGGCGTATTACCGCCAATAAAGCTGAATACCGTAATCAGCAGGAAATCTACCTGGAAGACAGGGTACGCATCACACCACTGAATCCTGATTCTCCCTACCTGCCGGAGTTTGCCACCTCGCGTCTATGGGTGGATCTGCCCACTGAGTTTGCTCACACTTCCGCCCCGGTGACTTTCACCAGCCCAGGCGGCATCACTCATGGCAAGGGATTAAACCTGAACCTGGACACAGGTCAGGCAGAAATACCGGAACAAGCCCAAGGCCAGTATCACCCGCAACCAGCCATGCAGGACTAAATACCATGATACCCCGCACCCTGTTCATTTGCCTGATGGCATTCAGCTTCAGCCCCACTGTATTGGCACTGCCGGAGGACCGTGACAAACCCGTTCAGGTCAACGCCCAGCGTATGGAGTGGAACAACCAGCAACAACTGGCCACCTATACCGGACAGGTTGAAGCAGTGCAGGGTGAGCTGCAGTTGAACTCCGAACAACTGCAAATACAACGCGGTGAGCAGGGTGAACTAACCCGTGCTGAGGCCCGTTCACCTGGCCAGTTGGCCTATATGCGTGATCTACCGGATATCAACGAACCGGAAGTGGAAGCCTGGGCAGAAACTATTGATTACCGTCCAGCTGAAGAGCAGGTGATTCTTACTGGTAATGCTCACCTGACTCAGGGACAGGACAGTTTTCGGGGACACCGCTTGATTTATAATCTGACCACCCGCGATATTCGTGCTGAACAGGCCGCCGGTGATGCTCCTCGGGTTGAAGTGATCCTGACCCCAAAACGCAAGGAGCCAGCCCAATGACCAAATGCCTGAAAGCCAGCAACCTGCAAAAGAGCTACAAGGGTCGCAAGGTGGTACGGGATATCAGCCTGGAAGTGCATCAGGGTGAAATTGTTGGGCTGTTAGGACCTAACGGCGCTGGCAAAACCACTTCGTTTTACATGATTGTTGGACTGGTGAAAGCGGATGCCGGCAGTATCCTGCTGGATGACAAGGATATCACCAAACTGCCCATGCATGGTCGTGCCCGTGCTGGCTTGGGTTATCTGCCGCAGGAAGCCTCAGTGTTCCGTAAACTCAGTGTGGAAGACAACCTGCTGGCAATACTGGAATTACGCAAAGAACTCAGCAAACCCCGTCGCATTGAGTTAATGGAACAGCTGCTGGAAGAATTTTCCATCACCCATATTCGCAAAAATAAAGGCATGAGCCTGTCCGGTGGTGAACGCCGCCGTGTTGAAATTGCCCGCGCCCTGGCCAACGAACCGGATTTTATTCTGCTGGATGAACCCTTTGCCGGTGTTGATCCCATCTCTGTTGCCGAAATCATGGGCATCATCCGCCAGCTGCAGGCGCGTAACATCGGTGTATTGATTACCGATCACAACGTGCGAGAAACACTGGAAATCTGTGAACGCGCCTACATTGTCAGTGAAGGTGCATTAATTGCACAGGGCAACGCTGAAGCCATTCTTTCCAATGCCGATGTGAGAAGAGTCTACCTTGGCGAGCAATTCAGAATTTAATAAAGTATTCATATATCTATGGCACAAAAATTGCCGGCATGGCATTCTGGCTTTTTTGAGTATCCACGAGTGGCCTAACACCTATGTCAATGAAACCCAGCCTCGGGCTGAATCTGTCTCATAATCTGGTTATCACTCCTCAGCTGCAGCAAGCCATCTATCTGCTGCAACTGTCCACCCTTGATCTACAGCAGGAAATTCAACAGGCACTGGAATCCAACCCCCTGCTGGAGATGGAAGAAGCCGACGAAGCGCTGATACAGCCACAGGCGGATCCTTTTGATACCTCCACCCGCGAAGCACAAAAAGCCGAAGCCCAGCAGGATGCCGCCCCCAGCGAAATGAACCAGTGGGAAGAGAGCAATCTACCTACTGAGCTGGCCGTGGACACCGCCTGGGATGATATTTACAGCCATGATTACAGCAGTGGCTCCGGCAGCAGTGATGAACAGATGGAAGGTTATGAGCGCGATACCACCGCAGCCACCCTCTCCGACCACCTGCTCTGGCAACTTAATCTCAACCTGCACAACGAACACGACCGCCTGATCGGGGAAACCCTGATCGACAGCATCAATGCCGAAGGATACCTGACCGAAGAGCTTGATGTGATCACCGAGGCTCTGCGTGGTCAGGATCCGATGTTTGCCGAGTTAGATAGTGACGAAGTTCAGGCAGTTTTAAGACTGATCCAGCGTTTTGATCCACCCGGTGTGGGTGCTCGTGATCTAAGAGAATGCCTGCTGCTGCAACTGGAACAACTGCCTGAAAGTACCCCGCGCCTTGCCAGTGCCCGCAAGCTGGTGGATCAATACCTTGAGGTGCTGGCCGGACGTGATTACCGTTTTTTAATTCGTCGCCTTAAACTCAACAGTGAAGACGAACTGCAAGACATCATCACCCTAATCCAGCAGCTCAATCCGCGCCCAGGCAGCACGATCGAAAGTGAAGCCTCCAGTTACATTATTCCCGACCTGCTGGTCACCCGTACAAAACACGGCTGGCGTGTGGAGCTGAACCCGGAAACCCTGCCCAAACTGCGTGTACAGCCGCATTATGCCGATTTAATCCGCCGCGCAGATTCCAGCGACACCAATGTGTATCTGAAAGACCACTACCGCGAAGCCCAATGGCTGATCAAAAGCCTGCAAAGCCGCAGTGAAACCCTGTTAAAAGTTGGCAGTAAAATTGTGGAAGTGCAGCAGGACTTTCTGGAAAAAGGTGACGAATACATGAAACCCATGGTGCTGGCCGATATTGCCAATGCCATTGAAATGCACGAGTCCACTGTATCCCGTGCGACCACCCAGAAGTATATCCATACCCCACGCGGCATTTTTGAGCTGAAATACTTTTTCTCCAGTCATGTATCCACTGCTGAAGGGGGTGAGGCTTCTTCTACCGCCATCCGTGCCATGCTGAAAAAGCTCATTTCTTCCGAACCTCCAAGAAAACCCCTGTCAGACAGTAAGCTGGCCGATCTACTGGCAGAATCCGGCATCCAGATTGCTCGACGTACCGTAGCAAAATACCGTGAAGCCATGAATATCCCCCCATCCAGCGAACGTAAGCGCTTGCGATAACAAGTATTTTTGTCAAGCCATTTTTTCCCTGAAACAAGGGCAAGAGGGCTTTGCTTTATGGTAAAAAGAGTTACAATGCAATTGCACAAACCAATAACACTAGGAGCACGCCATGCAACTGAACATCACTGGTCATCACGTTGAACTGACTGCTGCACTGCGTGAGTATGTTGAAACCAAATTCACCAAACTCGAACGTCACTTTGATCAAATTACTAATGTTCAGGTCACCCTTACGGTAGACAAGCTGCGCCAGATCGCTGAAGCCACATTAAATGTAGCTGGTGGTGAGATTCATGGCAGCGCAGAAAAGGAAGATATGTACGCTGCAATTGATGAACTGATCGACAAACTCGACCGTCAACTGATCAAACACAAAGAAAAAACCCAGGCTCGCCATCAGGGCGCCACCCACTAAACGGTTTTATCCGCCCGCCATGCAGATCAACGAAATTCTGACCCTCGAGCGCACGCTATTTGGCGTGCCTGGGGGCAGTAAAAAACGTGTACTGGAATACTTCAGCAAGTTTATCGCCCAGCAGATTCCTCAGCTGGATGCTGAAGAAGTGTTTTCCCGTCTGATCGCCAGAGAGCGACTGGGTAGCACAGGCATCGGACAGGGCGTAGCTTTGCCCCACTGCCGCATCAGCCACTGCAAAGAAGCGGTGGGCACCTTTATTCGTCTACGCGACAAAATTGATTTTGATGCCATCGACGGCCAGCCAGTGGACCTAATTTTTCTGCTGCTGGTTCCGGAAGAAGCCAACGAGGCTCACCTGCAAACCTTGGCATTACTGGCTGAACGCTTCTCTAATGAAACGTTGCGCAAGGAGTTGCGTAAAACCGACCAGCCGAAACAGCTCTATCAACTGATTGCCAGTCCAGACAACAGTTAAGACTCCATTCTACGGAGCAGGAAAGAGGCACAGTCATGCAACTGGTCATCATCAGCGGTCGCTCAGGCTCCGGTAAAAGTGCGGCACTTCATGCATTGGAGGACCTGGGTTATTACGCCATTGATAACCTGCCTGCGGGGCTGTTGATTCCTCTGACCCAGCAAGCTCAGGTGCAAAGCAACCTCAGCCGATTGGCTGTCAGCATTGATGCCCGCAACCTGTCCCAGGATCTGGATCACTTCCCCACCATCATGCAGGAGTTAACTGCAGAAGGTGTGGATGTGCTGGTGGTGTACCTTAATGCCAACGCCAAAACCCTGATGGAACGTTTTTCTGCCACCCGCAGAAGACACCCCCTGACCCGTGATGGCACTCTATCCCTGAATGAGGCCATAGAAAAAGAACAACAACTGCTGGAACCGCTGGCCAGTCTGGCACAACTGACCCTGGACACCACACGCCTATCGGTTCATGAGCTGCGTAACACCATTGCTGAACAGGTGGCACGTCGTCCGCATCAATCCACCACCCTGCTGTTTATGTCCTTTGGTTTTAAACGGGGTGTACCGCTGGATGCGGATCTGGTGTTTGATGTACGCTGCCTGCCCAATCCGTTCTGGGAAATATCACTGCGTGAAAAAACCGGGCTGGATGAAGCTGTCATCCGTTTTTTTGATGGTCACAGCAGTCCCAGAGAAATGCAGCAGGACATCACCGCTTTTGTACAGCGCTGGTTACCCCGTTACATCGAAAGCAATCGCAGTTATGTCACCGTCGCAATCGGTTGTACCGGAGGACAACACCGTTCGGTCTATCTGGCTGAACGTCTGGGGCAGGCTTTTACAGAGCTCCATCCCGATGTACAGATACGCCATAGAGAACTGAGCCAGAAGCCTCAGTCCTCTGACCATTAAAAGAAAAAGCCAGCCATGCTCGAAAAAAACCTCACCCTGATCAACAAACGTGGACTTCATGCCAGAGCAGCCACACGGGTTGTACAAGTCTGCCAGCAGTTTCAGTCACAGACAGAAATCCGTCTCGGTGAAAAAACAGCCAACACCCGCAACATCATGCAACTACTGATGCTGGCCGCTCCTTGCGGCACCAATATCAGCATCCACGCCTCAGGTGCCGATGAAGAGCAGGCTCTAGCCGCGCTGGAAGCCCTGATACTCGCCCGATTTGACGAAGAAGATTAAAAAGCATGTTTGATGACCAGCAAGACGAACAGGACAACCTGCCCAGCAAAAGTGAGCTGAAACGCCAGATGCTGGCATTGCAGGAAATCGGCAAAAAACTGCTGGAGATGACTCCAGCACAAATCAAAACCCTGCAGCTGGATGATGAGCTGCTGGAAGCCCTGGCTGAATACAAACGCATCAAATCCCACGAAGCACGCCGCCGCCACCTGCAACGTATTGGCAAACTGATGCGTAACCGTGACCATGTTGCCATTCAGGCTGGTATGGAGCGTTATGACTCCAGCTCAGAGACTCATGCCCGGCACTTCAGTCAATTGGAGCACTGGCGTGACCGACTGGTGGAAGATGATGCGGCACTGGCCGAGTTCATGGCCGAGTGGCCAGCCTGTGAAGCTCAGAAAATTCGCCAATTGATTCGCAACACCCGGCAGGAACGCGTGGCGGAAAAGCCACCAAACAATGCTCGCAAACTTTTTCGTTACCTGCGCGACATCTGCGAAGCTGTGCCCAAATAAACTGAACCGGGTGACATCAGGTGTCTGCCAAACAAACCCAGCATCCTCAGCGGTGTAAAACCGGCCTTCTCCGTTTTGCTCCATTAGTTTTGCCGGTTGTTGGGCTTAAAAATCCACGCTCGGCAGGCACTGAAAACCTGGCTTGGCAAAATAATAACCCTGCATCAGTTGTACGCCCAGCTGTTCAAAATAAGCCACTTCTTCCGCTGTCTCCAGACCTTCTGCCAGCAGGATGATATCCAGCTGGCGGCAGATGTCGGCCAGTGCGGTCACAATAATCTGTTTGGTACGGTGAGTGTTGATGTCACGCACCAGCTCCATATCAATTTTCATCAGCCCTGGCAAGAATTTGGACAGCAGGTTTAAACCGGCATGACCTGCCCCAAAATCATCCAGTGCAGTGATAAAGCCTTGCTGCTGGTAATAATCAAAAATCCGTGTCAGGTGTTCAGCATCGTGCACTTTTTCTGATTCGGTGATTTCAAACATGATTTTTTCTAACGGGAAACCAGCTAGATCAGCGGCCTGTAGGGTGCTGCGGATACAGTGTGCTGGTTCGTACACGGCATTAGGTAAAAAGTTGATGCTGAGGATTTTATCCAGCTTTAATTCTGCAGCCAGGGTGATGGCTTTGACCCGACAGGCCTGATCAAAAGCATAACGATTGTCATCGTTTACTCTGGATAAAATCGACCAAGCTGATTCGTTATTTGGGCCACGCACCAGTGCTTCATACCCCCAAATACTTTTATTGCGGTAATCCACAATCGGTTGGTAGGCAAAAGTAAAACCAAAATCCAGAGCTTCAGCACAGTGTTTGCAGTCACCGGAACCAGTAAGCTCAACAGCAAAGCGGGTTGTCATGCAGATACCTTTAGAAGTTTAAAATAATCTGCAGATACTTTAAATGTTGCTGAGCCTGACTGCCAGTGCTCAATGATAAATAACGAGGCTGGCCTTTTTGTGATTGATTAAGGTAGAGGTGTTCAGTCACCAAACGACGGCGTGAGCAGCAGAAGCGATGTTGCCGGGGTGGTAGGTATGTACCAGAACAATACGAATACGGGAAAACATCAATCAACCTTCTGGTTGCTGGAGTGAATCCAATTGTGCCTGACGTTCCTGCTCCTGTTGCAGTCGCCAGGCATAAACTTCACTGAATGCCAGCAGGCTTTTAACATAATCGCGGGTTTCTGCAAAGGTGATGCGTTCCACCCATAACGGGTCGGTTTCCTGCCCTAGACTATTGCGCCAGCTGTTAGCGCGGCTGGGGCCGGCATTATAGGCCGAGGCTGCAAGTATCGGGTTGTTATCATAACGGCGCATCAGACCGGACAAATAATGTACACCCACCGGGAGGTTGTGCTCCGGTAATAACAGATCAGTTTCCGGCTTTAGGCTCATTCTTAATTGATTGGACACTTGCCTGCCGGTAGCAGGCATGACCTGCATCAGACCCAGTGCACCTACTGATGAACGTGCCTGAGGGTTGAACAGGCTTTCCTTGCGAATTAAAGCCAGCACCAATGGCAGCTCTAAACCAGCCTGTTGTGCCAGTGGTCGCAGAGTTTCGAGGTGTGCCAGCGGAAAACGCAGGTCAAGAGCATCATGAAGTCCGGCGCGGTTGGCGGCATCAACACTGCGATCATGCCAGCCCCAGTGACGTGCCAGCCAACCTGCCTGAATCCAGTCTTCGGTGCTGGCGCCACGGAGAGCCTGAAACCACTCACGATTGGCATCCTCCACAAAGCCGGTGAAATAAAGCTCACCACTACGAATCATGCCCTGCTGCTGGCTCAGTTGCTGCAGAACTGGGGGATTGATGGGTGTCTCCAACTCATTCATCCGGGGAGGGATGCCCAGACTGCGAGCGGCCAGAAAACCGTAATAACTGCGCTCTTCTGCCAGCTGTTGCAGCAGTTGATTTGCTTCGTGCGGTTGTTGCTGTTCAATTAAAGTGTGAGCCAGCCAGTAACGCCATTCATTATTAGCCTGCAGTTCATCCGGCAGTTGCAAAATCGCCTGATGCAGTCGAGCCCAGTCTGCGGCGCGCAGCAGAGTACGTGCATACCACTCCTGACCCTGTGCTGAGCGTGCAGCAGCAGGCACTTTGGCAAACAGCTCAAGGGAGTTATCCCGATTGCGCTGGGCGGCGCGGATAGCTATGTATTCCTGTACCTGCCAGCCCGATGTGTCGGATAACAGCTTCTTGTTACGCAGCTGTCCAATCAGTTGTTCAGTGCGGGTTGGGTGAGTACGGGCGTGGTTTTTCAGTAAATCCAGCAGGATTTCTTCCCGCAGTGTTGTATCGGTGCGCAGTAGGCGAGGGTTGTTTAATAATGCCTGCAACTGAGCTGCTGGATTCTGGCGCCCCTTTTGCCAGTAATCCAGCCACTGTTGATCGGCTGGTTTTAGACGGCTGTGGAGAGCACGAGCTTGGCTGGTCTGGCCATTTTGCATCAGTTGCAGGGCAGCGGTGCGGTAGTCATCCGGCTTGAGTAAACCCAGCAGGTGCAGTTTTTCAGTGATGACTTTGCAGTTGCCTGGTAAAGGCTGGTTGTTACGCCAGAAGTCAGCGGTGGTTTCCAGCCAGCTCAGGCTGGTACCAAACACTTCTGCCTCGGCCTGCAAACGAAAACAAGTCAGGCGATTGCTGGTGATTGAGGCGTTATCTGCTTGCTGTAGGAATAACGGCCAGTTTTGCTGGCGTGCCAGTTCTTCCAGCCACTCATGGCGCAGGGTGGATTGAAAAGCCTTGTCTGAATGCAGGGCAAGAAAAGCCTGGATTTTTTCGTGGTTAGCAACCTTGTAGGCCAGCTGGTTACGAAACAGCTGATATTCCAGATAGGGTGCCAGAGGGTAGTGTTGCAGCTGTGTCAGCACTTCGGAAAGGTCTGTCAGTTCACCGCGACGTAATTGCTGATAAGTCTGAGTAAATAGTGCGCGGGCGGCAGGGTCAGGCTGTAATGGCTGATAACTGCGCTCAAAAAAAGCAGAGGTGGACGATGCCGCAGGCAGTAATCCAAATACCAGCAAAAACCCCGCCAGCAGGCTTGTGCGCTTGATGACAGGCAAATGCAGAGAGCGGATGATGGATTCCTTGGCAGGCATTTGCTGATTTCCGTGGTTAAGACTGTTTTGTCTATCTTAGCCTGTTAAAGCCTGACAGGTGAAGCAAGAAAAAGCCGGAAGCTTTGAAGCTTCCGGCTTGAAGGGTGCAGACCTGAAGGTACAGAGCGGATCAGATCAGTTCGATGGCAACGGCTGTAGCTTCACCACCACCAATACACAGGCTGGCAACACCGCGCTTTTTGCCTTCCTGTTGCAGGGCATACATCAGTGTGACCAGAATACGTGAACCAGTGGAACCAATCGGGTGACCCTGAGCACAAGCACCACCATAAATATTGGTTTTTTCGTGTGGAATGTTCAGACCATCCATCGCCAGCATGGTCACCACGGCAAAAGCTTCGTTGATTTCAAACAGATCCACGTCATCAATCGACCAGCCTGCTTTTGCAACAACCTTTTCGATGGAACCAATGGGCGCCAGGGTGAATTCGCTGGGCTCACGGGAGTTGGTGGCATGAGCCACAATCCGTGCCATGGGTTTCAGGCCGCGCTTCTGTGCTTCGGATTCACGCATAATCACCAATGCAGAAGCGCCATCAGAAATGGAACTGGAATTGGCTGCAGTAACAGTGCCATCTTTTTTGAAAGCCGGACGCAGGGAAGGAATTTTTTCGATATTGGCCTGATGCGGTTGTTCATCATCAGTGATGGTCACTTCGCCCTTGCGGGTTTGTACCGTTACGGGAGCAGTTTCGGCTTTTAACTTGCCTTGTTCTATGGCAGTCATAGCACGTTTTAAAGAGCTGATGGCAAAGTTATCCATGCTTTCACGGGTGTAACCCTTGTCATCCGCAACGTCCTGAGCAAACACACCCATCAGTTTGCCGGTGCGGGCATCTTCCAGGCCATCCAGAAACATGTGATCCTTGATTTCACCATGACCCAGACGGTAGCCACTGCGTGCTTTGGTGAGTACGTGCGGGGCGTTGGACATACTTTCCATACCACCGGCAACCATGATGTCGTTGGTACCGGCTTTAATCAGATCATGTGCCAGCATCACGGCTTTCATACCGGAGCCGCAGAGTTTGTTGATGGTGGTGGCACCGGTTTCAACTGGAATACCAGCCTGCATCATAGCCTGACGCGCAGGGCCTTGTTTAACACCGGCGGGTAGTACACAACCCATAATCACTTCTTGTACATCGGCAGGCTGAATGCCCGCGCGGCGGATGGCATCAGCAATCGCCACACCACCCAGTTCTGGAGCGGTCAGGGTGGACAAAGAACCCATCATGCCGCCCATCGGGGTGCGGGCACCGGAAACAATTACAATTGCATCTTGCATGGCATAAACCTCTTGTGGTGTTTTCTTGCTGTATAGGGTGCCGCTTGACCGGAGCCTTGGCTAGAGGTAGTTTGTGACTCGCAAGTCATAAAACCGAGCAAGCGCTAGTTAACTGCCATGAACTTAAACAAGAATTCTAAAAGACGCAAGGAGCTGGTCGCGATTGCTGCCCGGCTGTTCTGCAATCAGGGTTATGAATCCACCACAGTGCGGATGCTGGCGGATGCCATGGGTATCAAATCCGGCAGCCTGTTTCATCACTTTAATGATAAGCAGGAAATCCTGTACGCAGTGATTGAATCCGGCATGTTACATGCCATGGAAATTGCCCGACAGGCACTGTCTAGTGCCAAAACACCCAAAGAACGCCTCTATGCACTGGCACGAGCTCATTTATCTACCCTGCTGGAAGATCGGGATGCCCACGTGGTGGCTATTTATGAATGGCGCAGCCTGACACAGGAATCCCGTAATCTGCTGGTGGAGCTGCGTGACGCTTATGAAACCAGCTGGCGCGAAGTGATCAGTGAATGCCATGAAGCTGGATTGATCAAAGGGGATCAGGGTTTGCAGCGGCGACTGGCGCTGGGTGCACTCAACTGGACGGTGCAGTGGTATCACCCGGATCGTGAACTGACCCCGGATGATCTGGCTCATGAACTGGTAGCGATGGTGTTGAGGGAGCCTTCAGCTTGATAAAAGAGCCTTCAGCGGGGTAAAGAGCCTTCAGCGTGGTAAAGAGCCCTCAGCGGGTTAAAAGGCCTGCATAAAAAACTTGCCCGGATGCAGTTGCTGAATTAGGCTAGAAAAAACCGAGCACTTGCTCGTTTTAAAGAAATAAGATAAAGGTGGCTTTGGTCGCCTTTATTTACCCCGGAAAGTTGACGTTTACGTCAAAGTTAAACAAAAACAACAAATTGAAACTGGAGGGTACACCCATGGCCGAATCAAAACTGGCTCAGACGCAGGATTACGCAGCGTTTATGCAGCAATTCCAGCTGTCGACTGTTGAAGCAGCATTACAGGGCAGCCTGACTGAAGGTTTTAACGCTTATATTGAATGCTGTGGTCGTCATGCCCAGGGCAGTAAGGCGAATCATCTGGCGCTGGTGCATGAAGATACACAAGGCAAGGTCACCACACTCACCTTTGCTGAGCTGGATGCACTGACCGGGCGTATGGCTAATCTATTAAAAAGCCAGGGTGTAAAGCAGGGTGATCGTGTGGCAGCCATGTTGTCCCGTACCCCGGAGCTGCTGGGATTAATTCTGGCAAGCTGGCGCATTGGTGCTGTTTATCAGCCGCTGTTTACCGCCTTTGGATATGAAGCCATTGAATACCGCCTGACTCAGGCCAAAACCGCGCTGATGTTCACTGATGCGGAAAATCGTGAAAAATTCAAACCCATCAAAAGCCTGCCCAAAATGATAATGCTGGGTTCCAAGGCGGATGCCAAGCAGTGGGGTGATGCCCACTACGCCAGCCTGCTGGCGGATCAGAGCAGTGAATGTGAGGCTCCAGTACTGGATGCTGAACAACCCTTCCTGCAGATGTTCACCTCTGGCACTGTTGGTAAATCCAAGGGTGTAGCCGTGCCGTTAAAAGCACTGCCCGCTTTTTATATCTACATGCGTTATGCCATCGACCTGCAGGAATCTGATCGCTTCTGGAACATGGCTGATCCGGGCTGGGCTTATGGCCTGTATTACGCCATCACCGGACCACTGTTGCTGGGTTGTACTACTCACTTCAACGAAGCCGGATTCACTGCTGAAAACACGCTGGAATTCCTGAAAAAACACCAGATCACCAACCTGGCTTCTGCCCCAACGGCTTACCGTATGATGAAATCCAGTGGGCTGCTGGATGGCAAGTCTGCTGAGCTGAGTCTGCGGGTTGCCAGTTCTGCCGGTGAACCGCTGAATACCGAGGTGGTGAACTGGGTCAGTGACAACCTTGGTTGCCGTGTGATGGATCATTATGGTCAGACGGAAACCGGCATGACTTGTTGCTGCCATCACTCGTTGACACATGAGTCTCCTGTGGGTTCGATGGGTATGCCGATGCCGGGTTATCGTCTGGCGATTCTGGATGCAGAATACAAGGAGCTGGAAGCAGGCAAGACCGGTCAGCTGGCAGTGGATATGGAAAACTCTCCGGCATTTTTCTTCCAGGGTTACACCTGGCAGGAGAAAAAACCTTTCCATGAAAAGTATTACCTGACCGGTGATGTGGTGGAAAAACATGCCGATGGCACCTTCTGGTTTGCTGGTCGGGATGACGACATCATCACCACTGCCGGTTACCGTGTTGGCCCGACCGATGTGGAAAATACCGTACTGGAGCACCCTGCGGTGGCGGAATCTGCGGCGGTGGGCAAACCGGATGAACTGCGCGGTTATGTGATCAAGTCTTTTGTGGTGTTAAAGGCTGGGCACGAAGCGAGTGATCAACTGGTGAAAGACATTCAGTCACTGGTACGTGAACGCTTGTCGGCTCATGCCTTCCCACGGGAAATCGAATTTGTGGACGCGCTGCCAAAAACGCCCAGCGGCAAAATCCAGCGCTTTATCCTGCGTAAACAGGCTGAAGCCGGAGCCTGATGTTTCTGGAGAAGTTGGGTACAAGGCATTGCAGGTCAGGACGCGATGTACTTGTCGCAGGGCATCCTTGCCCTATGCCGCAGCCAGAGCTTGGAGGGATGTATTCACGCGTCCTGAGCAACAGTACTCGTTGCCGGACATCTGGCGGACTAATAGTTAACCAAGAGA
>NZ_JACUUA010000052.1 GCF_014859565.1 Marinospirillum sp. | reverse complement strand
CGAATCAGTGGGGCGTATTCTACAGCGTTTCACCCCAGTGTCAAGCGTTTATTTTGATTAACTTTTGCTTCGTGCCTCTTGCTTAACCACTGCCGGACAGTGGTTGCCCGACAGCGAGAATGCATTATAAAGATGCATATCTCCAATGCAAGCTTTTTCTTACTTGAATGCACAGCCAGTTTTGATACCCAATTTCTTGAGCATAATCACCGCCGGGCAAAAACCAGTAACACTGGCCTGCATCAGGTTGGCAGCAATAAAGACGGTAAGCCAGACAAAGGCGGGATGCACAAAATGTGTCAGTAACAAACTGATCAGAATCATGATACCGGCAAACATCATCAGCGCACGATCAATATTCATAGCTTAAGCTCCGTAAATACGAGGATTGGTGAGTTCAGTCATAGTTAAGCAATATCTTAATTAGTACAACTTAACATCTACCGATATTACCTGCAAGCACTCAGAACACCCACTCCAAGGCAAGAGCATTATAAGCCACTGACTGGTTGAAGGGGTCCCTCTTTCTGGAAATCTATTCTCCTCATTGCTGATGGAGAATAGAGATGGCCGCTGTCTTCTTCACTCACTTTGAGACACTGACCGATCCGCGCATTTAGCGCCAGGCGTAAAGTAGCTGCCCTGAATGATCAGCTGCGCTCAAAGGTCATCGCATCAATTTAAAATGCTCTTGCCCTGCTTTCTACCGCCCTCTCAGATAAACAAATAGTTTTTAAACAAGCGTTTGTCTGACATTGATCTTGGTGCTAGAGTTAGGCTTGGCGCAAGCATAAAAATAACGGAGACTTTCCATGCGGCTCAGCTTTCCTATCCACACATCCGCCATCAGGCTTCTAATCCTTATCACCGGACTGGTCTTTGCAAACTTCAGCCAGGCAGATTCCGCCTTGTTGCGTCCAGCCTTACAAACTGGGCAGGCAGCTCAATCCTTGCTGCTGGATATCACCTCTGCGGGTGAACGGCTAGTTGCTGTTGGTGAACGGGGGCATATTATCTACCGCGATCCTGACCAGCCTTGGCAGCAGGCACAGGTGCCAGTGATTGCACACCTGACCGCAGTACATTTTGCCACCCCTCAGCTGGGTTTTGCTGTTGGGCATGAAGCAATCATCCTGCGTACCACCGATGCCGGTGCCACTTGGCAGTTGATGCACCACGATACCGAAGAACCACCCTTGCTGGGTATTCATTTTATCTCCGCACAAAGTGGCTTTGTTGTGGGAGGGTACAACCTGCTGCTGCGTACTGATGATGCAGGTGATTCCTGGCAGTTTGTTGGTGATGCCCTGCCCAATCCGGATGAATACCACAATAACGCCATCATTCAAGATACTGCTGGTCGTTTGTTTATTGCCGGAGAACGAGGCGGCCTGTTTCGCTCCGAGGATCAGGCTCAAAGCTGGCAGCCGTTACCACTGGATTATGATGGTTCAATTTTTGGCCTGATCAGCACCCCGGAAGGGTTCCTGCTGGCCACCGGACTGAGAGGTAATCTTTTTATCAGTCGAGATGCCGGAGATTCCTGGCAACAACTGGAACATCAGGGTGAACAAACACTCAACGGCGGGCTGGTTCTGGATCATGGCCGCTTGTTGGTGCTCGGACAAAATGGTGAATACCTGACCGGTTCAGCTGATGCTCTGACACTCCATACCCTGCCGGGACGTTATTCATTACTGGCTGCTGCCCGTCAGGGCAACCAGGTTTTTGCGGTGGGACGCGGTGGCATTCACACCCTGTTGCTGCCTGACACTTCCAGCCACTAAGGACTTTTTCCATGAACAAACAACAACAAGCCCCTTGGATTGAAAGCTTCTTTTTTAACTGGCGTCCCATCTGGCTGGTGTTCTTTTTATTAATGACCGTGTTTTTGGGCAGCCAAGCCCTACAGGTAAAACCAGAAGCCAGTTTTGAAAAACTAATTCCCCTGTCCCACCCCTACATCGAAAATTTTATGGATCGACAGGACGACCTGCGCGGTCTGGGAAATGCTGTACGCCTGGCGGTTACCGTGAAGGATGAATCTCAGGATATTTTCAGCGCTGAATACATGCAGCGTTTGCAGGAGGTTTATGAAGAGGTACGTTACCTCAAGGGTGTAGATCAATCCGCTGTGCGCTCACTCTGGGATCCAGCCGTGCGCTGGACTCAGGTGACCGAAGAAGGTTTTGAAGGGGGCACGGTAATCCCTGATACCTATGATGCCAGCCCGGACAGTCTGGAAACCCTGCGTGAAAACGTACTCAAGTCCGGTCAGGTTGGCATCATGATTGCCAATGACTTCCGCTCCAGCATTGTTGTGGCTCCGCTGGTTGTGAATGTTGATGGTGAACCGCTGGATTATCAGGCTTTTTCTGCTGCACTCGAACAGATTCGAGAACAATTCAGTGATGAACATTTTGAAGTACGCATCATCGGTTTTGCCAAGCTGGTGGGTGATCTGATTGATGGCGCTACTCATGTGGGTTTCTTTTTCCTGATTGCTCTGGCGATTACCTTTGTACTGCTGTTCCTTTATTCCCGTTGTTTTAAAAGTTCGATCATTCCACTGGTCTGTTCGGTGATTGCCGTGGTCTGGCAACTGGGGTTACTCAAACTGATGGGTTATGGGCTGGATCCTTATTCCATGCTGGTGCCTTTTCTGGTGTTTGCGATTGCTGTATCCCACGGCGTGCAGGTCATCAACGCCATGGCCATTGAAGCCTCACACGGCCATGACCGCCTGACTGCTGCACGACTGGCATTTCGTGGCCTGTATGCAGCCGGTATTCTGGCTCTGGTATCCGATGCCATAGGTTTTATGACCCTGCTGTTTATTGATATTCAGGTGATTCAGGAACTGGCCGTGGCTGCTGCCCTGGGTGTTGCGGTCATAATCCTCACCAACCTGGTTTTGTTGCCGCTGTTGATGTCTTACCTGGGGGTGGGTCAAACCAGCATCATCCGTGCCGAGCGTAAACGTCAGGAGACCTCTCTGGTCTGGCATCGCCTGTCTTTCTTTACTCATGCCCGTGTTGCACCTTGGTCACTGCTGGTTGCCCTGCTGCTGGGAGTCATGGGATTTGTTGGCAGTGCCAACCTGCAAATTGGTGACCTGGATGAAGGTGCACCAGAACTGCGCCCGGATTCTCGTTACAACCTGGATAACGCTTATATCACCCGCAACTACGCTACCAGTGCTGATGTACTGGTGGTGATGGTGGAAACACCGGAACAGGCTTGTGTCAGTTATGAAGCGCTGGAAGCCGTCGATCGCCTGGAATGGCAGATGCGTAACGTGGAAGGGGTACAAGGCAGCATGTCACCAGCCTACATCACTAAACGTGTGATTGCCGGCTTTAACGAGGGCAACCTGAAGTGGGAAACCCTGTCGCGTAACCAGTTTGTACTGAATCAGGCCATGAGCAACCTGCCCGCTGGTATGGTTAATAACCAATGTGACCTGTTGCCAGTCATTCTTTATCTGGAAGATCACAAGGCCGACACCCTGGTGCGTGTGACTCGTGCCGTGGAAGCTTTTGCCGCCGAAAACAACTCCGAACATGCCCGCTTTATGCTGGCTGCCGGTAGTGCCGGGATTGAAGCCGCTACCAACGAAGAAATTGCCCGCGCACAAACCTTCATGCTGATTTTTGTATATGCTGTGGTGGCCGCGCTGGTGTTTATCACCTTCCGCTCCTGGCGTGCGGTGGTGTGTATTGTGGCACCGCTGGGGTTGACATCCGTGCTCTGTCAGGCGCTGATGGCACAACTGGGCATCGGTGTAAAAGTCGCCACCTTGCCGGTGATTGCCCTGGGGGTTGGTATTGGTGTGGATTACGGCATTTACATCTACTCGCGGCTACGCCAGTACCTACGTGAAGGTGAAAACCTGCAGGATGCCTATTACCAGACCCTGCGCTCCACCGGTAAAGCGGTTAGTTTCACCGGCCTGACACTGGCCATCGGTGTGGGCACCTGGGTCTTCTCACCCATCAAGTTCCAGGCAGACATGGGTATCCTGCTGACCTTTATGTTCCTGTGGAACATGATTGGTGCCCTGTGGTTACTGCCAGCCTTTGCCCGTTACCTGTTAAAAGACCCGAGTAAAGCCTGATGCTGTAATACCTTGATCCTTGTGTAAGGCAGCGCTATGCTGGATATGTCTTATGTATATCCAGCGGAGGCAAGCCATGGAACAAGCAGCTGTTTTCAAAAGCAATCAGAGTCAGGCCGTTCGTCTGCCAAAGGCGGCGGCCTTTCCTGAAGAGGTAAAACGTGTTGATGTTGTTGTAATGGGGCGCACGCGCATCATGGCACCGGCAGGAGAAATCTGGAATTCCTGGTTTGATGGTGATGGAGTCAGCCCAGACTTCATGACGGATCGTGAACAGCCCGAACAACAGGTTCGGAGTTCGCTGTGATGCTGAAGTATATGCTGGATACCAATATCTGCATCTACACCATCAAGAATCGACCGGAGAAAGTTCGCAACATTTTTAATCAGCACACTGGACAACTCTGCATCAGCTCCGTGACCTGGATGGAGCTGGTTTATGGTGCAGAGAAATCAGCCCAGCCAGAAAAAAATCTTGCAACCATAGAAGGTTTTGCTGCTCGACTGGATGTGCTGGATTATGATGCGGATGCAGCCGTTCATACAGGCCAGTTACGTTCAGAGCTGGCTCGTCAGGGCTGCCTGATTGGACCTTATGACCTGATGATTGCTGGTCATGCCCGTTCACTGGGGCTGATACTGGTGAGTAATAATCTGAAAGAGTTCAGCAGAGTTGAAGGTTTACGTTTTGAAGATTGGGCGACTTGATTTGCTGTCCCTTCCACTCTAAATTAGGCGCGTACCGCCTGACTTGCGCCAGTTCAAACGATTCTTTTTGAACTGCTTGCGGCGAGTAGCGTACTCCGCACCGACCTTCTGGACGGTATGGCTATGCAGCTCCAGCTCTTTGTGAGCGCCTTGGGTGTACTTCTGAAGATCGTAGGCAGACAGAAACACACCACGCTCCTTGATAGAACGGTGACTGAGTTCGTTGACATAATTCCAGACAAAATTGACCGACCGCGCCATTTGATTCAACAAAGGGCGGTGCTTGTCTCGAACACGAACCTTTAAGGTCTTGGTGTATTTCATGTTTTGTATTATAATTGGCCAATGAAAGAAATAAACCATTACAGAAAAGGCAGACATTGCGTTTTTGAGCTACATGCTCACTTGGTCTTTATCACAAAGTACCGTGGCGCTGTGTTCACCAATGAACATCTTAGGTCGCTGGAAAGCATCTTTCGCAGCGTGTGTGAGGACTTTGAGACGGAGCTTGTGGAGTTTAATGGTGAAGCCGACCATGTTTACCTGCTGGTGAACTTTCCGCCGAAGGTATCCGTGTCGAAACTGGTTAATAGCCTGAAAGGGGTGTCGAGTCGGAAGCTCAAGCAGCTACACCCCGAGCTGATAAAACCTGCATACATGAAAAACGCGCTCTGGAGTCCCAGCTACTATGCAGGTAGTGTTGGTGGTGCGCCTATCTCAGTAATTCGACAATATATTGAGCAACAAAACCGCCCCCATTAAGGGAGGCTAACGCCTCCCAGCGCTATCCTTCCCCGTACTAAAAGTACGGGGCTTGTTGCGCATTTTGGTCACACTAGTGCTTGATTCGGTTTGCCAACTCCCGAGCGCGGCTTGCCATCGCTTCCAGCTCGGGCACGGTGCGCAGACTGTTGTCAGTCGCTTGTTGCATTGCCTCTGCCACATCCGCGACATTGCGGTTGATGTCCTCACAGACACTGGTTTGCTCTTCGGAGGCCGTAGCTACCTGGGTGGCTGCGTCATTGATGCTGCCCATCCGCCGATTGATCACCGCCAGAGTGGCTCGCACTGCTTCAACTGCCTCGCTGCTTTCCTGAACCATAACACCCGAGGCCTGCATGAATTCAGTAGCATCCCGCGAAGCTTCGCTGATGGTGCCGATGATCTGATCGATCTCGACAGTTGCCTCCTGGGTTTTGGCCGCTAGATTGCGGACTTCATCCGCAACCACGGCAAAGCCGAGCCCGGCCTTGCCTGCCCTGGCAGCCTCGATGGCGGCATTCAGCGCGAGCAGGTTGGTCTGGTCCGCAATCTCCCGTATGACCTTCATGACGTCACCTACTTTTCTACCGTCACTGGCAAGCTGATTGACGATTTCGGTCGAGCTTTGGATTTGGTCGGTCAACCGTCCCATGCTCTCCGCCGCCTTATTGATTTGCGAATCTGCAGTGGCGGTTTCATCAGATGTCTGATTGACTTTCGTGGCCACAAACACCGCGTGACTGGCTACGCCTTCCGCTGTCGATGACATCTCGTTCATGGCCGTTGCAATTTGATCGATCCGTTGGTAGGCTAAATCCGACTGACTGACAACGCTGTCGGCGTTCTGGCGGATCAGCTCACCGGTATCGGTCAGTTTCCTAGCATTATCTCTCAGATGAAATCCTGTATCGCTGAGGAATCGGTGCAAACTTCGGGCGGTATCCGCCAACTGCCCAAGCTCGTCGGCGCGCTTTATGGTGACCGGATCCGACAGATCGCCGTCGCCCAAACGGGCGATCTGCGCGATAAGTTTCTGTGTGGGCCGAACCACTCCCAAAAGCAGGGTCATGATCAGGGCGACGGTGCCCAGAACAATGGCCGCAATCATAAGACCAGCCACAAACCAGCTCCACTTGTCAACAATAGCGTTCAATATTCCAGCCCGGTTGAGGCTGTCTTCCCGAACCGCAGTTGTGGCAGATTCAATCAGTCTAGCGGGTTCCCGGTCGATCCCCTGGACCGCAGCATCACCAGCGTTCGAATCAAATCCGGAGCTGATGAAAGCCTCGAATCCGTCACGATAGGCCCTCCCCATTGTTTGGTGAGCCTGTTTGAACTCAGACATCAGTGCCTTTGCCTCGGGCTTCTCGATGCGAAGCATCAGTTCATCAAGTTGGCTTTGAATAGACGCTTCTCGTTCCTGGAAACGAGTCCAGTATTTTTCGAGCTGATCCGGGTCTGATCCTCGAATCAAGACGTTTTTCCATTCCTGAACCTGGGTTTTAAAATTTGAGAGCACGTCCTGGGCTTCAAGCGCATTGACCATTCTGGTGCTGACGAGGACGTTAAATTCATCGGTGACTTTCATGGAGAAGTTAATGTAAATTATCGCCACAACAGTGGCGATCAGGTTCGCCGTCAAGACAACGAGAATAACCTGGTTGAGTATACTTTTTGTATGCCAGCTCATTGTTGACCCTTGAATTAAAGTTCGGTTAGCGTCCGAAGCTCTTACGTACTTAAATTTAGATACTCATGTTTCGGAGTTCAGTTTAGCTCAAAATCAGCAGTCATTGCGAAAGGATTTTGCCTCTAGCCTCAACGTGAAGATATCCATTTGCATGATCTGTGTAAAGAAGTCCTGAACCGTTTTGTCTATTTGGTTCATGATGTAAGCAAGCCCGCTCCGATTTCAGTGATCCGACAACACATTGAAAAACAAAACCGCCCCCATTAAGGGAGGCTAACGCCTCCCAGCGCCATCTTTCACCGCACTAAAACAAGTCATCTGGATCAATATCCAGTGACCAGCGCACCCTTCTGGCTTCTGGTGCGTTTTCCAGCCAGGGCAGCAGGGCCTCGACCAAACGATGCAGGGGCGCGCGTTTGCTGGCATGGAGTAACAGCTGCATGTGGTAACGCCCCTGACGTCTTTCCATCGGGGCAGGAACTGGGCCGAGTAATGTCAGAGTTTCCGGTTCAAGATCACGCAGCTGCCGAGCATGAGTGGCAAGGGCGCTCATCATTTGTCCAACCACTTCTGTTTTATGGGCTTCTGCCCGCAGGATGGCCAGATAAGCAAAAGGCGGCCAATGACTGTTGCGCCGTTCTGCCAGTAAATCCAGCGCCAGCGCTTCGTAACCTTCCAGACAGAGTTTTTCCAGCCGTGGGTCGTCACTGTGATGAGTCTGGATAATCACCTCACCGGGTTTTTCTGCACGTCCGGCACGTCCGGCCACTTGTATTAATAGTTGTGCGGTGCGTTCCATGGCGCGTGGGTCGCTGGAGTACAAACCATGATCAGCATCCAGCACGGTTGCCAGAGTGACATCGGGGAAGTGATGCCCTTTGGCCAGCATCTGGGTGCCCAGCAAAATGGCAGGGCGCTGAATGGCAATTTGTTCCAGCTTGTTATTCAGATCATGGCGATTACGCACGCTGTCCCGATCCAGACGGATCACCGGAATATCAGCAAAGCGTTCTATCAGGGTTTCTTCTGCGCGTTCTGTGCCTGCACCCAGTGGTAAAAGTTCATCGTGTCCACAACTTGGGCAGGTATAAGGCAGTGGCTGACGATGATCGCAGTGGTGGCAGTGTAATCCCGGTGGCTCTCGGTGCCAGGTCATACGTGCATCACAATGCTGGCAACCGGCAATCCAGCCACAGGCAGAGCACATCAGCACTGGTGCAAAACCTCGACGGTTCAGTAACACCAATACCTGATTACCGGCTTGCAGATGCCGCTCCATGGCTTTCAGCAACGGTTCAGAAAAACCACCGGTCAGTTTACGACTGCGAATATCCAGCAGGGTTGGCACAGGTAATTTGACCGACACACCTGGTCGCTGACGCAGGTGTAACCAGAGATAATCACCACGCTGGGCATGTGCCAGACTCTCCAGTGATGGGGTGGCTGAACCCAGCACCACCGGAATATTTTCACGCTTGGCACGCAACACCGCCAGATCCCTTGCCTGATAACGCACACCATCCTGCTGTTTAAAGGAGGCATCGTGCTCTTCATCCACCAGAATTACACCCAGCTTGGGTAAGGGTACAAAAATAGCGGAGCGGGTTCCCAGCACCACGGCAGCTTTGCCTTCCACTGCACTGCGCCAGGACTCCAGCCGTTCCCGATCAGTCATGCCGGAGTGCAGTGCCACCACCCGTCGGTTAAAACGCTTCTCGAAACGCCGCAGGGTCTGGGGGGTCAGACCAATTTCCGGGATCAATACCAGCGCCTGCTTTCCCTGTTCCAGCACCCGCTGAATCAGCTGCAGGTAAACTTCGGTTTTGCCACTGCCGGTGACACCCTGTAATAAAACCGGATTAAATCCCTGCAACAAACCGTGAAGTTGCTCAACCACTGGCTGCTGTTCTGCTGTCAGATTCAGCGGCACCTCGGCCAGTACACTGCGGGGTTGGTGTTCTGCCGGTGATAGCTGGGGCAAACCGATGCCCTGCTGACGCGGGGTCAGTTTTGCCGGTTCCAGCAAACCCTTGCCTTTTAGATTATTGATCACCGTCAGAGTGAAACCTTGGCTTTGCAGGTTCTTCTGTGCCAGAGAGCGACCAGCACTTTGCAGTAGACGCACCAGTGCGGCTTGTTTAGGTGCCCGACTCAGTTCTGCCGGATTGATGGTTCGCCCGGCTTCAGTGAGTTGCCAGCGTGGTTCTTGTGGCGGATGCAGGGCTTGTCCCTGGCGTAACAAGGCAGGCAACGCCGCCTGCAGCACTTCACCCAGCGGTTGATGATAATAACCGGCAACCCATTGTAAAAAGTCCAGATGCGCCACTGAAAAAAGCGGTTGCTGATCCAGATAAGCAATGGCTGCTTTTAAGCGGGATGTTGACAAGCTGCTTTGATCCACTAGCCCCATCACCAATCCAGTCATCTGGCGATTGCCAAAAGGCACCTGTATCCGCACACCCGGCTGCGGCAAAGGCTGCCCGGCAGCAGGCCAGTAGTCAAACAGTCTTCTTAGCGGGGTAGGGAGAGCAACCTGGATCAGCGGCATTTTTTTACTCTGAAATATTTGGCGCAAGCCTTTATTGCCTGTTAGAATACGCGACCTTAAATCCTATTGACACCCTGTGCGGTGCCTGGCAAAAGATCAGGTGGCGGCGCAACTCTAACGAGGCTTACCATGAAAGAAGGCATTCACCCCGAATACAAAGCAGTTGCGGCAACCTGCACCTGTGGCAACAGCTTCACCATCAACTCCACCATGGGCGAAGAATCCATTGCCCTGGACGTTTGCTCCAACTGCCACCCTTTTTACACTGGCAAGCAGAAGCAAGCAGCAACCGGTGGCCGTGTTGAGCGTTTCTCCAAGCGTTTTGGCAGCCGCAGCACCAAGTAACTGCTTTTGCTTGAATCAAAAAACCGGGCTCAGTCCCGGTTTTTTTGTGTCCGTCAATTGTGGCCATAAGCCGCACGAATTTCCCTGCTTCTAAGTCATTGCAAGTGCTTGTGACAACCGCTGATTTTATATATGCTCATTAGACATTAGTAAAAACCTGAAGGCAGAATTGCCAAAAGCCATCTGTTGCTCAGGTTTGCTTTTAACCTCAAATTCTATTTCATGCCCACATAGCGAATAATCATAATGTCACAAGATATGAAACAAGCTGCACTGGATTACCATGCCAACCCAATCCCTGGAAAACTCAGCATCGAGCTGACCAAACCGACCGCTACTGCTAAAGACCTGGCGCTGGCCTACAGCCCTGGTGTTGCAGAGCCAGTACGTGAAATAGCCCGTGATCCTGATCTGGCTTACAAGTACACCGGCAAGGGCAACCTGGTTGCTGTTATTTCTGACGGTACTGCCATTCTGGGTCTGGGCAATTTGGGCCCGCTGGCATCCAAGCCGGTAATGGAAGGCAAGGGTGTACTCTTCAAGTGTTTTGCCGGTGTGAACTCCATCGACATCGAAGTTAACGCTGAAAGCCCACAGGCCTTTATTGACACTGTTGCCCGTATTGCTGACACCTTTGGTGGCATCAACCTGGAAGACATCAAAGCCCCTGAGTGTTTTGAGATCGAACGCACCCTGATTGAGCAGTGCAACATTCCGGTATTCCACGATGACCAGCACGGTACAGCAATTGTAACGGCTGCCGGTATGATCAACGCGCTGGAAATGTCTGACAAAAAAATCGAAGCAGCTAAAATTGTCTGTCTCGGTGCCGGCGCAGCAGCGATTGCTTGCATGAAACTGCTGGTGGCTTGTGGTGCCAAGCGCGAAAATATCTACATGCTGGATCGTAAGGGTGTTATTCACTCCGGTCGTGATGATCTGAACCAGTACAAAGCCATGTTTGCCAACGAAACCGACAAGCGCACACTGGATGATGCATTGGATGGTGCCGACGTGTTTGTTGGTTTATCCGGCCCGGATCTGATGACGGCTGAACATCTGATGAGAATGGCAGCCAACCCCATCGTATTTGCCTGCTCCAACCCTGATCCAGAAATCAAGCCAGAAATTGCCCATGCTGCCCGCAATGATGTGATCATGGCCACCGGTCGTTCCGATTATCCTAACCAGGTGAACAACGTACTGGGCTTCCCCTTTATCTTTCGTGGTGCATTGGACGTTCGTGCCAGCGCCATTAATGAAGAAATGAAGATTGCAGCTGTTAACGCTCTGAAGGATCTGGCCAAAGAGCCTGTTCCTGCAGAAGTGTTAAAAGCCTATGAGCTGGAATCACTGGAGTTCGGACCTGAGTACATCATTCCCAAGCCGATGGATAGCCGCCTGCTGGGTCGTATCTCTGCAGCTGTAGCAAAAGCTGCCGTGGACTCAGGCGTGGCGCGCTTGCCCTACCCTGCCCACTACCCGCTGAAAACCATTGATGATGTATATGGTAAATAAACCCGGCTGAATATCCACTGCAGCAGAGGTAGTCGAGTAGGGTGAGGCGTTCGCCTCATCCCTCAACCTATAGCGCATTGATGTAATTAAGCCACTGACGTGCAGCCATCTCTTCGGAGGTGGCTAACAAACTCTCCAGCAGTAAACGCGCCTGCTCATAATCTCGCAATTCGATGTAAGCATTGGCAATCAGCAAAGTCAGGCTGGCTTGATCACGCGGTGATAATGCCTCATGAAAAACCATCCAGGCATCCACAGCCTGTTGCCAGTTGCCCTGGCTGTAATGCCAATCCCCCAGCCGCTGCCAATCATCTTGATCATTACTGGCCTGTGCCAATCGCAATAGTGCATCTGCTGTGGCTTCTGGCTGGCTGGTTTGCATCCAGGCTCTGGCGGCATAACGCATCAGCTCAATATCCGGGGTGGTCTTCAGCAATAACTCAAAAACCCGTGCAGCACGTAAAGGCTGCTCCGCATTCAGTAACCTTAATCCCAGTTGCTGCTGTTCTGTTTCACTCAGATAACCACGGCGTTGTGCCAGCTCCAGTGTCACCAGCACATCTTTGTCCTGCCCGGCCAGCTGTTGTAGTTGTGCCAGCTGAGACCAGAGGCTGGCATTTTCCGGTGTTTGTCTGACTCGCTGTTGTTGCAGTGCTGCAGCCTGTGGCCATTTTTCCTGGCGCTGGTATATCGCCACGCCAAGATTCAGCCAGGAATCGGGTGTTTGTTGTTGCAGCGCAATCACCAACCAGGGTTCTGCATCAGCCCAGCGTTGCAGTTGTGCCAGCAGCGCGGCACGCAGGTAGTGAGCATCAGCGGAGGGTGTTTCTTCATGCTGCCACCAGCGCTCCAGATTAACCAGGGCAGCTTGATGATTTCCCTGATTAATCCGCACCTGCATCAATAACCAGCGCATGGCTTGCAGTGTTGAATGATCCAGCAGGGTTTCATCACGCAGTGCACCGACTAACACCTCTGCAGCCAGCTCTGGTTTATCCTGCTGCAGATGCAGCTGTGTCAGCACCCGTGCAGCAAAAGCGCGGATAAAAGCCTGTTGTTCTGCGGTTCCGGTGGGTTGCTGATAGAGTTGTTTGCCCAGCTCCAGAGTCTGGGGCTGATCACCCTGACTGAGTGCATCACCCAGGCGGTTGAGCTGTTCATACTGGGTGGTGGTCAGGGCAACAGAGGCGCTGGCCTGAGCTCCGAACAAGTAAACACTGATGCATCCTGCAAGCAGCAAACGTTTCATCCATCCCCCTCCATTCTGAATTCCAGTCGTTGCCTTAACTCTCTGCTTGGTTTGCCTCTCATTTCATAAGCAGCAAACCGCCAGCGGGTAATTGCACGGCGGGCAGCTCGATCAAACACCTGGGGTGGTTCAGCATCAATAACCCGTATGCTTTCTGCAATCACCTGCCCTTGCTGATCCACCTCAAACACCAGCTCAACCCAGCCTTCCATCCGCCGTGCCAGAGCTTGTCTTGGGTATTGCGGCGCTTCACGGTAAACCGGCATTTCGGCCTGACCATCAATACCAACACCCTGCAAATCCGGTGCCGCCATATCAAGGCCAGTATCAATTGCAGGCAGGGGCATGTCCAGACCTTGGATTTGATTGGCCGTAGCCGCTGCCCTGGCCGCAGGTGCTGCCACTTGTGGCTGGATGCTGGATACTTCCGGTGGTGGAGGGGGAGGCGGTGGCCGCAGGGTTTCCACTTCCGGCTCCGCTGACAGCTGCACCCAGTTCAGCGCAAAACGCTGCTGTTTGTTGCTGATTGAATCGACCGGGGACTGAATAATCCAGCCCAGGCCAACAAACACCAGCAAAGACAAACTCAGCGCCAGCGGTAACAACAACCACGGACGCAGAAAAATCAAGTGCATACAAACTCCCGTAGTTATCTCAGGGCTGTGCCGCCAGTGCTATTTTGTCCACACCCGCCTGACGCAGACGATCCATGACTTCCACCAGTCGCCCGGAACGAGAAGCCTTGTCGGCCTGAATCACTACACCGGATTGAGGCCGTTCAGCCTGCAGGCGGGCAACCACCGGCCCCAGAGCTGCCAGCGCCAGTGGCTGACGATCGACCCAGATTTCACCTTCCGGTGTGATGGCAATCAGAATGCTGGATTGTGACTGTACTTCGGCAGTCGATGCCTGAGGTGGATCGACTTCAATTCCACTTTCCCGCACAAAACTGGTGGTGACAATAAAAAAAATCAGCAGGATAAACACCACATCCAGCATGGGTGTCAGGTTAACCTCAGTATCGTCCTGTTCCTGATTCAACAGACTGCTTCTGCGCATGGTGGACTCCGTAAAACAGCATTAATGACAGTTTTTAATGGCCTTGCAGAGTTTTGCGTGCCCTGCGCTGCCAGAAGCTGAGAAAAAACATACCCAGCAGCACTACCGCCATGCTGACAAAGGTCGGCAGAATGGCGCGGGCAATGCCGGATGACAAACGTCGGGGATCAGCTGAACCACCCAGACTGAGTCCGTCAAAAACCAGCATCATACCGGTGACGGTTCCTGTCAGTCCCAGCAGCGGGGTAATCAATACCAGTGCTTTTAACAGTGGCAAACCCCGCTCCAGTTGATTAAGTGCCTGCAGGTGTTCAGCCCGCCGCACCAGTGCCGGGCGCTGAGTGTTTTCTGCCATACGCCATGTAAAGCTGGGCCAGTTAAGCCAGCGCTGCAGAAACAGATAAATCTGCAGCACGGCAACCATAAAAATCAGCCACATGATGATGCCACCTTGCTGCATCAACGCCAGAAAACCACTCATCAGCCACGACCTTTCACAGCAGTACGACTAAGCAGTTGTGCCAGCCAGGCCGAGCTTTCTGCTTCCAGAATACGCGCCAGCTGACGTGAACGCCCCTGCAACAACAGATGCGCCAGTAACAATGGCACCGCTGTCAGCAGCCCCAGCACAGTGGTCACCAGTGCCTGAGAAATACCGGATGCCATCATGGCCGGATCACCGGTACCAAACAGGGTGATCGCTTGAAAGGTGGCAATCATGCCGGTCACAGTACCCAGCAGCCCCAGCAAAGGTGCCATAGCAGCCAGCAATTTAACCAGTGACAGGCCTTTTTCCAGTGCTGCTGCTTCTCGCACCAGTAGTTCATCCAGCCGTGCTTCCAGTGCTTCCGGGGGCACTGAGTCGATATTTTCTCCCGCTGTATTCATGCCTTGTAATACACGGCCAAGGGCATTGTTCTGCTGCAGCTCAGATGGATTAACCAGCTGTTTGTGCACACGACGCTGTTCTTGCAGCAAACGGATCGACTGCACCAGCGCGACCATCAGACCACTGAGTCCCAGCGCCAGAATCAGGTAACCCACAAAACCACCCTGTTGTACTCGTTGCCACAGAGTCGGCTGACGGCTATGCAGCTGCAGGGTTAATCCTCTGGCCGGATCCAGTGTGACTTCGCCGCCCTGCTGTTCAATAAAGCGCCGGTTTTGACGCAAAAGTGCATCCGGCTGACCACTCCAGAGCGATGGCACCGCATCCTCCTGGCTGCGTAACACCCCCTGAACATGCATCAGTTGTAAATCACCCAGACGATAAAGCTGTGTGCTTTGTAATTGTCCGGCAGGGTTGATCCATTCACCCTGATAACCACTGACCTGCGATGTAGCCAGCCAGCCTTGTTGCAGCACCTGCCAGAGTTGATAAAAATCACTGATCAGCGGCAAGCGTTCTGCCTGCTGTCTGGGTTTCAGAAAGGCCAATAACTCTGGGTACTGATGGGCATAACGGGCATCACTGACCAGCCCGTAAAGGTTGGATTTTTCTTCACGGTAAACCGCAAACACTTCACCCAGTGCAGCAGAACGTCGTTGCAGGCGTTCCTGTGCATCCTGCTGCTGGCTTTCCAGTTGATCCTGCTGCTGTTCCAACTGCACACGCCGGGTTTCGGCTTCAGCCAGTTGTTGCCGGACGTTTCTCAGTGCTTGTGCCTGAGTTGCGGCTTCCTGCTGGCTTAGTTGCAGGCGGCTTTCTTCCTGTAACTGACGCTCCACTGCTGCATTACGGGTTTCCAGCAGCAGTTTCTGCCAGTAGTCTTCCGGTAGAATTGTTGCAGACGGGCTTGCAGACGGGCTTGCAGACGGGCTTGCAGACAGGTGAATGCTGATCAGCAACAGGCCAGCCAATAATCCTTTTAACAACCTCATTGACTCGCCTCCTCTGCAGCCACACGTAATGGCACGGATAAAGGCAGAGTAAGAAACTCGGGTAAACCACGCTGCTCTGCCAGACCCAATCCCTTGATAACTTCCTGACGGGCGCTGCGTCCCAGGGGCAGCCAAGCCTGATCAGTTGCTGACCAGTAACCGGCACGCTGCTGATCTTCCGATAGATAATATAGCCCGATTCGTCCCATTCTTAACAAGGTCAGACGCTCAGGCTCATCATTTGGCTGCAAGTGGATAAACTCACGGCTGATTTCCAGTGAACGCCCCTGCTCCACTTCAATGTGCCAGGCACTCAGCAGGTGACGGAATTTTTCTGCATGACTGACATCCACTCGCTGCAACAGGTTTTTTAATTCCCGAACCCGAAACAGGCGTTCATCCTGACGGAAGGGCAAATCATGCTGGATAAAGGCCTCCAGCCGTTCAACCATTTGTTGTAATAACGGTTCCAGTGCTTCGCGGGTAGCATCCAGACTGATTAACTGCTCTTCCAGACTGGTGATTTGTTCCTGCAAACGACGGTTCCAGTCTGCCTGACGTTCATTGTGTGCTTCCAACAGTAGCGTCTGGCGGCGCAGCTGTCGCCATTCCTGAAAATCAGCCTGGCGCTGAACATCCAGCTGCTGAATCTGCTGCTGGATCTCCACCGCCTGCTGTTGGGTGCTTTGTTCCACCTGCCGTGTTGGTGTATCCACAGCAGAATGCAAAAGGCCGGAAACAGCCAGCGCCAGAAATGCGCAGCAGTGACCGGCCACTTTATAAGTATTCATGGGACTTTCCATTCAGAGCCGAGCCGGAAAGATCCGACCCGGCACAGATCAACCTAGATCAGACCTGCACGACGCAAGAGTGCCAGGGTGCCTTTCAGATCACTCAGTTGATCCAGATTGATGCCAGGGCTGGCTTTTAAGGCTTCCTCATAGGGTTCAACACGGTCATTCTGGATAATACCGGAAATCACCGGATACTCATCCGCCTGTAAAGCAAAATACTGCTGAGCCGCAGGTGAGATCAGGAAACGCACAAACTCAACAGCAGCTTTCTGATTCTTGCTGGCTTTTACCACAGCAACACCGGCGACGTTCATCAGGTTGCCAATATCACCCTCTTCAAAGAAGGCTTGCTTAATCGGGTAATTGCGGTCAGAAGCCACTGCGCGAGGCAGGTAGTAGTTGTTCACCAGGCCGTAATCAATTTCACCATCCGCGACACCTTGCAGTTGGGTGGAGTTGTTACGAAAGGTTTTGGTGCCGTTGGATTTCATGTCATTCAGCCATTGCAGAGTCACTTCATTACCATGTTTAACGCGCATGGCGGTCACAAAAGATTGGAAGGAGCCGTTCATCGGCGCCCAGCCCACACGGCCTTTATAACGGGCATCAGTCAGGTCAAAAACACTGGCGGGATGGTTTTCAGCCTGGGTGCGAATCGGAGAATAAATAAACAAACGGGCACGACCACTGGTGGCGACCCAGTTGCCAGTGACACTTTTATAAATGCCGGGTAAATCCTTGTAGACATTGGCAGGTAACTTTGCCAACAGGTCGGCCTGACTCACCGCACCCATGGCACCGGCATCCTGACCCCAGTACACATCTGCCGGACTGCGACGGCCTTCTTCTTGCAGCAATACTGCCAGCTGTGCGGAGTCACCGTAGCGAACATTCACCTTGATGCCGCTTTCTTTTTCAAACTGGCTGATGATGGGCTGAACCATAGGTTCACCACGACCGGAATACAGTGTCAGGGTGGCGGCAGAAACCACCGGGGCAATTAGCAGGGCGATAACCAGTGCCAGAGGAGCAAACAGTTTGTTACGCATCTTCAGCCTTCCTTCATATCAGATAAAGTGGAAAATGATGGCTCGGTTAATGAGATATATTATCATGTGCCCAAGCAAGTGTAAATAACAATTATAATCACTTAGGATAAAATCTTTTGATGTGTATCAAGCAAAAACAACAAGACCCGGCAGCAGGGGGCGCTGTCGGGTCTTGTTGTGAAAAACAGAAAAATCAGGCCAGATGAGGCTTCAGCTGACTAACCAGCATCCGGAAGGCTTTGGGGTTGGTTACCAGCAAACGACCTTCTGCCGTCAAACTGGGTGCACCGGACAGATCACCATTCAAACCGCCTGCTTCTTTTAGTACCAGCAAGGCCGGAGCCAGCTCGTTCTCATCTGCACCCAAGAAAATACCGGCATCCAGCTGACCAGCAGCCACCGCACAAATATCCAGCGCCACACAACCACTGCTGAGCATTTCTTGCACACCCAGTTGCTGAATCAGATTGGCGTAAACCGGCAGCAGTTGCTGGCGCAAGCTGGCGGCAGGTAGAGGAAAGGCAACGGCTGCTTTTTCGGCCTTCCAGCCCTGTAATACACGAATACGGCGGCCATTTAATGTGGCACCACTGCCCCGGCTGGCGAGGTATTCCTGCTCAGTGGCCGGATTAAAAATAATAACGTGCTCCAGCTTGCCACGCAGATAAATCGCTAAGGACAAGGCAAACGCAGGATAACCTCGCTCCAGATTTTCATAACCCAGCAGCGGATTAATCGCCCAGGCCATCTCACCACTGCCTTTGAGCTGCACATAACGCCCCTGAAAGGAGGCATCGGGATAAGCGCGAACCAGCTGCCGCTCCAGCGCCTGCTCTACACGCCGACCACAGTTTTCCAGTAATTCCGCTACTGTATTGTCAGTACGCGCCAAATCCAGGCGCTCGGAAACATACTCATAGTGCTCACCGACACTGCGCACGGCGCGCAATGCCAATTGAATTGTCGGGTGCATACTTCACCGGCCATCATTGTTAAGGAACGAAAGGGGGAATATCATAATGGGTTTTCGCGTAATAACAAGCCATAAAATTCGCTTTTCAGAGAAACTCGATGCCTGCCACTAATCTGTTGGACTCCGTAAAAATTGTGCTGGTTGGCACATCACATCCCGGCAACATCGGCGGGGTGGCGCGTGCCATGAAAAACATGGGGCTTTTGCAGCTCTGTCTAGTTGCTCCGCGTGCCCAGTTTCCCCACCCGGAGGCGGTGTTACGCAGCTCCGGTGCCACCGATCTGCTGGAGCATGCTCAGGTGTTCGAAACACTGGAAGAAGCCTTAAGTGACTGCACTCTGGTCGCAGGCACCAGCGCCCGCTCCCGCAATTTGCCCTGGCCATTAATCAATCCGCGCCAACTGGCAGAGCGTTTGCAAGGTGAACTGGCTCGCCCGGAACATCGTATTGCCTTAGTATTCGGTCGGGAGGATCGGGGTTTAAGTAATGAGGAGCTGCATTTATGCCATCTGCACGTGCATATTCCCTGTAACCCGGATTTTAGCTCACTGAATATTGCCGCAGCGGTGCAGGTGCTTTGTTATGAGTTGCGCATGGCGGTTGTCGGACAAAGCACAGAAGACCGCCTGCCGTTTGGTACCGAATGGGATGTGCCGTTTGCGGACAATCAGGCGCTGGAGATGTTTTTTGACCATCTGGAAAAAACCCTGATTGAAATTGACTTTCACAACCCCAACAACCCAAGACAACTGATGAGCCGCCTGCGCCGTTTATACCTGCGAGCCAGACCCGACACAATGGAAATCAACATGCTGCGTGGCATCCTGACCCATACCCAAAAGGCAGCCCGCAACACAAACGAGATAACTGATGATCAAACAGGTCAAAAATGACATTAGCAGCGTGTTCGAACGCGACCCTGCTGCTCGCAACTGGTTCGAAGTGCTCACCACCTACCCCGGTTTGCATGCCCTGCTGTTTCATCGTTGCAACCATTGGTTGTGGAACAAGGGATTAAAATGGCTGGCTCGCTGGATGTCCACCTGGTCACGCTGGTTAACCGGTATTGAAATTCACCCCGGCGCAAGAATTGGCCAGCGTTTTTTCATCGACCACGGCATGGGTGTGGTGATCGGTGAAACCGCAGAAATTGGAGATGATGTCACGCTTTACCACGGTGTCACACTCGGCGGCACCAGCTGGAACAAGGGCAAGCGTCACCCCACCTTGGAAGATGGCGTGATTGTGGGTGCCGGTGCCAAGATTCTGGGGCCTTTTGTTGTGGGTAGAGGTGCCAAGATCGGCTCCAACGCAGTGATCACCAAGGCAGTACCCCCCGGCGCTACCGTAGTCGGCATCCCCGGTCGCATCGTGCTGCGCAGCCAGCCGGATGAACCAGAAGCCGACCTACAGATCGACCCAGCATTACGTGCCGCAGCACAAAAGCGTTTTGGTTTTGATGCTTATGGCATCAGTGAAGAAATGCCTGACCCGGTGGCAAAATCCATCCGCGGCCTGCTGGATCACATGCACGCCGTGGATGAGCGCATGGGGCAAATCTGCCAAGCCCTGCATCGACTGGACAGCAACTTCCGCGAAGAAAAACTGCCGGAAATCAAGGGTGATGACTTCCCCGATGACGGCGACATCTGTGCCCTGTGTGGACTGGAAGAAATCGGTCGTAAAAAATCGGGGAAATAAGGCGGGATTTCGGATCAATAGTTCGGACAGTTTTAAAGAAAGCCTGCTACCCGGATAATGGGGGTTATCACACACAACCATCACCCGAGCCCAGGCTTTCATGGAAATAGTCAATACGGTTTTGCAGAAAATGTCCAGTGTCAGAAAACCTCAGCACCAGTTTATGCTGATGCTTTTGCCCTTGCTGATGTGCCTGAGAGGTCGTGCCAATTTTCGTAACCCGAGGCGTTATAGCGATGACCATGAGAAAAGTTTTTCGCGTTGGTGATGATCTGACTCGCTTTACGCGGACGCAGGATTTTGAGGGACTTTGTAACTAC
>NZ_JACUUA010000051.1 GCF_014859565.1 Marinospirillum sp. | reverse complement strand
ATTACCTTTCAGGCTTAAAACATAGTCACCTTGGCGCTCAACAATCTGCCCGGCAGAAAGTAGCTCTCTCCGTCTTCTCCCTTGATGAAGCCAAACTTTTTTGAAGCAACAAAAGAAACCACTTTTCCCTTCATGCAACCTCCATGATAAATATCTTTAATCGCATAATACGAGATGCTATTCAAGGCTGCAATCAGCAGTCAGCAGCAAACATTACAGGGAAAACAGGTTGTTCTGGTACTCTTTGAGGGTTGCGGTTCTTTGAGCAGGTTCGCCTCATCTGTTTCTAAGTGTTACGCCTGCTTTTTCATATCCATAAACTGATTAACTGGGTCTGTGCTCTCAGCACGAGATACCTCCTCCTGCTCTTCCAGGGCTATCAGTTCTTCTTGCAGGATCATTTTGAGTTCAGCTTGAGCAAACCGGTTCAACAAGTCACGAACCATAGATTGATTGCTCACGCCGTGATAACACACGTATTGCATCACTTAGCCTGCTCCAAATTTACAACAGCCGAGCCTGCATACAAGTACTTGCATAATCTTTCAAGAGCTTGAATAATCATGCAATGAAACCACTGAAATTCGTCGATACCAGCCTGAAAGACATGCGTGACATGCCTACAGCAGTGCGGCAAACAGTGGGTCTTGAGCTGATGACGGTGCAGTACGGTGGTGAGCCTAGTGATTTCAAACCCATGCAGAACATCGGCACAGGGGCGAAAGAAAACACAAAAGACATCCAGGCAGGATATTGAGGCAGCAAGCCGCTACAAAAAACTGATTGGAGCACTGAAATGAGCGAAAACCACATCAAAATCACCGAAAGCAGCGGCAATGTATTTATGGATCTTGGCTTCGACACCGCAGAAGCCGAGATCATGAAATTGCGTGCCGATGTGATGATCCGTACTGCTCAGCGACTCAAAGAGCAGGGCTGGACACAAGCCGAGGCCGCCCAGCACCTTGGTATCACTCAGCCACGCGTTTCACGGCTGATCAAAGGTAAGGTGGAAGACTTCAGCCTGGATATGCTGCTAATGTTGGCTGCACGCGCCGGTCTTCATCCAGAACTGCAATTGAAGCCCTGAAGCCGAACCCAACAAACCACAAAAACAAAAACGGCCACCCGATCAATGATCTAAGTAGCCGTTTTTGCTAGGAATTTTGGTAGGACTATCCGGACTCGAACCGGAGACCTCTACCATGTCAAGGTAGCGCTCTAACCAACTGAGCTATAGTCCTGTCTTTCAACAGGAGCGCATTATAGAGACACCATTCTTAAAAGCAAGTCCTTTTTATTTTTTTCTTATAACTCAGTGCATTGCCTTGCGGGACATGAGTTTTTCCAGCTGTTCGCGGTTGGGTCGATGGATAACACCCTTTTCTGTCACCAGTACATCCACCAGGTCTGCTGGGGTCACGTCAAAAACGGGGTTGGTGACTTCTATATCAGCGGCTATCCGTTGGCCTGCGGCATACAGCACTTCATTTGCGCCCCGGTCTTCTATGTCGATCAGGTCACCGGATTCCATGTCCATGTCGATGGTGCTGGTGGGTGCCACTACCATCAAACCAGCGCCGTGGTGCAGGGCTTGTACGGCCAGTTGGTAGGTGCCAATTTTGTTGGCCACATCACCATTGGCGGCAATTCGATCAGCACCAACAATCACCCAGCTGATGGGTGCAATTTTAAGCTGGTGGGCGGCAGCGCTGTCGACATTCAGCTGTGCGGGGATGCCTTCCTGCACCAACTCCCAGGCGGTGAGGCGTGATCCCTGCCACCAGGGGCGAGTTTCGTTGACATGCACCTTGTCGATCAGGCCTTGTTTCCATGCCGAGCGGATAACACCCAGTGCGGTACCATAACCGGCTGTTGCCAGTGCTCCGGCGTTGCAATGGGTCATCACTTCCCGTCCACGTTCATGATCTGCAGCGATAATTTCTGCACCCAGCCGCCCCATCAGGTGGTTGGCTTCCAGATCCGCCTGGTGAATGGCCTGAGCACCCGCCAGCAGGGCTTCAACAGGATTATCCCCGGATCTTAAACCAGCCAGCAGTTTGCGCATTTGTTTGAGTGCCCAGCAAAGGTTAACCGCAGTCGGGCGTGATGCAGCCAGCGCTTCCAGGTCTGCTTCCATGGGTTGTTTCCAGTCCGTGGGTGCCGCTTCATAACGCTGGCGAGCCGATAACACCACGCCGTAAGCTGCAGCAATACCTATGGCCGGTGCACCGCGTACCTGCATATCCCGAATAGCGGCTACTACCTGCTCAACCTTACGGCATTCGATCCAGACTTCCTGATGTGGTAACAGTCGCTGATCCAGCACCTGTAAAGCGGCATTTTGCCAGATCAGTGGCTTTACATTGTTGATTGAATCAGGTGTCATATCGAATCCTTTAAGCATCCGGTTTAAGAAAGGGGCGCCAGTATAGGTGTCCAGAGCAGAGCAGAAAACCCATGATTGAAACTTCTTGTGCCGCCCGTGCCGATCAGCTGCTTTTTCCGCGTTGGTTGCTGACTCTTGATGAAACATCAGCGGATCAGGGACTGGTTCCCCTGCAGGATCAGGCGGTGGTGTTGGCAGCAGGCAAGATTGTTGCTGTGTTATCCCAACAGGCCGCGGGTGCTGCCTACCCACACCTGCAACCGCTGGAGCTTGCTGACCAGTTGCTATTACCGGGCTTACACAATCTGCACGGTCATGCCGCCATGGCATTATTCCGCGGAATGTCGGATGACTTACCCCTGATGACCTGGTTGCAGGAGCATATCTGGCCGGCAGAAGGTCGCTGGATGAGCGCTGAGTTTGTGCGCAGTGGTACACGGCTGGCGATTGCCGAAATGTTGCTGAATGGCACCACCTGTTTCAGTGATATGTATTTTTTTCCGGAGGTGGTGGCCGAGGTGGCTGCTGAACTGGGGATACGTGCACAGGTTTGTGCTCCAATTATTAACCTCCCCAACCCCTGGTCACAAAATGCTGATGATGCGCTGGATAAAACCCTGCTGCTGCATCAGCAATATCAGAATCATCCATTAATCCGAATTGCTTTTGGCCCTCATGCACCTTATACGGTTGCGGATGAACCCCTGCAGCGCCTGGTTGAATTAAACCAGGATCTGGGATTAAAAGTGCAGATGCATCTGCACGAAACAGCGGATGAAGTGAAGCAAGCCACTGAGGATAACGGTATAAGACCAATTCAGCGGTTACACCAGCTGGGTTTGCTGAATGAACATTTTCAGGCGGTGCATGTCACTTGCATCAACCCGGATGAAATCCGTTTGCTGGCAGAACAGCAGGTCACACTGGTGCACTGTCCTCAATCCAACTTAAAACTCGCCAGTGGTTTTTGCCCGGTTGAAGCCATGCGTCAGGCTGGTGTTAACATCACACTGGGCACCGATGGAGCGGCCAGCAACAATGATCTGGATTTGTGGGCAGAAATGCAGACAGCGGCCTTGCTGGCTAAAGCGGTGCATCATGATGCTGCTGCCCTGCCCGCTGCAGAAGCCTTAAAGATGGTGACTGTAGACGGAGGCAAGGCGCTGGGTCAGCCGGTTTGTACCGGACAGATCCGCAGCGGATTTGCAGCCGATCTGTGCAGCCTGCAACTCAACAGCCCGGATTGCTGGCCGCAGCACCATCTTTTGTCTCAACTGGTGTATGGGCGCGTGGCTGACAAGGTTCAAAACGTCTGGGTGAACGGACAACATCAGGTGATCAATGGTAAACTGCGCGGCATCAATCTGGACGCTCTGCGTGAAGACGCAGCCAGCTGGTGTGATCGTATCCAGGCACATTCTCCTGAAGGAAAAAGTACATGAGCACAACTGAAAGCCCCAAAAACGTGGATGCGGGTGAAATTGCCAAGTTTGAAGCCCTGGCTTCACGCTGGTGGGATCCAGAAAGTGAATTTAAACCCCTGCACGACATCAACCCCCTGCGTGCCAACTGGATCGACAAACAAGCCGCTGTGGCAGGCAAGCGTGTAGCCGATGTCGGTTGTGGTGGTGGGTTGTTGTCTGAAGCTCTGGCTCAGCGTGGTGCTCAGGTGACCGGCATTGATATGGGTGAAGCACCTTTGTCGGTTGCACGCCTGCATCAGCTGGAGTCCGGCCTGCAGATTGATTATCGGCAGATGACAGCAGAGCAGTTGGCAGAAGAGGCACCAGAGCAGTTTGATGTGGTGACCTGTATGGAAATGCTGGAGCATGTGCCTGATCCGGCAGCGGTGATTCAGGCTTGTGCCCGCATGGTTAAACCCGGCGGCCAGGTGTTTTTTTCCACCCTTAACCGCAATCCAAAATCCTACCTGTTTGCCATAGTGGGTGCAGAATACCTGATGCGTCTGTTGCCCCGTGGCACTCATGAATACAGCAAATTCATCAAACCTTCAGAAATGGGTCATTGGGTACGTGAAGCCGATCTGGAAATGACTGAACTTATGGGTATGACCTACAACCCTTTGAGCAAACGTTATAAACTTACCCCTCACGACGTTCAGGTGAATTACCTGATGCGTTGCACCAAACCTGAATAATTCGGGGAATCTGTTGTGTTAAGACCCTTCACCGGCAGCCTGTTGCTGTCGGTTTTTCTTCTGCCCTGGATCACGGCTTGCAGTAACCTGCCTGCTGACTCTGACCCTTCTCAGCAGCAAGCCACGCTGCAGCTGCCCTTTGAAGCCAGAGGTAATGAACCCCCGTGGTTGCTGACCATTGATGACTCCGGCCTGTTACTAAGCCGTGGTTATGATCGGCAAGAGATCCGTTATGCACCCATCCGCCAGCAGCAGGATTCCGAACAACTGCGCATGACTGCCGGTGAACGATCCAAGGTGACTGCTTTACTGAACCCCGCTGTTTGCCATGATTCAATGACAGCTATGCCCTACCCCTGGCAGGTGAGTGTGATTACTGACGGTGAATCTCTGCAAGGTTGCGGGGGTGATCCACGGGAATTACTGCTGGGTGAATGGATCATTGAAGATATTAACGGCAAAGGCATCATTGATTCTTCTCGCATCAGTCTCCATATGGATGCAGAAGGCCGTTTTAGTGGTCTGGCATCCTGCAATCGTTATGCTGGCAGTTATCAGCTCAGTGGTGAAGGCATTCACTTTGGACAAACACTAGCCACCAAGATGGCTTGTGCTCCAGCACTGATGCAACAGGAGCAGCGTTTTTTCAGTATTCTTAATAACATTAGTCGGTTCGACAGGGATGCAACCGGTGCGTTGATTTTATCAAGCCATGATGGCAAAACTTTAAGAGGTTATTTGCTTGGACAGTGACATACCCAAGCCGCCTGTGCTGCAGGCGGTTCTTTTTGATCTGGATGGAACCCTGGTGGATACCGCACCAGATCTGGCTCTGGCGCTGAATCGCCTGCTGCAGGAACAAGGCAAACCCGAGCTCCCCTATCCGGTGATTCGTGATCAAGTTTCCAATGGCGGCAATGCCTTGATCGAGCTGGCTTTTGGCATTAAGGTGGGTGAACCCGAACAGCCAGAATTGCGCCAACGTCTGCTGGATCTTTATCAGGAAAAAGTGGCAGAACACAGTCGCCTTTTTACAGGTCTGGAAAGTCTGTTGGAAGAGTTCGAGCGCCAGCCGGTTCCCTGGGGCATTGTCACCAACAAACCCCGCATTTACACTGATCTACTGCTGCGTGAGCTGCGAATTTTTCCCAGTGTAGTGGTTTGCCCAGAAGACCTGGGTGTCAGCAAACCCGATCCTGCCCCCCTATTGTTTGCTGCCCGTCAGCTGGCCACGCCACCAGAGCAGTGCCTGTATGTGGGCGACCATATTCGGGATATCGAAGCCGGTCGCCGTGCAGGAATGCAAACACTGGTAGCCGGTTTTGGTTACATCAGCCTGCAGGATCAGCCACAACACTGGGGAGCCGATTTTATCGCCAGCAGTGTGATGGAGTTAAACAGCTGGATCAGGCATCGGCTGAATGATCGTTTTACACCTGTATCCTCTGGATCTGCAGCTCCTGTAGCCGGTCTCTGAGACTGGCTGCTTTTTCAAACTCCAGGTTTTTGGCGGCAGCAAACATTTCGTCTTCGAGTTTGGCCATCAAACGGTCAAACTCAGCTGCAGTTTTTGGCTGACCGAGGTTGTATTCTGCACCCGGTTCAGCCACTTTTTTCTGTGCCTGTTTACGATCCCGCTTGCCGGGTGCCTGAGCTCCTTCCAGAATATCCTGCACGGATTTAAATACGGTTTCCGGGGTGATACCCAGCCTCAGGTTATGAGCAATCTGTTTGTTACGACGACGCTCGGTTTCATCCATCGCGCGCTGCATAGAGCCGGTCACACGATCCGCATAAAAAATAGCGCGTCCTTTAACATTACGTGCGGCACGACCCAGGGTCTGGATCAACGCACGTTCGGAACGCAAGAAACCTTCTTTATCCGCATCCAGAATCGCCACCAGTGACACTTCCGGCATATCCAGACCCTCACGCAGCAGGTTGATACCCACCAGCACATCAAACTCACCCAGACGCAGATCACGGATGATTTCCACCCGCTCCACCGTATCTATATCCGAATGCAGGTAACGCACCCGCACACCATGTTCTGCCAGGTATTCAGTCAAGTCTTCGGACATGCGTTTGGTCAGAGTGGTCACCAGCACCCGATCACCTGTAGCAACCACCTTGTTGATTTCACCCAGCAGGTCATCCACCTGATTTTTTGCCGGGCGCAGCTCAATCAGTGGATCAAGCAGACCTGTGGGACGCACCACCTGCTCCACGATCTGTCCGGTATGTTCCGCTTCATAGGTGGAGGGTGTGGCAGAAACAAAAATCATCTGTGGCGCCAAAGCCTCCCACTCTTCAAAGCGCAACGGGCGGTTATCCAGTGCGGAAGGCAGGCGGAAGCCGTATTCCACCAGGGTTTCCTTGCGGGAACGGTCACCCTTGTACATGGCACCGATCTGCGGCACCGTTACATGGGATTCATCAATCATCAGCATGGCATTACCCGGCAGGTAATCAAAAAAAGTCGGCGGAGCCAGCCCCGGATCGCGCCCAGACAGGTAACGCGAGTAGTTTTCGATGCCGTTGCAGTAACCCAGCTCCACCATCATTTCGATATCATAAAGACAGCGCTGCTCCAGCCGCTGGGCTTCTACCAGCCGGTCGTGTTTACGCAGGTAATCCAGCCGCAGCCGCAGTTCATCCTTGATGTGATCCACCGCCTGCAGGATGGTCTCACGTGGGGTCACGTAATGGCTTTTTGGGTAGATGGTGTAACGCGGCACCTTGCGCAGCACTTCGCCGGTCAGTGGATCAAACAGGCTGATCTGTTCAATTTCATCATCAAACAGCTCGACCCGCACTGCTTCAAACTCGGATTCTGCCGGATAGATGTCAATCACATCACCCCGCACCCGAAAAGTGGCACGACGCAGGTCGATGTCATTACGGGTGTACTGGAGCTCTGCCATACGCCGTAATAACTGGCGCTGGTTCATTTTTTCACCGCGATCCAGATGCACCACCATTTTCAGGTAAGCAGATGGATCACCCAGACCATAAATAGAGGACACGGTGGCAACAATGATGGTGTCATCCCGTTCCAGCAGTGCTTTGGTGGCCGACAGACGCATCTGTTCAATGTGTTCATTGATGGCGGCATCCTTCTCAATGAAGGTATCACTGGAAGGCACATAGGCTTCCGGCTGGTAATAGTCGTAGTAGGAAACGAAGTATTCCACCGCGTTATTAGGGAAAAACTGTTTGAACTCCCCGTACAGCTGCGCCGCCAGAGTTTTGTTGTGTGCCATCACCAGCGTCGGGCGTTGCACCGCCTCAATCACCTTGGCCATGGTGAAGGTTTTACCGGAGCCGGTTACACCCAGCAAAGTCTGGTGTGCCAGCCCCTGCTCCAGACCATCCGCCAGCTGGGCAATGGCCGTGGGTTGATCCCCGGCGGGCTGGTAACGTGAATGCACAACAAAAGGTGAGTTCATCAATCCTCCACAGCGTTCAGATGGGGCTGGTCAATTCTGCCCTTTGTTTCTTATGATACCATCCGAGATCGACTCAGGCTTTCAGGGAATCCACAGCATGGTTAGCCACCCGGTAAAACGACATCAGATTCTTGGCTTGCTGCTTGTGTGTCTAAGCCTGATTCACTGGCCTGTCATCGCACAAACCAGTGACAGGATAGGTCTGGTGACCGCAGATACCAGTGTTGCAGCCAGTGAGCGCCAAGCCGTTTTAGGTATTTCAGTTCTCGGCCTGGAAACCCACCGCCTGAGTTTTCCGGTGGTTTATTGTGGCCTCAAACAAGTGTGTGTACCTATCGGAAGCTGGTCAGTTCGCCTGGATCAATCCACCGCAGATGCCCTGCTGGCGGACAATCTGGCATTTTTGATTCCATCACGTTACGACCAGATGGTTTTTGAAGGCCAGACGGCACGCTTCTCTACAGCAACGCAGGTATTCACCGATTTACCTCTGAGCAACAACATCCCTCCCATAGCCTCTGACCCAACATCTTTCAGTGACTATCAACAACGCCTGCAGACTTACCTGAACACTCATATTACTCCACAGATGCAGCAGATTCTGGCAACTGCAGCAGAAGCCCGTTATCTGGAAATGAACGCCCAGGAACGTGGTACTTTTTTACGTGAACAAGCCAGAGCCACCGGGATGCCTGCGGTGGTGCTGGAAGGGTTAATTTCTTCCAGTTATGCGTTTGGTTTTTATCTGCCAAGGATGCAGGGTGGCATCACCATTCGCCAGGTTGAAAGAACCCGTTATGACGGCAGTAAATACATTGTTTACTCCACCAGCATCAATGCTCCAGCCAGAACTCGAATGCTGGTTTACCAGTATAACGGCAAAGAGTTTCAACCCTTGCTGAATCTGAATACCAACACATCACTTGGTCTTGATGCGCTGGCACAAAGTGCTTCATCTTCCGCTTCGGTGGAGACCTTGTTTTTACCATCCAGCCGTAATGCCCAGAACATTTTTGATCAAGCCTTTGCCACCTCTTTCAGAGACTCAGCCATTGCCTTGAGCACCCAGCTTAAGGAATATCGTGCTTTTGCTGTGGTGACCCCGGTTCTTGGATCACGCGCTTCAGCCATTGAGCTGGCTGTGGGTAATCAGGAAAATATTCGTGTGGATCAACCCTTCACTTTTAACCGGATCATTAACAGCCGTGAACGTCAGGTAGGCTGGGGACAGGTTTATCAAACTGGGAATAGCTGTCTTGCTCTACCGCCTGAACAGCGCAGCCTGAGTTATGCCCGACTGATCAAAGGCAGGGTTGATGAAGCTGATCTAGCGGTTGAGCACCCCTGGACAGGTGTTTTTGCCACCTTGGGATTAACTGACAGTCAACTGGGACTGGAACTGCAAGGCCAGGAAACAGGTGCCGGTGGTGCTCAGTTTCTGGAACTAGGGTTCAGTGGCAATCTGGGCTACCTGCGCAACAACCCTTCATTATCCGGCTGGTGGTTAAACATGGGGCTGGGGTTTGGTGCTGCAGATGACCCCACAGAGAGCACTTTCAGCCATCTGCAAGCAGAGGGAGCCGTCAGATTTTATCTTGGCATGGAAAAGCACTGGGCCTTGTCACACGGGTTTTATTCGGCTCTGGGTGGGGGTTTCAGTGTTGAGAGTTACACTTTTGAAGACCGCACAATGGATGAACAGTTATCTGTCAGCAGCTTTAACCTGATCCCCTCTGCAGAGCTGGGATACCACTTCACTCCCAACAGCCGTATTTTTCTGAAGGCAGCCTACAACCAACCTCTCACCACACGGGCTGAATACAAAGATACGGGGGAAATTGATGGCGACCTACTGGGTGGTGCCGCCTTGACACTGGGTTTTGCCATGCATCTGGGTTTTGCTGGCCCTTACGCCTGGCTGATAAAAAAACCCAGCCAGCAGTGTAATCAGTTACGTGACACCATCAGCCACCAGTCTTTTTAATTCCGGAGAAAATCATGTTATTCCGATTTACGATCTATCTGCTGGCGCTTTTACTGCTTACTGGTTGTGCCAGCTCTAAAAACAAACACCCCACCCCGGAACCGGGTGACCCGCCCTTGTCCCGACAGGTTGTACTGGTGGAATCCTACTCTGCTGCTGAACTGCTGGTACGCACCACCGGGCTGGGGCATTCAATGGCAACCGCAAGGGATGATGCCCGCAAGGCTGCTCTCTGGTTTGTGCTGTTGGGCAGTAATAATCCGCTTCTGGCAGATCAAACCAGTCAACAGGCATTCCGCAACCACGAAAAAGACCTGTACACCAATGTGATGCAATACATCACCTATGAAAGTGACGTGCTCAGTCGCAGAGAAGATAACCAGCAGATCAGGATTGAGCGCAATTACCGCATCAATATGGATCAATTACGAGCGGATCTGATCAGCCGCGGTGTAATCAGTAGTATCACCACTCTGGCCAGTCAGGTCAGTAATCCACAGATTTCCATTATCACTGCAGATTCTTCCCAAGCATCTACCCAGGCTGCCACCGTATTTGCAGAATACCTGCAGCGACGTGGTTTTCAGGTAGTGGTAGTGGAAGCCAGTCGTGCCATCAACAAGCAGGTACAGCAGGCAGCGGCCTTGAGTGGTACGCTGGATCCCAGTTACCTGCTGGCGTTACAGACCGGCAGTGATATTTATATTGCATTGGATAATCAGATTGCGACCCGAAATCTGGCAGGTACAGAAATCTCTCAGTCTGCGGTGACTGCCACCGCCTATTACACCGCCACCAGCGCCCAGCTGGGTGCTGCAACAGGTTATTCCAGTGAACGCGCTGTAGCTGGCAGTGGTGCTATCAGTGGTGAAGCAGCCAATGATGCTGCCAGTAAGTTACTTGGTCAGATCAGCCGCTCCTGGCAACAGGAAGCCACTCAGGGTCGCTCATTCAAGGTGGTGGCCAGTGCCACACCGGAGATGGGTGATATCAGCCGCCCCATTCATCAACTGTTTAACCAGGTGTGCCATCAAGTCCGCCGAAATGCGGCTGGCAGCAGCAGTTTTGATTACATCCTGACCTGTAAAACCCGTGATGTAATGGATCTACTGTTTGAGCTGGAGGACAACTGGCGGGGGCCAGGCAAAATTTTCCGTGTGATGGATAGTGGTGCCTTCCTGATTATCAAAGTGGGTTACACTGATTCTGATGACATTATCATTCAATAAAAACAGGGCGTTATGATGCGTGTGTTGCTGATACTTTTTATGGCTCTACTGCTGAGCACTCCCGCTGTGGCAACGACCCTGAGTGCTGAAGGTTATGGCAAGGATGTCATCAGCGCCCGTGAAGCCGCCCTGCAGGAGCTTTCACAAACGGTGCTCTCCAGCATCCGCTCGGATATGGAAAGCATCACACGCCTGGAAGGTGCCGAGGTCACGGACAGCATCCAGAACCGTATCAGGATTGAATCCAACAGTTATTTTCAAGGTGTGGTGTATTCCGAACCCCGATCAGTGGATGGCTCTCTGCTGGTCAGAGCCAGCCTGGACACTGCAGCCATTCAACGCACAGCTGAGCAGCTATTACGAGAAATCCGCGTTGATCTGGCAACTCTGAGCCGTAATGAAATTCTGACACTACAGGACAAGGCTGTATTTCTGATGGCTTTTTCTGCTTATCTGCCCAGCAACACTGCCAGCACCACCACCCAGCAAGCGGATCAGATACGCCAGTTGGCTTACCGTTATTTAAATTTTGCGCAGGTCACATTTGAAACCCAGCCCAGTGATACAAAAATCCGGCTGGGAGAGTTTGATCTGCGCTCTGGTGAGATGCAGCTGATACCACCCGGCAATTACAGCTACCAGGCCAGCGCTTCCGGCTTTCACAATCAACGCGGCCAGCTGTTTTTTTCAGCAGGAGAGCGGCGGCGTATTCCGCTGTCACTGGTGCCGGAACGGGATGGCAGTGTGGCAATACAACTGATCAACTCCACTGATCAGAACTTGATCAATGAGGCCCGGAGAGTGTTTGGTAGCTTCAATATTCAATATGCCGCAGCCTCCCCTCAAGTCATCAAACTGGAGGTAGAGCAAGATTTTGTCACCGAAATATCCGGCATCAAAATTTACAATCTACGCATTGTTGCTGAGGCACATAAGAACAATCAGGTGATCCTGGTACGCCGAGCCACACAGAACAATGTGGTGGATGCTCAGGTGGATAGCAGACTCCGCGCCATCACCCGTGCCCTGGTTCAAGCTATCCTGACGTCACCGGAGGCCGAGCAACTCTGGCAGTAATAGGCTGTTATTATTGGCTTAAGATGCTTTAATGCTTTGAACTGTGTCGTTTTCTGATAAAATGTAACTGAAAACCTGCTTATTACAGATACTTAGACACAGCATGTAACCGGAACCAGGATGGGTGAAAAACCGAATTATCAGAAAGTCCCTGTCAACGAGTTAAAAAACGGCATGTGGATCTGCCGTCTGGACAGTGACGTCAATGAAGGCAGCTTTGAAACCTGCGGTTTTGTTTTCAGCAGCCAGCAGCCTGATCGACTGGGTTCGGTTTGTCGTTATGTTTATATTGATGCCAATCGCAGCAGCTTCCTTTCCGACATTCCAGTCAGCCATGAAACCCTGCTGGAAGCCCGTAAACTCTATCTGAACCTCCGTACCCAGATGGATCGGGTGATGAGTGATATCCGTATGGGCAATGCCCTGCAACAAAAACGGATGCGCACCGTTCTGCAGGATCTGATGGAGTCCGTACTTCACGACAGCAAAAGTATGGTGTATCTGGCTCTACTCAGGGAACACCAGGATGAACTGGTTTTCAAGGCAGTGAATGTTGCTGTTCTGAGCCTGGTATTTGCCAAACACATTGGCCTGCGACAGGATCAACTGCTGCCATTGGGCATGGGTGCTCTACTGCACCCGGTCGGGTTGTTAAAGGTCCCTGTTGAGGTGCTGAACAAAACTGAACCCTTATCTGAAGATGAAAAGGAGATGATTCGTCAATATCCCAGCCGTGGTTATGACTACCTGAAACAACAGAGTCATTTTGATGAAGATACTCTGGATATTGTGCTTCATCATCAAGAGCGCACCAATGGTGAGGGTTACCCAGATCGACTAAAAGGCAAAACCATCAGTTTTTTATCACGGATGGTGGCTATTACTTCTGTCTACGAAGCCTTGACTCGCAACCGTAGTTATCGTCAGGCACTCTCTCCACCAAAAGCACTCGGCCAGCTGTATCGCTGGCGCTTCCATGATTTTGATGCCCGGCTGGTAGAGAAGTTTATTCAGAGCCTGGGGGTTTATCCACCCGGCTGCCTGGTGGAGTTAAATACTGGGGCACTGGCAGTCGTACATGCCACCCACCCGGATCAACGTCTGAACCCGCAGGTGCGACTACTCACCTCAGGTTCTCTGGAGCCATTGGAAGTGCAGGAATTTATTGATCTGGCAGAGGATGAACAGCTGGACATTCGCAAGGCGCTGGATCCACAGGATCCACGCCTTGATAAACTGCTGAAACAGATTATGGAAAAGCACCCTGGATTCCCGGTCTGATCAAAGATCCGGTTGGGCGTTAAACATCTGACCGGTGATTCCCTTGCTATCCGCCCCCATCAAATACAGGTAAGTACCCATAATTTCTTCCGGTGCTCGTACTGTAGAAGGGTTTTCTGCCGGGTAGGCATCACAACGCATTTGTGTACGTGTTGCACCAGGGTTCAGGGTATTCACCCGAATGGACGTGGTATTCTCCAGTTCCTGCGCAAGCACTTGGGAAAAACCCTCCACTGCAAACTTGGAGGCAGCATAAGCACCCCAGAAGGCCTTGCCCTTGCGACCTACCGATGATGAAGTGAAAATCACCGAGGCATCTTCCGACTCTGCCAGCAAAGCAGTGATTGCCTGCTGCATCATTACCGGGCCATTAAAATTAACCTGCATTACCTGCTGCCACAGCTCCGGATTATAAGACTGCACCGGGCTGATGCGTCCCAGAATACCGGCATTATGTAAAACACCATCCAAACGGCCAAACTCTTCGTACAAACGATCAGCCATAGCCTGGTAATCCGGCCAACTGGCACCTTCTAGATTCAGTGGATAAATTGCCGGTTCGGGACTACCTTGCGCCAGGATTTCATCATAAACCGCTTCCAGTTTGCTGATGGTTCGCCCCAGCAGAATCACAGTAGCACCCTGTGCAGCAAAGGTTTTAGCTGCTACTCGACCAATTCCGGCACCCGCACCGGTAACCAGGATAATGCGGTTTTTAAGGAGCTGGGCAGGCGATTGATAATCAAATTGACATAACATTGCAGAAATCCAGAAATAGATGAATCAGCGGCTCAGATAACTGCGTGCCAGATCAGCAGCAGGTTCACGGGGGTGGTCACGCACAATGCCGATCATGGTTTCACGCGCCTTGGCTTCATCACCATAACGAGCGTAAATCAGACCCAGTTTATATTTACTGTCCGCAATTTTAAAGCTGTCAGAATAACGACGGACAACCGCATCAAACATCTTCTCGGCATCCTGAGTTCGGTTCTGAGCCATATAAATTTCACCAATCCAGTAGTAGGCATTACCAACCAGCCGTGATTCTGGATACTGGCGAATAAAACCCTGGAAAGCAGTGATGGCTTCTTCAAAACGCCGCTCCGGCACCAATTCATAGGCCTTGTTATAGGCATCACGATCACTCTGCGAAATGGTTGCTGCTGGGGTAGCTGGCGCCCGTGTTTCAGATGCAGGTGAAACTGCTGCAGGTGTTGCCGGATTTGGTATGGTGGTAGCAGGACGCACTTCTTCCAGTGCATTCAGTCTACGACTGTGTTCCTGGGCACGCTGATCCAGATCCAGATAACGGTTACGCTGATCTTCCTGCATCCGCGTCAGGCTGTTTTCTTGCTGCTCAACCTTGTTGCGCAGTGTCTGCAACTCATGTTGCAGTTGCTCCATCTGCATGATGATTTCAGCATTAATCACTGCCGGATTACGATTATCTGCCAACAGCTGGCTGGAAAACCCTGCAGCACTCAAAATAAGACTGCCCAGTAAGACAAAAACAAAACGGGGGGCTCCAAGAGCCCCCACATTCTGTTTGATCTTACGGGAAAGATTAAATTCCTTCACGTCAGATCACTCCCGCCATTAACGGTATTTTACTTCTACGCGACGGTTTTTGTCATAGGCTTCACGAGTCTGACCACGTACAGCTGGACGTTCTTCACCATAACTGACTACTTCCATCTGGCTGCTGGAAACACCCTGCAGGCTCAGGTAACGCTGTACGGATACACCACGACGCTCACCCAGTGCCATGTTGTACTCACGAGTACCGCGCTCATCGGTATGGCCTTCCAGTACCACTTTAGCATTAGGGTTAGCCATCAGGTAAGCCGCATGACCATTCAGCACATTGTAGAACTCACTACGGATGTTGGACTTGTCAAAATCAAAATAGACGGTTTTTACATTAGGGATAGTCACAGAATCCATGGCAGAAGCAGCAGCGCCACGTGCATCTTCAGCTGACTCAGCGAATGCAGCATCAGCACTCACAACTTCATCAGCACTCATCACTTCATCAGCACTCATCACTTCATCAGCACTCATCACTTCATCAGCAACAATATCTTCGCTGGCTTCTTCGGCTGTTGTTGCGCCACCACCACAACCTGCAACCAGTGCAAACACGGCTGCCAGTGCAAAAGCCTTGCTGTATTTCATCATTTCCATCATTTTCTCCCATTACCTTTTTGGTCTTACTTTAAATGACTCAAAGCCGAGCCTGTTCAGGTTGCTACTTTAACTAGCTTGGTTAAAATTCCATCAATTCAGAAAAGGTGACCAGGCAGGTTCACGGACATCACCCCGATCAGCTGGAAGTTCATATTCAATCCTTCCATCGGTTGAAACCACACCCAGCACCCCTTTGCTGCCACGCATTAATGCATAAATAACCATGGCACCGTTGGGCGCAACACTGGGCGACTCATCCAGAGGAGAAGTAGTCAGTGTGCGCATTCGACCTGTCGCTATATTAAGCGCTGCAATGCTGAATAGTCCACCTCCAGAGTCTCTGTGAACCATAAAAATCTCTTTACCATCCGGTGAGTAGCGAGCACGGGCATTATAATTGCCGTCAAAACTGACTCGATCAACATCACCATTAGCCAGATTGATGCGGTATATCTGCGGACCACCACTGCGACTTGAAGTAAAAATAAGATGTTTTCCATCCGGTGACCATGAAGGTTCTGTATCTATCGCGTAATGGTGAGTCACCCTTGTTAATCGACGGTTATCCAGGTTGTAAATATAAATTTCAGGATTACCATCACGTGACAAGGTCATTGCTATGCGCCTACCATCCGGCGACCAAGAGGGTGATCCATTCAAACCAGTAAAGTTAGTCAGTTGATAACGCTGACCTGTGGCCAACTCTTGTACAAATATTCCAGGTCGACCGGTTTCAAAAGACACATAAGCCAGCTGTTTACCATCCGGCGACCAGTCAGGCGATAGAATCGGCTGCCTGGAGGTCAGAATAGTCCGTGAGCGCTGTCCATCCGCATCAGCAACATGCAGTCGGTAAGTGCTGGCCTGACGATCCCGCTCTGCCGTGACATAAGCAATCCGGGTTGAGAATATACCCTTCTGCCCTGTCAGTCTTTCATAGACCCGATCACTGACAAAATGTGCACGGGAGCGCAGATCGGCAATCCTGCCATTGACAGTTTCGCCAAAAACCCGCTGCTGGCTAACCACATCAAATAGCTCATAACGGATGACCAGAGCATCATTACCTGATGGTTCGATACTGCCAACCAGCAGGTAGTTTACCTTCAACAGCCGCCAGTCACGATAAACAACTTCAGCGCCGGTGGTTGGCAAACTGACTAGATCTTCTCTGGGTAACGCCCGATACAGACCTGTGCGCTCCAGGTTATCCGATACAATTCTGGCAACATCCTCTGGCAAGCCACCTTGCCCCTTCCAGGCAAAAGGCACTATGGCTACCGGAGTGGTCTGATCACTGCCTTTGGTAATTCTGATGGTTAGGCTGGCATCTGCCAAGGTGCTTAACAACAATGCCAGTAATAACAAAGCGGTCGCAAAATAGTGACGAATACTGATCACAGGGTTAAATCCTCGGGTGTAAATTCCAGTACAATCTCTCTGAACTGGTCACGCTGTCTTGGTTCCAGTTGCAACAAGGGAAAAGGAGCCGCTCGTTCTATAGCCTGTTGTGCCGAACGATCAAATGCCGTATTGCCACTGGGACGGATAATTCTTATACCACCGGGAGCCAGCTCACCAGTTCCCATCAGCCGAATCTGGATATGGGTTTCCATGTCACTGCTAACCCCGGGCGGTCTTGTCCAGTACCTTGAAATCAAATCAAAAATAATAGTCTTCATACTGGCAATGGCTTCGGCATCCTTTTCCGCCTGTTCAGCACGAGCTTGCTCTCTGGCACGCTCTGAAGCATTACGGATACGGGCTTCTTCAGCACGCTGTTGTTCCTGTTCCTGCTGACGCCGCTGCTCCACCCTCCTGCGAGCGGCCTCTTCTTCTGCGCGCAGTCGCTCTGCCTCAGTACGCTGACGTTGCTCTTCCTCTTGTCTGCGTCGTAATTGTAACTGCTGTGCGGCCTCTGCCTGCTTTGCTGCCTCGGCCTGGCGCTGGGCTTCCTGCTGCCGCTGAAGCTCTGCCTGTCGTTGCTGCTCTACCTGTTGACGGCGGGCTTCTTCCTGACGACGCTGTTCAGCAGCTTGACGCTGGCGCTGCTGTTCTACCTGTTGACGGCGGGATTCAGCCTGACGACGTTGTTCAGCAGCTTGACGCTGGCGTTCAGCCTCCTGCTGCTGACGGCGCTGCTCATCAGCAGCCTGACGACGAGCCACCGCCGGATCTTCCTGCACAATTCGGGTACGGATAATTTCCTGCTGAGGCTGTGGTGCACTGCGCTCCCGACTGGCTGAACCCTGCCAGAACAGCAGCACCAGTGCAATCAGGTGCACTGCAAGCGCCAGACTGACCGAAAGAGGTAAATTCGCTGGTCTCACCCGCGCTCCCTAAGGATTTTCCGGCGGTCTGGAAATCAGACCCACCTGAGTGATGCCGGCATTCTGAAGTTCACTCATCAGTATCACAACTTCACCATAAGCAACTCGGCGATCACCCCGCACCAGTACCGGAACTTCAGGGTTTTGACGCCTGATGCGAGCAACCTGTTCAACTACCGCAACCAGCGCCAGCGGCTCTTTGGAATCTGCACCCATTTCAAGGTAATAACGACCATCGGCATCCAGAGAAACCACCAGCGGTTCCTTGTCTGGATCACTCTTAATCGGTTCAGAAGTCACCTGAGGCAGTTCCACATCCACCCCCTGAGTCAGGATGGGTGCTGTAATCATAAAAATAACCAGTAAAACCAGCATCACGTCTATGTAAGGCAGCACATTCACTTCAGCAATCGGTGGTTTGGGATGGCTGCGGCGAAACCTTTGTTTTGGCATAGGGGCCTCTTAGTCCGCTTTTTTCACGATCAGACTGCGTTGCAAGATGCCGGAAAACTCGTCTGCAAAGTTTTCATAGTGATTCAGCAGACTTTCGCTGGATGTGACATAACGGTTGTAAGCAATCACTGAAGGAATCGCCACAAACAGCCCCATCGCAGTGGTCATCAAGGCTTCTGCCATGCCGGGTGCCACCACCGCAAAGGTAGCTTGTTGTACACCCGCCAGGCTTTTAAAGGCTTCCATGATGCCCCATACCGTACCAAACAGGCCAATATGCGGACTAACTGAACCAATGGTCGCCAGTAATGGCAAACCCGAGTGCAAACGATCCTGCTCTTCCGCAATCGCAATCCGCATGGAACGCTCCACACCTTCCAAAATCGGCTGGACATCACTGGTTTTCTGGCGAATACGATTAAACGTCTTGAATCCGGAAAAAACGATGCGTTCAGCACCCTGAGCTTCATGTGGATCAGTATTACGAAACAACTCACTCAGCTCAATACCGGACCAGAAACGCTCACGAAACGCCTCATGGGCTTCCCGCGCCTGCCGAAACACCTGCCAACGCTGAAAAATACTCACCCAGGAAATGACCGAACCGGCTAACAGGCATAACATCAGAAACTGGATAAAGAAACTGGCATCAAAAATCATTTTCCAGAAGGTAAGCTCTTGCACTTGGACTCCTTAAAAGCCTTGACCCATTTTTATTCATTCAACCCTATACAGCCAAACCTGATGCACAACCTAAGCAATATCTGCATCCCGTTTTGGCAAACCGTGTAATAGTGTGTCAGGCAAACGACAGGGTCGCAAGCTGTCACGATCCACACAGGCCACCTCCACCTGCGCCAGACAAAGCACCAGCCCATCGTCACGCAGTATCTGCTGCTCAAACACCAGACGAGCACCACGACACTCTTTTAAGGCTACCTGCACTTGCAGCAGATCATCCAGCCGTGCCGGTGCTTCGTAACGGATTTCCACCCCCCGCACCACAAACAGCACCGACAACACGGATTGATCAAACCCCAGTGAACGCAGCCATTCACTGCGGCCACGCTCCATGAACTTCAGATAATTCACATAATAAACAATACCACCGGCATCGGTATCTTCGTAATACACCCGCACAGGCAGAGTAAAATGATTCATACTGTCACCTTGAGATTCATTACGGCTGCTTAAGACCAAAATGTTGCCATGCAAGTTCCGTCACCTGACGCCCGCGTGCGGTGCGCATCATAAAACCCTGCTGAATCAGGTAGGGTTCCAGCACTTCTTCAATGGTATCCCGTGCCTCTGAAATGGCTGCGGACAGGCTGTCCACCCCAACGGGGCCACCACCGAATTTTTCCATCATCGCCAATAACAGCCGGCGATCCATGTGATCCAGTCCATGAGTATCCACGTTCAGCATATTCAGTGCCTGATCGGCCAGCTCACAGCTGATGCAACCATCGGATTTTACTTCAGCAAAGTCACGCACTCGTCGCAACAAACGATTGGAAATGCGAGGAGTACCGCGAGAACGTCGGGCAATTTCTTCAGCACCACCGGGTTCCATGGGAATACCCAGCAAGCCAGCAGAGCGGGATACGATCCAACTCAAATCTGCGATGGAATAAAACTCCAAACGCTGCACGATGCCGAAACGATCCCGCAGCGGCGCAGTCAGCATGCCGGCACGTGTTGTGGCACCCACTAGGGTAAACGGCGGCAAATCCAGCTTGATCGAACGCGCCGCAGGGCCTTCACCAATCATGATATCCAGCTGATAGTCTTCCATCGCGGGGTAAAGCACTTCTTCCACCGCAGGATTCAGGCGATGGATTTCGTCAATGAATAACACATCGCCTTCACTGAGATTGGTCAGCATGGCGGCCAAATCACCGGCTTTTTCCATCACCGGACCGGAGGTGCTTTTGATCGCCACACCCATTTCACTGGCAATAATATTCGCCAGCGTGGTTTTACCCAAACCCGGCGGCCCGAAAATCAGGGTATGATCCAGCGCTTCCTTGCGACCACGCGCCGCCTCAATAAAAATTTCCATCTGCTCACGAACCTGCGGCTGCCCTCGGTAATCAGCCAGACGTTTTGGGCGAATGGCATGATCTTGACTGTAATCCTGCGGTTGCTCGGTGGCGGCTATCAGTCGGTCATTTTCGATCACTGCATGTATCCTGTTTAACAGAGCGTTTTAACTTTTAACCGTGGGTCTTATAACCG
>NZ_JACUUA010000292.1 GCF_014859565.1 Marinospirillum sp. | reverse complement strand
CATCATGTTGATTATTACACTGGGAACCGGTCTGGGATCACTGCTGGCGGTGATGATGGGCAGTCGCCGTTTGTTTGATGAACGTCAGCGACTCAGGCTGGATCGTTTGCAGAGTCCTACGGACTGAACAGATGTAATTGATCGGCCAATAGACTGAGTGTAACTGCCATACCGGATTGTAACTGCTGGCGCTCGACAAAATGCCGAGGCACATAAAAACGTAACGGCCAGTCCGGGGCGTGATTCGGTCGAATGCTCAGGCTGGCATGAGGACCGAGTAACACCAGCTCCTCTATTTTTCCTTGCACCGGATTCTCCTTGTCACCGGGTACGGGTCGATCAGGGCGATGTAACAACAGGCTCTGGGGTGGAGCCATCCATTGTACTGTTTGCCCAGTAATAAACTCCGGCTGCCCCGGCAGGGTCAGTGGTAGTCCCAGCCAGTCCAGTAGTAATTGATGTTGATCAGAGGCAAGAATCCGCCCTTCAAACAGGTTCTGCATTCCCAGCAGCCTTGCTACGGTAGGGCTGGCGGGGTGGCTCATCAGTTGATCTGGTGCACTGACTTGTAACAGCTGTCCGTGATGCAACACACAGATGCGATCAGCCAGCTGCAGAGCTTCTTCCAGATCATGAGTCACCAGCAGCGTGGGTGCCTGGATTTCCTGACGCAGTAATGCCAGTTCACGGCGCAGTTTCTGGCGGGTGGCCTGATCCACAGCAGAAAAGGGTTCATCCAGCAACAGAGCGCGGGGTTGAGCCACCAGTGCTCTTGCCAGAGCCACGCGCTGGCGCTGACCACCTGATAATTCATGCGGTTTGCGGCGTTCCAGTCCTTTTAAATGAACACGTTCCAGCCAGGCTTGAGCAGATTGCAGTGCTTGCTGTCGGGGTAAATGGCGTAAAGGGATCAGCAGGTTTTCCAGTGCATTCAGGTGTGGAAACAACGCATAACCCTGAAACACCATGCCCAGCTGACGCTGCTCCGGGGGACGATTTATACCACGGCGGGTATCCAACCAGCAGTCCTGACCGCTGTGAATATGGCCTGCAACATCCTGGTAGAGTCCGGCCAGACTCCTCAGCAGAGTGGTTTTACCACTGCCGGAAGGGCCAAGTAATGCCAGCAGTTCACCCGGCTGGCAGTTGAGGCTGACATTCATGGGGATATTGCCATGACCGGTCAGTTGCCAGTCCAGCGCACCACAAGTAGGCTGAGTTATGGATGGTGTCATGGGTTCTGATTCCTGCGCTGGCGCAGCAGCATCAACCATTGCAACAACAGCAGGCTAAAAAACGCCAGAGCCAGTAATAACAGTGCCATCTGGCCGGCGGCATCAAAGTTGAATGCCTGCACCTGATCATAAATGGCAATCGACAGGGTGCGGGTTTCTCCGGTCAGATTACCACCTACCATCAGCACCACCCCAAACTCACCCAGGGTATGGGTAAAGGTCAGCAGGAAGGCACCCACCAACCCCGGCCAGACCAGCGGCAGTTCTATTTTTAACAAGGATAACCAGGGGTTTAAACCACAGACCCGAGCTGCATCTCGGACTTCCGGATCGATGGCAGCAAACGCGTGCTGAATCGGTTGCACGGCAAAAGGCAGATTGGCGACTAGAGAGGCCAGCAGCAGTCCTTCAAAACTGAATGCCAGTGAAGTACCAAACAGGGATTCCCAGAATTGTCCCAGTGGCGCATCACCGGAAATCATCACCAGAAAGTAATAACCCAGCACGGTGGGTGGCAGTACCAGCGGCAGAAAAATCAGGCTGTGCAACAAGGGTGTGGCACGGTTGGTGTGCCATGCCAGCAGACGACCCAGAAAAATTCCTACCGGCAATAACAGCAGGCTGGTCAGTAATGCCAGCCGAAAGGAAATCTCCAGTGCCTGCCATTCCATCAGGGTGGACCAAACCCGTAGTGTAATAACCTTTCACGGGCTGCGGGGCTGCCCATGAAGTCATAAAAGGCTTGTGCGGTAGTACTGGCATTGTTCATCAGCACCATCCGTTGTTGCAGCGGTGGGTGCTGGTCTTCAGGAATCAACCAAGCCTGACCGGGCAGGTCAGCACGAGTGGATAACAGCGGCCAGGCCACTATGCCACTGCGAGCAGCACCGGCCAGTACAAACTGCACCGACTGAGCCGCATTTTCTCCCAGCACTAACCGATACTTTAACTCCTGATCCAGTCCCAGTTGCTCCAACCAGCCAATTGCTGCAACACCATAAGGAGCATGGCGGGGGTTGGCAATGGATAACTTGTGGGTGCTGCGAGCCTGTTGGTGCCAGTTGTTCAGAGCTTCATGGGCGTGTTCAGCGGTCAGGGGTTCACGAGAATAAAAAGCCAGTCGACCTCGTGCATAATCCTGTCCTGCATCACGGGTCAGACCTTCCTGATGCAGGATGTGTACATAGTCAGCATTGGCAGAAAAATACAACTCAAAAGGTGCACCCTGGCGCAGTTGGGTTGCAAATACCCCGGACGATCCATAAGTCACACTCAGCCGAGCTTGTGGATGTTGTTGAGTGAAAATCTCCACCAGTTCAGCCATGGCTGTTTGTAAATCCGCAGCGGCAGCAATACGCACAGGGGCTGGCTGACTGGCATACACTGATACAGGCAGCCACAGTAACAACAGCAAAATAACCAGTGGCATGAATGGCTCCGCTTATCCATCAAAGTTAGCGACAAGCTGACCATAGACCGCGAAATCGAGCAATACCTATAAAAGAGTAGAGGGTTATGAAAATCCCTCGCGGGTGCGATTGGCGTAACGCACCAGTGCCAGCATCAGCGGCACTTCCACCAGTACACCCACCACGGTAGCCAAAGCAGCACCGGATTGCAGGCCAAACAAGGCAATGGCAGCCGCCACCGCCAGTTCAAAGAAGTTGCTGGCACCAATCATGGCACCGGGTGCGGCAATGTTATGGGGCACTTTCCAGCTTTTTGCCCAGTAGTAGGCCAGCAGAAAAATCAGCACCGTCTGGATGATCAACGGGATGGCAATCAGGCCGATGTGCAGCGGGTTAGCCAGTATCACGTCACCCTGAAAGGCAAACAGCAACACCAGGGTGATGATCAGTGCTACCGGGGTGACCGAACCGATTTTGGGCATGAACACCTGATCAAACCAGTCCTGACTCTTGCGTTTGATCAGGGTGATACGGGTCAGATAACCGGCAGCCAGCGGGATCACAATGTACAGCACCACCGATAGAAACACCGTATCCCAGGGCACCGGAATGTTGGAAATACCCAGCAGCAGCACCACAATCGGCGCAAAGGCAAACAGCATGATGATGTCATTCAAGGCTACCTGCACCAAGGTGTAGGCTGCATCACCGCGTGTCAGGTAACTCCAGACAAACACCATCGCAGTGCAAGGGGCGGCACCCAGCAGGATGGCTCCGGCCAGATACTCATAAGCCAGAGCTTCGGGAATAAAAGGCTTAAAAACCACCAGCAGAAAAAACCAGCTGATGGCAAACATGCTGAAAGGTTTGATCAGC
>NZ_JACUUA010000291.1 GCF_014859565.1 Marinospirillum sp. | reverse complement strand
CACTCAGGATATTCAGATAGTGCTGCAGGAGCAGGCAATGGCAGCGCGTGAAGTAGCCGAAACCGTGGAAGGTATTGCACGACTGGCGGATGGTAATGCGGCTCAGGCTGCGCAGGCGCTGGTGGCTTGTCAGCACGTGCAGGAAACCACCCAGGTAATTGATGAGCTGCGTAAACAGTTCCGGGTGTATATGGATTAAGCATTCGGCAGTATTCAGAGACATGGCCGGTATTTTTGTTTTATTCTGTTGCTGGACTTTAAATATAACTGACCCGCAGGAGGTGCTTGATGAGTTATACAAGGCTTCCTGCGGGTTTGTTTTTTCTGCTGATAGGTTGCCGGTGATGACCTGGATGAACTGCAGGGAATCTGGTTTGATATTGCCAAGGCCCTGGAAGCAGAAAGTGGTGTGGCACAGCACCGCTGGAGTCTGTACGTCAAGTCCTTGTTCAGTTGCGCAAACAAGGTGAAATTGAAGCCATTCTGGATGCCTGGGCGGGCACCCACTGGCGAGTGGATACAGCCGAGATGATTCATTGAACCACCAAAAAAACGCCTCACGCAGACCCGCGCTGCCGTTTAATCGCAGCAGCCTGGCCTGGCAACATACTCGTCAGACTCTGCTGGCCGCCGTGGTACTGGGTGTATTACTCAGTCTGGTGCTGATTCTTGTGGACTTGCAACAAACCCGCAGCAACATCAATAACCGCATGGATGAGTTGTTGTTAACCACCTCTAATGCAGCCACTCAGGCCGCTTACACCCTGGATGCCACTCTGGCAGAAGAAGTGCTGGAAGGTCTGTTTGCAGTGCAGTCATTGGTTTACGGTCAACTGATGACCGAAAGAGAGCGTGTGCTGGCACAAAAAGATCGCCGTGATAGTCAACCTCGTTCCTCTTTTGATCACCTGCTAGGCAGAGAACTGGTTTTTTCCCAGCCACTGATCTGGAACAACATCCACACCGGAGAACGGTTACCTGTTGGACAGTTGCAGATCCGGGTGAACGGAGGTGTGGCTGGAGCTGACTTTTCCCGCCGGGTGCTCTGGGAGTTGGTGTTTGGGGTGATCCGTAATGTATTGCTGGCATTTATTATTCTGATTATCTCCAACCGTTTGCTGACCCGGCCACTGGCTGATATTGCACATGCTTTACAACAAGGCGACCCACGGGATTTTAAGCCCCTCAAACCTCTGCCAGCCCATCAGCATGACGAAATTGGACGGGTGGTGACTGCTTTTAATGCATTAACCAGTTCATTAAAACAGTCCAACGTGGAGCTGGCACGGCTTAGTGAAGTTATGGCGCATCACTTTCAGGAACCCACACGGCGTTTGGTGGCTTTTTCACAGCGTCTGGGACAGAACCAGCTGTTGCGAGATCAACCGGATACACGAGTCTCGCTGGAGTTTGTTGAAAGCCAGGCGCGGCGACTGAGTGACCTGGTACGAGATGTGCAGCGTTATCTGGCACTGGATCAGTTGCGGTTGGAACCCACAACTCTGGATGCACGGCAAAACTTGCAGCAACTTCTGTCTTCAGCTGCTTATACCAAAGCTTTGCAAAAGGTTGATGTGCGGTTGAGTGAGGACTGGCCTGCTGTTTTTTTTGCCGAACGGCGCATGAAGGATATCTGGCAGGTGCTGCTGGATAATGCTTTGTTATACCGCAGTAAGGAACGCCCCTTGCAAATTAGTATATCGGCTGTACACCGAGCCGGTCGGGTCGTTTTTCGGTTTGAGGATAATGGTCAGGGTATTAATCTGGCTTATAGGGAACAGGTGTTTGAGATATTTGTGCGGTTGGTACCCAACAATGAAGCCTACCCCGGAACGGGTATGGGATTGGCGCTGGCCAAAAAACTGATTCATCAGGCCGGTGGTGATATTCGGGTGGAATCCGCGGAGCTGGGTGGTGCCTGTTTTGTTTTTGACCTGCCTGGTGCGGCAGTGGAGCAGAGTAATGAGAACAACGATGAAAACAATCGGTAAGTTAAGCCTTAAAACTGCACCCCTTGTCCTGGTGGTTGAAGATGACCCAGATGAAGCCACCTTGATTCATTTTCGCCTGAATGAACGTCTGGATGATGCTTTTCAGGTGATACAAGCGGCATCCATGGCTGAAGTGGAAGCACTGTCAGCGACCATGCACACACCGCCGGATGTAGTGTTGCTGGATCTTAATCTGCCGGATTCCAGTGGTGTTAACACAGTAATTCGTTGTCGTGAACTGCTGGGGGATGTGCCGGTGGTGGTGCATACCGGCTGGGATGATACAAAACTGACTGAGGCAGCAATAGAAGCCGGTGCGGATGATTATCTGCGCAAGGGTGTTGAAAGCTGGATGCTGAGAAAATCCCTGCGTTACGCCATGCTGAGGCATGAGCGTGACGAGCAGGAGCGTTTGGTGTTGTCGGTTTTTCACCATGCCAGTGAGGCCATCATGCTCACTGATTTACGTGGACAGATCCTCGATGTGAATGAGTCCTTCACCCGCATCACCGGTTACAGCCGTGAAGAAGCCATCTCCAAAACACCAGCACTGTTAAAATCCGGCCACCATGACAAGAGTTTTTATCAGCAGCTGTGGCAACAACTGCTGGATACAGGCCAGTGGCAGGGTGAAATCTGGAACCGCCGTAAAAACGGTGAGGTGTTTGTTGAGTTCATCAGTATTAATGCGGTACGTAATTCCAGGGGGATGGTGCGCCATTTTGTCTGTTTATTCAGTGATATTAGCTTGCAAAAAGAACAACAACAGCATTTGCAGCATCTTGCCTGGCATGATGCACTGACTGGTCTGCCAAATCGCACCCTGCTGGTGGATCGCCTGCAGCAGGCGATGACTCAGGTGCGCCGTAATAATGGTGGCGGTGTAGGTGTGGTGTTTCTGGATCTGGATGGTTTTAAAGCCGTGAATGACACCTTTGGACATGATGCCGGTGATTATGTGTTGCAACAGGTAGCTGAGCGCATCAAAAAATGCCTGCGAGAAGAAGACACTCTGGCACGGCTGGGTGGTGATGAGTTTGTGATGCTGCTGCTTGATCAGAAAGATCTGAGTTCAGTACTGAGTTTGCTGCAGCGTTTATTAAAAGAGATAGCGGATCCGATTTTCTGGAAAGACGGAAAACTTTTAAAAGTTTCCGCCAGTCTGGGTGTGGCGCTTTACCCTCAGAGCCATGCACAGGATTCAGAAAACCTGCTACAGCAGGCTGACCATGCCATGTACAAGGCCAAACATGCCGGTAAAAATGGTTTTGCATTTTATGAGTCAGATCATCACGGTGGACATTCGGATACCTCACTGGAGCGCGCAGTATGATCCTGCCCCGGTTGATTGTGCTGATGTTGCTGTTGTGGGTGGTTAACAGTGGTGCCGCTGAGCCACGGTTTGTAGTGGGTTTTGCTCAGGACACCCTGGCTAATGACTGGCGCAAGGTTCAGGTGCAGGAGGTGCAGGCGGTATTGGCACAACACCCGAATATCCAGTTTATTGTCACCGATGCTCAGGGGCAAACAGCC
>NZ_JACUUA010000290.1 GCF_014859565.1 Marinospirillum sp. | reverse complement strand
GCTGCATCAAAATGCGCGGTATCCACCATCAAATAACGGTACTTTGGCAGGGCTAAAAAGTCCGTCCATTCCAGCTCTTCATAATCTTTGTCGAGTTGCTGCATATCCAATGCATAGAGGACCTCCCAGTCTTTAAGCTGAGCTTCGTTTTCAAAAACCTGCTCCAGCAATTCGATATGATCTGCCAGCCGATCCAGCGTGATGCAGTAGTTGGTTTCGGTAACAAACTTCTTTTTCAGCCAGAGCTTTTTCTGGAAGTTTTCCAACTGAGCAAGGAAGGCGATAATTTTTTCACCTAGGGTGCGGATTACTTCAATCTTGCTGAGTAGTGGCGCTAAACGGGCGGTATCATTTTTAAGTGAAGCAATATCTTCCCAGTCCAGCAGCTCATTTTTGATGTAAAAATCCAGCTCTCGGCTTAGGAAACCATCCAGGTCTTTATGGATGAAGTAATCAAAGGTGTTCTTCTTGGTGTAGTTGTTCAGCTGACCTTCCAGAATAGAGTAATCTGCCAGCTGGCCATCGGCTTTGCGATATGGCTGTTTCAACGCCTGTTGCCAGGTATCCGGCAACCCACAGGTTGTACCCAGCAGGGAAGTGACCGCAATAGCGCGAAGGTGCTCCTGCGTCGGTGCTTTTTTCTGTGCAGCGGCTGTTGCTTTGGTCTTAATGTCAGGCGTCCAGTCCTGTTCTGTCGCAGCTCGGAAGTGGAAACGCAGCTGCAACTCTTGGAAGACACTGCCATCCTCTAGTGGCTCGCCATCGATGAGTTCGAATGGCTGGTCTTGATCCAACACAAAGACTCGTTTTTTATCCTCACCTTCCTTGTTGTTGTCTTTAGCGCCGGCTTCAGCATCGACCAGCTTGAAATGCACTCTTAGCGGGTCTTCACCAAGCCTTGCCTCTGGTTTCAAGCGGAAGGTGTAGTCTCTCAATGTTTCACTGCTTTTGATGTAATACTGGTCTTTATTGGCCCAGTGCAACACCACCTCTTCACCCTGATAGGGTATGGCATAGGTGCCATCCTTATAGACACGGCGGGACAGAAAGTCGCCTTCATCATAGTAGCGATTGAAGAAGGTCACTAAAGCGTCATAGACCTCCCCCTCTTCGCGGGCCAGATCAAAGTTGTCTGCTAGCTTTGCCTTCAGCTCCTGCACTTTGGGCAAGGATTCGGGGTCAATGTCCAGTGCCTTGGCACCCTGAATGGCTTTCTCCAACTCCTGCTCAATCTGGGTTTTATCCTGGGTAGCAAAATCTTTGAAGGCTTCCTGAGTAATGCGAGGCAGATCACGCTCGATAAAGCGGTTAATGTCATCCTTACGAGCATGCATGATGCGGTAGAGGCCAAAATCCAGCTCAGGTTGGTTAAGCTGAAACATCTCTCTAAGTAGTTCAGCGAATTTCTGGCGACGCTGTTGTGCTTTGAGTTCTTGGGTGGCGTTACTCATGGCTGTTCTTTAATCCTAATGCTGCCCTGGGGCTTAAACTAATTGCCAGCGAATACGGAATAGCTGATGGCTGCTACTGTGCTGGTGCATCTGTTTTTCTAAGGCGTCGATCAACTGGTCACGACGCGCTTCTATTTCATCCTCAACATCAAAAATTTCCTGACGCTGACGACGTTGGAGTTTTTCTAAGTTCTTCAGAGTCTGCTGAGCTTGCTTTTGCTGTTCGACAGTCTCTGCCTGGCGAGTTTTGCGCTTGGCTTCTTTAATTTGAATGCGGGTATCATCCAGCTGCTGCTCAGCACTCAATAGCTGATCTTCAGCCCAGGCATCCAGCTTGTCTCTTTCCCTTTGAAAATACTGGTTGTTCTCATCCAGTACGCGGCTTAATTGAGCATCCAACTGCCGACTAGCCGTAGAAGCCAGGTAATCAAGCTGCTCAGCGTTACCGGCAATGTTTTCGCCTGTCACCTCAGCAGGGAGCTGAAACAGCAGTTCACATTGCTCCTGATCGAGCAATTGCTGTTGGTCAGTGACTGCAGTGAAAACCAGGTATTCTTCCCTCTGAAAGCTGTCGAGCTCCAGCTGGTTGAGCTCTAACCAGCCTGCTTGCCCGACAAGCTTTTCAAGGGCGGACAATCTTAACGGATAGTCACTGAGATTAAAGCTTAGTTTTGCAACAGGTGCGTTGATTCTTCGACCTGTATCCAGCACATGCTCGCCTAGTGGGTGACTGAGGCGATACAGGTGGCAGTGTTCCGGTGGTTCTGCCCCTTTCCTGATCAGGGCATAGCGTCCTTTAGCGACAGAGGGTAGCGGAGGGTGCGTGAGTTCAAATGTCAGCTGGGTATCGTCAAAAGTTGCTCGGTCATTCAGCTGGTGTTGAGTCAGATTCCAGAAAAGGCGACTGATACGATCCAGCTGCTGAACGGCTTTTTCTCGCTGGATTTTTAGCAGGTCATGGATACGCGCATCAAAGTGTTCTAAGAGCTTTTCCTGGGTTTCCTGCATTTTTTGGGTGATGCTGTCTTCCAGCTCTTTTTGCAGTTCGTTAAAGGCGGATTCGATTTCTGCTTCTGTTCGACAGGTGCTGTAAATCTCTGCAATGCGCTTTTCAAAATCCACTCCGGATTCTATTCGGCCCAGAACCTCATCAGAGGCACCAAAGAGACCATCAAACAGGTGAAACTTTTCACTTAGAAGCTCTAGAACCCTTCGATCAGCTTCATTCTTCTGGTTAAGGAAGTTGATTACCACCACATCAAATTTCTGACCATAACGATGGCAGCGGCCTATGCGTTGCTCGACGCGTTGTGGATTCCAGGGCAGGTCATAATTAACTACCAGACTGCAAAACTGAAGGTTCACACCCTCGGCAGCGGCTTCGGTAGCAATGAGAATGTCAGCGTCTTCTCGGAAGTGGTCTATGACGGCTGAACGGCGATCAACTGCTGGACTACCAGTAATTTGATCAGAACCGCTATTCTTTTTCAGCCAGCGTTGATAGGTGGCATTGCTGGCAGAATCATTGTTACTGCCATTGAAAATAGCGACCTTGCCAAGATGACCATGCCGTTCCAGGTATTGCTTTAAATAGCTTTGAGTGCGGCAGCTTTCTGTGAAGATTACGGCTTTCTTTTCTGCATTCATGTCTGCCATATGCTCAAAGCCTGTTTCTAAGGCTTTGAGTAGGGATTCAGACTTGGCATCTTCGGTAATGCGATGGGCTAAATCCAGGTATTGCTCTAGCTCAGCGATCTCAGAACGTAATTTATCTAAATTGATAGGGTCAGCGGATTCTTGAGGTATCTCGTCCTCGACAAGGTAACTGGCACTGGCTTCAGCGGCCTCATCCATTAGGTCACTTTCTAGCTCCTCCCCACCGATCAGCTGTTCTAACCAGTTGTCATCAGCCTGTTGATCTTCCTCCAGCTTTTTAAGGCGATCAATCATGGTTTCCAGGGTTCGTATGATTGCGCTGGTTGAAGAAGCTAGCAGCTTACGAACAACAAGCGTAACAAGGTGCCTTTGCTGCTTTGGTATTCCGTAGCTATCTTCACGCTGCAGGTATCCTGAAAC
>NZ_JACUUA010000289.1 GCF_014859565.1 Marinospirillum sp. | reverse complement strand
GCGCTATTGTAGAGAAAGGCTTCGTAAACCTCATTGCGTTGATAGCACTAGTTTGACCTAGCCACCCGCTATTGCAGTGTACAAAAAGACAATCTTAGATCCATGTATGGCATCAAAGGTGCCCCTTCTGGCACAGCCTTTTCTGGAGTACCAAGAAATCAGCCCCAAGGGGAAGATAAAGCGTTTCTCTTGGGTAACGGATTTTTTCATTAATGAGGACAATCTGATCCCTCTGATGCGCGGTGCCCGCGCAAGATGGTGGATAGAAAACGAAACCTTCAATACGCTCAAAAGCCAGGGCTACTGCTTTGAACACAACTTTTTTCACGGCTACCACCACCTAAGCACCGTAATGATGCAATTGATGATGCTGGCTTTCTTTGTAATCAGTCAGTGAGTGGTTCAATAACTCAAGATGCCGGGTTGTTATCATCAAACAGGGGCTTTTCATCCTGTTCTTTGTTTAAGCCCAGCATACGGTCACGAAAGGCATCCAGTTTATCGTGCACCAGTTCCTGAGTTTTCAGGGCGTTGTCTTTGATATCACCATCAAACACATCAAAACCTTCCAGAATATTGACAGCTTCACCCATGCCCTTGTCGATGGCTGGGGAAATGATACTGAGGAACTTTTCAACCTGCTCTTCATGGCTGAGGTTAGGATGTTGTTTTTTGAAGGTTTCAAAATACCCAGTGGCACCGGTCACAATACGATCAGCGGTATTTTCCGGTGACCAGTAATCTTCTTGTCCTTCTATACCAGAAGTTTTATCAGCCAGTTTCTGCAGACTGAAATTATCATCCCCCAGTTCCTGTCTTAATACGTCTTCCAACTGAGTAACCACTTCCTGATAAAAAATCCGCATGGCATTACTGTCACGGGTTTCCGGTTTGCCAAACATAGCCTGTAACAGCCCTTTGTTCATCTGCAGCTTGGCTTCCTGTGCATTGGCAGGAATAGCGCTTTCTAGCTTGCTATCTTTTGCAGCGTTAGGCTTGTTAGCAGCCACCCCATCAGGCTTTTTTTCTGCCAGCACCTCCGCCGCACGGGCCTTAGGTGGCTGAGCTTTACCAGGTGTGGTGTTGGGTAAAGTGTTTGATAAAGAAAGGTTTTCAGCGCTCATAATTCATTCCTCACAGGGTAGACGACAGCAAAGTCAATAGATGTAGATCAATTATCGACCAAAATCGTCAGAGCTTTACCCCAGAAGGTTACAAAGAATGCACAAGCAGCCGTGGATACCGACACGATACTGGTGGTTGCACCGTCAGTCACCCAAGACTGCAATGACAAGCAACAGATCAAACCCATGCTGGCGCAGATATCAGCCAGATTCCACCTGCGATGGACATTCTTGCCGTTCAGCTAACAAGCGGGACATGCCTTATCAATCACTGATCAAGGCTTGGCTTGCAAACGACGTGAACAACAGTCGGCAGAGTTAAAAACTGATATAAACACAGCACCAAACTACTGTAAGACCAAGTGCGCGAGAAGCCCCGCCACTTATCGATGCTTGTCACGCACTTGGTCAGGTTCAGTTGCTGAACAACTGGCGGGCAATGATAACTTTCTGGATTTCGCTGGTGCCTTCATAAATGCTGGTCACACGGATGTCACGAGCAAAACGTTCCAGCGGGTAGTCCTTCATATAACCATTGGCACCCAGCAGTTGCAGGGCGGCATAACAGGCTGCATTGCCTTTTTCAGTTGCCATCAGTTTGGCCATGGAGGCTTGCTGAGTAAAGGGTAAACCGGCTTCTTTTAATGCGGCTGCCTGCATCGTAAGCAAACGAGCAGCTTCCATTTCGGTGTAGTGTTCCGCCAGCATCCATTGCAAACCCTGAAACTCCGCCAAGGGTTTGCCGAACTGTTTGCGCTCCTTCACATAATCCCGCGCATAATCCAGTGCTGCACCCGCCACACCCAAAGCCAGTGAAGCAATACCAATACGACCACCGGCCAGTTCACCCACAGCAATTTTGAAACCCTGATTTTCCTGTCCCATCAGGGCATCTAAAGGAACACGGCAATCTTTAAACACCACTTCATGGGTGCCGGAGCCTTTCTGGCCCATTTTTTGTTCGGGTTTACCCACCTCAATGCCGGGGCTGTCCGCTGGCACCAGAAAACAGGAAATTCCCTTGCCTTTTGGAGCGTCCAAGTCAGTGACAGCCCACACCACATACACTCCGGCAATGGCAGCGGTGGAAATCCATACCTTGCTGCCATTCAGTACCCAAGAGTCACCATCTTTTACGGCACGAGTTTTCATTGCTGCAGGATCAGAACCTGCCTCGGTTTCAGTCAGGCAAAAGCTGCCGCCGTAGTATTCACCGGAGCAGAGTTTGGGTAAATACTGCTGTTTCTGCTGCACCGTGCCGATGGCCTGTATCACCTCTGCCACCATGTTACTAACCGAAACGGATACTGCCGTGGAAGCACAGGCACGCGCCAGCTCGGTGATCGCCAGTGAAAACGCCAGGCTTCCGGCTTCAGTGCCACCGTATTCAGCATCAATATTCAGCCCCATAAAGCCCAGCTCGGCCAGTTGGCTGAGGTGGTTTTTGAGGATTTCCGGATCAGCAGTCTGATCCAGCTCGGCTGCCTTCGGAGCTAGCACACCCTCGGCAAACTGCCGAGCCGTCTGCTGGATCATGGCCTGTTCTTCTGTCAGATCAAAATTCATGTTGAACCCTCTTACACCATACGAATGGCACCATCCATACGAATCACTTCACCATTCAGGTAGGTATTTTCAATGATGTGTGCAACCAGCGAAGCAAATTCTTCCGGCTTGCCAAGGCGTTTCGGGAAGGGTACACCAGCCTCCAGCTGCTGACGGGCTTCATCAGGAATACCTGCCATCATCGGGGTGCCACAAACACCGGGGGCAATGGTCATCACTCGGATACCATGGCGGGACAACTCACGCGCCAGCGGTAATGCCATACCCACAACACCAGCTTTGGACGCCGCATAACTGGCCTGCCCCACCTGACCATCAAAGGCTGCAATCGAGGCAGTATTAATAATCACACCCCGCTCACCATCTTCCTGAGCTAGCAGTTTTGCCATAGCTGCAGCAGCCAAACGCGCCACGTTAAAACTACCCACCAGGTTGATATTAATGCCACGGGCAAAAGCATCCAGATCTGCCGGATTCAGCTCACGATCCAGCAGCTTCTGCACCACCACAATACCGGCACAATTGATCACACCGGACAGGCCACCAAATTGTTTCACGGCCAGATCCACAGCAGTCTGCACCTGCTCGGCAGAAGTCACGTCACAAGGGCTGAACACCGCCTTGTCGACACCCAACTGCTGCACCAGCGCAGCACCGGCCTCAGCATTCAAATCCGCCAGCACCACCCGCGCACCCCGTGCTACCAGATACTCCGCTGTTGCTGCGCCCAGACCCGATGCACCACCGGTAATCAAAAAAGTTTGTTGATCTATTTTCATGGGGTTCTTTCTCTTGGTTAACTATTAGTCCGCCAGATGTCCGGCAACGAGTACTGTTGCTCAG
>NZ_JACUUA010000288.1 GCF_014859565.1 Marinospirillum sp. | reverse complement strand
CTGGCGGCTTTGTATGAATTGGCTTCTATGCAAGAGCTGGAGCAAAGCTTTGCTCAAGAGGGTGCTTATGTCTCATGAATCACGTGGGTTTGAGCCCAGTCGTTTCCAAAAGCCATCCATCTTTGCCTGGGTAGTGCTGATCACTTTTTTGGCGTTTTTCATTCAGGGTATTAGCAGTGCAGATATCTCCTTGAATCGTTTAATTGCAGGCAGCAGTAATCTGGGAGAGTTCTTCTTATCGGCCTTTCCGCCATCAACGTCACGATTGGATGTGATCGCCAAGTCAATGCTGGAAACACTGAACATGGCAATAGTCGGTGTGACCTTTGGTGTTCTACTGAGCTTACCCGTTGCACTGCTTTGCGCACGGAATACCTCTCCACATGCGATTGTCAGAGTGGTGATGATTAATATTGTAGCTACTTTGCGCACCATTCCAGATTTGATCTGGGCGCTAATATTTGTTGTCGCTGTTGGTTTGGGGCCACTGGCGGGTATCCTGGCCATTATCATGGATACGATTGGCTTTTGTGCGCGCTTTTTTGCTGAACGCATTGAAGAGACCAACCCGAAGCCGGGTATGGCTCTAAAAGCCTCAGGGGCTTCAAGAACTGCAGTGATAGCCGGAGCAATTATACCGGAATGCTTTCCGTCTTTTGTCGCCACCAGTCTTTATAGTGTTGAAAAAGCGGTAAGAAGTGCTGTGGTTCTCGGGCTTGTTGGTGCTGGTGGTATAGGTGTAGAGCTGACTTCAGCGATGAATCTGTTCCGTTATAAGGAAGCCTTGACCATTATTTTGGTGGTGTTAGTAGTTGTCATTGCCGTGGAGCAAATCGCTAAGGCGATCAGAGCCCGGATCATGACCTGAAAAGTTCAATAAACTGTCATTAAGTTGCAACATTTTGCTCTTAGTATCTGGTCTATACCAATTGATACTCAGGAGACATCATGAAAAACGCACCGTTTCACTCCCTGAAAAAAACAGCTGTTGCACTTGCCCTGGGTTCAATCGTGGCAGTGCAAGCTGTTTCAGCAACAGAATTGACTGTTTATACCGCTGTTGAGTCGGATGACCTGCAGAAATATGCCGAGCGCTTTAATCAGGCGCATCCTGAGATCAGCATTCGCTGGGTTCGCGACTCTACGGGAGTAATGACGGCGCGATTGCTGGCTGAAAAAGAAAATCCCCGCGCGGATGTGATCTGGGGCCTTGCAGCAACCAGTTTGTTGCTGTTAGACAAAGAAGAGATGCTACATGCCTACGCGCCTGCGGGTGTCGAAAACCTTGATCCCAAGTTCATTGATCAGAATACCCCGCCTGCCTGGGTTGGTATGGATGCCTGGGTAGCCGCAATTTGCTACAACACCATTGAAGGTGAAAAGCTGGGTGTGCCTATGCCAACCAGTTGGGAAGATCTGACCCGTCCGGAATATCAGGGCCATCTGGTCATGCCTAACCCAAGCTCTTCCGGAACCGGCTACCTGGATGTGTCCAGTTGGATACAGCTCTGGGGTGAAGAGAAAGCCTGGGATTTCATGGATGGACTGCACAACAATATCAGCCGTTACACTCACTCAGGTTCAGCACCCTGTAATCTGGCCGCTTCGGGTGAAGCTGTCGTTGGAGTGTCCTTCGCGTTCCGTGCGGCACGCCTGAAATCTCAGGGTGCACCGGTTGAAGTCGTATTTCCATCTGAAGGTTTAGGCTGGGATATGGAAGCGGCCGCTATCGTAAAGGGCACTAAAAACCTTGAGGCAGCCAAAACTCTGATGGACTGGGCGATCAGTCGTGAAGCCAATGAATTGTATAACGAAGGTTATGCGGTGGTGGCGATGCCTGGTGTTGCACAGCCAATTGAGAACTATCCCGTCGATATTGTCGAGCGCATGATCGATAACGATTTCAGCTTCTCGGCTGTGAACCGTGATCGCATCCTGCAGGAATGGCAGCGTCGTTACGACGGTAAAACTGAAGCGCGTTAAGTATCCGTCGGACTGTACCCTGCGGGTGTGAGCATGGATGCTCCACCTGCTTTTTCAATTGGAGTTATCCCTATGCATGCATTGCAGAAATCATCCATGACGGCCTTTGTGCCGAAAGCTTACACGCTGGATCACAGCGCCTATGCTGCACCTCAGGTGTGTCTGAAAATTGAGGCCCTGACCAAGCAGTTTGGTGAATTTACAGCACTTAAAGCGATAGATCTGGAAATTTTTGAGGGTGAGTTTGTTTGCTTTCTTGGCCCGTCAGGGTGCGGGAAAACCACCTTGTTGCGTGCAATAGCCGGGCTGGAGATGCAGAGCAGCGGACGAATTTTTCAAATGGATAAAGAAATCACCAGGCTACCGCCGCAAAAACGCGATTTTGGCATAGTGTTCCAGTCCTACGCTCTGTTCCCCAATCTAACCCTTGCGGACAATATCGCCTACGGCCTGAAAAGTCAGGGCTACTGCAAAACGCGTATCCGTGAGCGGGTGCAGGAACTGCTGGCATTGATCGGCCTGGAGGGCTCAGATGCCAAGTATCCGGCGCAGTTGTCAGGTGGCCAACAGCAGCGAGTCGCGCTGGCACGTGCGCTGGCGACTGAGCCTGGGTTGTTATTGCTGGATGAACCCCTGTCCGCGCTGGATGCACGTGTGCGTTTGCACCTGCGCCAGCAGATCAAGTCATTGCAACAGGCACTGGGTGTGACAACCGTTATGGTGACCCATGACCAGGAAGAAGCGCTGACCATGGCTGATCGTATTGTGGTAATGAACCATGGCGTGATTGAACAGATAGGCACACCAGAAGAGATCTATCGCCATCCGGTCAATGCCTTCGTTGCCGGGTTTGTCGGCAGTATGAATTTGCTGCCGGTTAATGTCGTATCGGCTTCGGGAGTACAGTTGGGTATTCAGCATCTACCCTGTCTTCCGCATGAGCTAAATACGGGCGATTCAGCCTGCTTGGGTATACGTCCTGAAGAGGTCGTGCTGACAGAGCGTGAAGATGAGCAGGGCTCACTGGAAGCGCGGGTGGTGCATGTGGAGTATTTGGGTTCATTTATGCGTGTAACCTGTGACCTGTTAATGCAGGACCAGCAGCTAGTCGTGGATTTGCAGCATACTGATGCCGAACGCATGATTATTGCGGTTGGGCGAGAAGTGTTTTTACGTCTGCCTCAGTGTTATTGCCGTATTTTTACCCAACAGGTGCATTAACATGAGTGCTGGTATTCCTATGGCTGGAGCAATAGACTGGCGCCGTAAAATAAATTCTGAAAAACTACTTAAGCTATTGTTTTTACTTGCTGCGTTGGCATTGATGCTTATAGGTCTGGCGCTGCCACTGTATACCATGCTGCTGAAAAGCTTACAGAACAGCCGTGGCGAGTTTATTGGTCTGGTGAATTACCAGTACTATTTTTCTACACCCGCGTTGGTTAACTCCATACAGAATTCTTTCTTTATTGCCTTTGTCACTATGTTGCTGGTGGTGTCATTGGCGTTCTTGTGTGCCTACGGTATTACCCGAACCTGTATGCCGGGGAAAAAGCT
>NZ_JACUUA010000287.1 GCF_014859565.1 Marinospirillum sp. | reverse complement strand
TCGCTCTCGGAGAAAGCTCCCACAGAACCTATCAGGCTCCCCAGAGTTGGATGGTTTTGTTGTCGTAATCCGCTTGGCTCTGCCAGATTTTTTCATCCCAACTGACCGCCGGGTCGCGGTCAAAAATCACCAGGTGGGTTTCATCAGCACCCACGCGCTGGCTGTAGTCGGTGGCTTGTTCCAGCCCTTTTGCAATCACGGTATCCAGGCTGCCACGCAGGAGTTTGAGTTCTATCACCACCCGCTGTAAAGGGCCGTACATGCCCTGTTCGGGGTCGGTGGGCCATTCGATGAATAAATCCGTGCGTTTGCGACCCAGTCCGTATTCTCGGCTAATGCGTCCACCACCGTTAATAATGCGTTGCAGGAAGGCTTGCATGAGCAACTGGGGAGCCGCTTCCTTGTAATCAAAGCCCTCACTCCAACTGTCCGAATGCTCACGGAAAAATTGCTGGAAGGCTTGCAAGAGTTTAGTAATGTTCAATGAATGGTCAGGATTGATGTACCAGGCCTGTTCCTGGTTGGCGATCATCACCTGAGTCGGCCAAGTCAGTTCTCTGGGAATCACTTCTTGATAAATACGGTTGGTGATTTTGACCGAAGGACGAACCGTGATGAGCCCCAAGTCTTCAACATATTGCAGATCATCGACTTGGGTTTGCCGAATTTGCTCTTCATCCTCACCATTTAACAAAGCACTGATCACCTGATGCACTCTGGGCTCTTTAAGCTTGTCGGTCAGTTGATCCAGATGGGTCGCACGGGAATAAATCAGGCGCTCCCGTGCCTGCTGATAGTCCACCAGTGAAATAGGGCGAGAGCGATCCCGAGCTTCACGATTTTTCCAGGTGACTTCGTAACCCAAAGCATTCACCAACCAGGGCTGACCTTGAGTATCTTCCCATAACTCCGGGAAAATCGCTTCATCAAACACCTGGCCTGTTTCCTGGGTATGCTGCAACCACAGACTGCGGGTTTCTTCCTGGGTAAAGTTGCCCATCCTCAGGGACTCTGCCTTGATGTTAAAAGCACTGCCCCCGGTGATCACCTCTGCCCCTTCCTGATGCATGCGATAATCGCGCACATCCCGAACACCGCAGAGAATAATGGATTGTGGAAAAAAATCCGGGCGCTGGGCATAACCGGCACGGATCTGGCGCAGCAGGGAAATCAGCGTATCACCGACCAAAGCATCCACTTCATCCAACAAGAGTACCGTGGGCCTGGCTTCTGAGCGACTCCAGTGTTCAAGTAGCTCGGTTAATTGATCCTGTACCGCAAACTGTTTGCCCTGTTCCTGATACCAGGCCTTCAAATCATCACGAGCAAGATAAAGAGCGATTGACCGAGCAATGGCATTGCAAGCCGCCGGAATGCCCTGGGTTTCATCCCCCCGTGCTGCCTGAGCCCCTTCGATATTGGCATAGGCACAGGCATAACGCCCAGAAGCATTCAACTCCTTCATCATCGCCAAGAGCGTAGAAGTTTTACCCGTCTGGCGCGGGGCATGCAGCACAAAATAGCGCTGTTCTCGAATCAGTTGCTGTATTTCATCCCAATCCAACCGATGAAGAAGATCCAAGTGGTGATGCAGCTCCGGTTTAATTGGGCCAGCATTGTTAAAAAATTTTTCCATCTTCATGTGCCCCAGAAATCAATAAACCACATCATGCCTATCAGTGTACACCACCAGCCAAACTCGCTGGATGTGACTCAGCAAGTCTGGATTATCGATGTGGTGTTTCAGTATCAGGTCAAGGCTGTAGGGTAACACCAACTCATCCAGCGCTGCCGCAAGCTGCAGAAAGCTCTGAAACGGCAGATCAGGTGCATCAAGGCAAAGATCAATATCCGAGTTAGCACGATGCGTTCCCATGGCACGAGAGCCGAACAGGATCGCACATTGCACATCCGGATAATGACTCAACTCAGCCTGGAGCTTTTCCAATATATTGCATGGCAACCCAGCCATAGCTTTATGACCTGTCACGTTGCTGCTCAAGCGCTGCTAAAAGAGACTTCAGCAGCGGATGGTAGGTATTCAAAATCTGATCTGCAATCAAGCGAGCTATTTCACGGTTGTAGGTGTGTGATGTCAAAGTGCGACTTTTGATCATCGCAAACCATTGATCACCGGCCTCAATCAATCCCCGCTCAAACGCCAGGCGTATAGCATCCCGACTGCCTTGTATGCCTGTTTCACCCTGATCCTTGTAAAAATCCTTGATGGTGTTCCAGGCCAGTTCATAGGTGTACTCAAACGCCTGGATCAGCCCCTGCTCTTCCAGCTTGGAAAGATCCCGTTGATGGCTTAACGCAACAGCCTCATCCAGCTCATTAAATACAGCCTGGTAATTCTGCAAACGCTGGTGCCAGCGAATATCCAGAGAACGGCTCATGGTTTAGCTTTCTCCCTTACAGCTTCGGTATCAATACCCATACTGCTGGCTTGTAGGAGCGCAGTCCCTGCGCGAAACAAGGTCACGCCCCCCAGACTTCAATCTGCCGATCCTCAGCCTTGCGGCTTTGCTGCCAGATTTTCTGATCCCAGGGGGTGGCCGGGTCGCGGTCAAAAATCACCAGGTGGGTTTCATCAGCACCCACGCGCTGGCTGTAGTCGGTGGCTTGTTCCAGCCCTTTTGCAATCACGGTATCCAGGCTGCCACGCAGGAGTTTGAGTTCTATCACCACCCGCTGTAAAGGGCCGTACATGCCCTGTTCGGGGTCGGTGGGCCATTCGATGAATAAATCCGTGCGTTTGCGACCCAGTCCGTATTCTCGTGAAATTCTGCCACCACCGTTAATAATGCGTTGCAGGAAGGCTTGCATGAGTAACTGGGGAGCCGCTTCCTTGTAATCAAAACCTTCACTCCAGCTTTCCGAATGCTCACGGAAAAATTGCTGAAAAGCTTCCAGCAGCTTGTACATATTCAGGCTGTGATCCGGGTTGAGATACCAAGTCTGCTGTTCAACCAGGGTATCTTGCAAGACGCTAGTCAGTTCGCGCGGCAGCACTTCCCGGTAGATGCGGTTACTGATACGAACCTGGGGTTTGCGTTCAATCAGGCCCAGGTCAACTACATATTGCAGATCATCTTCAGGGAGCTGTAAGCCGGTATCCTCGCCCACCAGCAGGGGTTGAATAATGCTTCTGACCCGTTTTTCTTTCAGTTTGTCACTAAGCTGATCCAAGTGGGTCGCACGGGAATAAATCAGGCGCTCCCGTGCCTGCTGATAGTCCACCAGTGAAATAGGGCGAGAGCGATCCCGAGCTTCACGATTTTTCCAGGTGACTTCGTAACCCAAAGCATTCACCAACCAGGGCTGACCTTGAGTATCTTCCCATAACTCCGGGAAAATCGCTTCATCAAACACCTGGCCTGTTTCCTGGGTATGCTGCAACCACAGACTGCGGGTTTCTTCCTGGGTAAAGTTGCCCATCCTCAGGGACTCTGCCTTGATGTTAAAAGCACTGCCCCCGGTGATCACCTCTGCCCCTTCCTGATGCATGCGATAATCGCGCACATCCCGAACACCGCAGAGAATAATGGATTG
>NZ_JACUUA010000286.1 GCF_014859565.1 Marinospirillum sp. | reverse complement strand
ATTTCTGGATAAGTGAAAAGCCTTTCCACGGTACCCGGCTCGGTGGTGGAGCCGGATTTATCATCACTACAACCAACAAACAGCATCAAGACTGCCAGAACCAGCAGTAGCAAGATGCGGCGGACAAATAAAAAGTTTCTGTTCATGCTGCTGACTCCTGTTAAGTTCCTTGTTGCCGCTACTTTAACGTGGTGAAAAACGCCGTTCAATGCCAGCCTGCGCCATAATTCTGGTCGATATTTCTTCAATGGAATAGTGGGTTGAGTCGATAAAATCAATGCGGTGACGGCGATAGAGGTTTTCCACTTCCTCAACTTCACGCTGGCATTGTTTCAGTGAAGCATAGGTGCTGTTGGCACGGCGCTCGTTGCGGATGGAAGACAGGCGTTCTGGTTCAATCGTCAGACCAAAAATCTTGTGGCGATAGGGGCGTAAGGCTTTAGGCAGTTCGGTATCCAGCAGGTCGTCTTCAGTGATTGGGTAGTTGGCGGCACGGATACCAAACTGTAAAGCCATATAAATACAGGTTGGAGTTTTACCACAACGGGAGACACCCACCAGGATGATGTCGGCGGTGTTGTAATGATGTGTACGGGCGCCGTCATCATTATCAAGGGCGTAATGAACCGAGTCGATGCGTGCCTTGTAGGTGTCTTCCTTGGCTTTGGTCAGGGCGTGGGTTTTGCCAACGGTGTAGGAGGAATGGGTTTGTAATTCCTCCTCCAGAGGTGCAAGAAAAGCGGAAAAAACATCAATGTTCAGGGCATCACTTTTACTGATGATATTGCGTATGTTCTGATCAACAATGGTGTCAATCAACAGTGGACGTGCCGCATCTTTTTCACCGGTCTGATTGATGCGCTCGACCAGCGCCGCCGCCTTTTCCGGGGTGTTGATGTAAGGCATGGTGATCAGCTCAAATTGGATGCCTTCAAACTGTGCCAGCAGGCTACGCCCAAGAGCTTCTGCCGTGATTCCGGTGCCGTCGGAAATGAAAAAAGCGGTACGCTTCATTTGAACCTTCCATCGTCCTAATTCGTGTTATCATCTGGATAAAAATGAGTGGCTTGCACCCGCAGCAAGCAATTTTGCCTGCTTTTGTGTGTTAATGCCATGAGTGATCTTTTTCTTATGGGAGGCGTGTCTTGAGCAAAACAGCTGTGGGAGAGTACATTGTCTGGTTTGACCAGCTGGGTATGCAGGATGTGGAGCGTGTTGGTGGCAAAAATGCGTCACTGGGCGAGATGATCAGTAACCTGGCGTCTGCCGGTGTGCAGGTACCTGGAGGTTTTGCCACCACTGCCCAAGCCTATCGCGAATTTCTTGCTCATGACGGCCTGGCTGATCGTATCAATCAAGCGCTGGATGCACTGGATGCTGATGATGTTAGAGCTCTAGCCACTACCGGTGCTCAGATCCGTGACTGGGTCATCAATACCCCTTTCCCTGCAGCACTTGAACAAGCTCTGGCTGAAGCCTACAGCCAACTGGAACTCAAACATCCCGGCCTGAAAGTTGCGGTGCGTTCTTCTGCTACCGCTGAAGATCTGCCGGATGCCTCTTTTGCCGGTCAGCAGGAAACCTTTCTGAATATTCAAGGTTTTGCTCAGGTCAAACAGGCCGTGCATGAAGTGTTTGCCTCGCTGTTTAATGATCGCGCCATTTCTTATCGTGTGCATCAGGGTTTTGATCATTCACTGGTGGCACTGTCTGCCGGTATCCAGAAAATGGTGCGTTCCGAAACCGGAGCTGCTGGTGTGATGTTCACACTGGATACCGAATCAGGTTTCCGAGAAGCCGTGTTTGTTACCAGTGCTTATGGCCTGGGTGAAACCGTGGTGCAGGGTGCTGTTAACCCGGATGAGTTTTATATTCACAAACCCACGGTGGAAGCAGGTCGTCCGGCCATTCTGCGCCGTAACCTCGGCAGTAAACTGATCAAGATGGTTTATGGTGATGAGTCAGCGGCAGGCAAATCAGTAAAAACCGTGGAAGTCAGCCTGGCTGATCGTCAGCGTTTTTCGTTGTCTGATGATGAAATCATGAATCTGGCGCGTCAGGCCATCATCATTGAAAAACACTACCAGCGCCCGATGGATATTGAGTGGGCAAAAGATGGTGATGACAACCAGTTGTACATTGTACAAGCTCGCCCGGAAACCGTAAAAAGCCGCGATTCCAGCAATATCATGGAGCGTTTTTTGCTCAAGGAGCAGGGCAAAATCCTGGTGGAAGGCCGTGCCATTGGTCAGCGAATTGGTGCTGGTCGTGTACGTATCGTCAGTGGTCCACACGAGATGGATAAAGTGGAAACCGGTGATGTACTGGTGACCGACATGACCGACCCAGATTGGGAGCCGGTGATGAAAAAGGCTTCTGCCATTGTCACCAATCGCGGTGGACGTACTTGCCATGCCGCCATTATTGCACGTGAGCTGGGTATTCCTGCGGTAGTGGGTTGTGGGGATGCCACCGAGGTATTGGATGACAGCCAGCTGGTGACGGTGTCCTGTGCTGAGGGTGATACCGGTTTTATCTATGAAGGCAAACTGGATTATGAGCTGCTGACCAACAGCATTGATGCCATGCCAAAACTGCCGTTCAAAATCATGATGAACGTGGGTAACCCGGATCGTGCTTTTGGTTTTGCCGCACTGCCCAACGAAGGAGTGGGGCTGGCACGTCTGGAATTCATCATCAACCGCATGATCGGTATTCACCCCAAAGCCTTGCTGGAATTTGACACCCTGCCTCCTGACCTGCAGAAGAATATTCGCAGCCGCACCGTGGGTTATGCTGATCCGGTCGATTTTTATGTTGAAAAACTGGTTGAAGGGATTGCCAGTCTGGCGGCAGCCTTCTGGCCTAAACGCGTGATTGTGCGTTTGTCCGATTTTAAATCCAATGAATACGAAAACCTGATTGGCGGCAAGTTGTATGAACCCGCGGAAGAAAACCCCATGCTGGGTTTCCGGGGCGCATCCCGCTACATTTCACAGAAATTCCGTGATTGTTTTGAGCTGGAATGCCGCGCACTGAAAAAAGTGCGTGATGTGATGGGCCTGAACAACGTTGAAATCATGGTGCCTTTTGTCCGTACCGTGGGTGAGGCAAAAGGGGTGTCTGACCTGCTGGCTGCCAATGGTCTGGTACGTGGTCAGAATGACCTGAAATTAATCATGATGTGTGAATTACCAGCCAACGCCCTGCTGGCTGAAGAATTTCTGGAATACTTTGATGGTTTCTCTATCGGCTCCAACGACCTGACCCAGCTGACACTGGGACTGGATCGGGATTCCGGTATCGTGGCCCATCTGTTTGACGAGCGTAATCCGGCGGTTAAAAAGCTCTTGTCCATGGCGATTGATGCCTGCAAAAAACAGGGCAAATATGTCGGCATCTGTGGTCAGGGACCTTCGGATCACCCGGATCTGGCACGCTGGCTGATGGAGCAGGGTATTGATTCTGTATCCCTCAACCCGGATGCAGTGATGGATACCTGGTTTATGCTGGCTAATGAAACGCCGGACAATCAGTAATCATCAGGGGCTGGTGCACA
>NZ_JACUUA010000285.1 GCF_014859565.1 Marinospirillum sp. | reverse complement strand
TTTTCCGGTTCCCGGCTCATTCAAAGGCTTCTTGGTTTGGCAAGTGGGCACGCAAAAATGCGTTGGTGTCTTTATTCTACGTGCAGTGCTCTTGCAGAACAAACTTCAGCAGTAAAAAGAGCCTGAGCGATGGTTGCTCGTTCGTTGTAAGGGAGCTCAGGGCCACGAAGTGCTGCACAGTGGCGGTCAATGGCCTGTAGTCCCGGTTTGAGTCCCATGCCATTAGCCATCTGGATAGCCAAACCCGGACGGGCATTCAACTCCAGTACCAGCGGCCCACGATCTGCGTCCACAACCAGATCCGCACCCAGATAACCCAGCCGGGTCATGTCATAACAACGAGATGCCAGTTGCAGCAAGGTTTGCCAGTTATTAATTTTTAACTGATCCAGCAACTGCCCTGTATCCGGGTGACGATAAACGGGTCGGTCATGCTGAACCGCCTGCAGTGCCCGACCGGTGCGTAGATCAATGCCTACTCCCAATGCACCCTGATGTAAATTGGCCTTGCCATCAGAGGCGTGGGTGGATAAACGCATCATTGCCATCACTGGATAACCCCGGTACACAATTACACGAATATCGGGTACACCCTCAAAACTGAATTTACTGAATTCCGGTGCTGAGTGGATCAGGCTTTCGATGATTGCCACATCGGGATTACCCCCTAGACTGTACAAGCCTGAAATCAGGTTGGATAGATGATGTTCAATCACCTGTTTACCAATCCACTCACCAGATGATTTCAGGTAACGATCACCACAGGAGTGCTGGATAACCAGGATACCCTTACCACCACTGCCTTTTGCTGGTTTAATCGCAAATCCCCCGCTTTCCGGAAGAAAGCGTGAAAAGTGCTGAATATCCGCCTGGCGGCGTATCACACCTAGTAGATCCGGTGTTGCCAGTCCGTAATCCTGAGCCAACAATTTGGTTTGTAACTTGTCATCCACCAGTGGAAACAAATGCCTTGGGTTATAACCACTGATGCAGTTGATATTCCGCTCATTCATGCCCAGCACGCCCTGCACGCGCAGGCGGGCGGGTGAAGTGAAATTGTTGCTAAGCCAGCGGAGCATTTTTCCCCTCGCCTGCTTTTGTTTTATCCGCAGTCAGAGGTCTGAAACGCCACAACTCCAGCAGGCGATACCCTGTGTAGCTGCCGAAAATCAAGATCAGAGCCAATACCACCAACTGTAATCCCAGGAAGTTGAACATCCAGTAACGTATCCAGGAAAAATCCATCAATAAAAAAGCACAGGTTGCAGTCATCAGGCTGCCGGCACCCTGAATAGCGACTTCTCTGGGACCTTCTTCTTCCCAGAGAATGGACATGCGCTCTATTGTCCAGGCCAGAATAATCATCGGGAACAGCGTGACTTTCATACCCGTGTTGATACCGGCATGAAACGAAATCACTGCCAGCAAGGCAATCAGGCCAATAACACAAACAATAACAGCAGCAACCCGTGCCACCAGCAGCAGGTTAAGGTGTGCCAGTAGCTGGCGTAATATCAGACCAATACTGACCAGCAAAAGAAAGGTAATGATGCCAGGCAGCAGAGACATCTCCAGAAAGGCCAGAGCAATTAATACTGGCATGAAAGTACCGGAGGTTTTAAGCCCGATCAGCACTCGTAACATAACCACCACCAGAGCGCCCAGCGGCAAAAGCAACAGGGTTTTGAACACTGCCTGTTCAGCGATTGGTAAACTGTGGATGGATAAACTCAGTAAAGCATCCCCCATTGCCATGGCATGGATACTGCCACTGGCAGGTTCCTGAGTGGATAACATGGAGAAGGTGACACGTGACTCCCTTGCTCCTTCCACTTCCAGAATGGGACCGCCAGCCAGCTGCCATAACAGGTAATGTTCGGCTTTGATGCTGCTGCCGGATGCAGCCGGATCAAACAGCTGCCACTGCTGTTCATTAAAGACTTGCACCAAAGGCTGCAAAGGCTGCATTCGTCGGCCATCTTCCAGTTTCAGACCGTACAGAATACGGGAAGGAACTCTGGCTTCGTTCAGCAGTCGCACCATGGCTTCAACTTCGGACATCTCACTCAGCAGCAATCGGCTATTCTGGTTGTTGCTGTCTGTCAGCCGTTGTGCCAGTGCTCGCGCCAGACTGTAAGGATCAGCTGATTCCTGCCACGAGCGCCTTAATATCTGAGCTGCAGCAGTCTGCAAGGAGGGTGACCAGACAATTTCTCGCAATGGCGGGGGATAATCCACTGCCGGGATATGTCGGTCAGGATCAAGCCTGAACTGGGTGCGATAATATAACCACTGATTGCCCTCGGCCTTGCGAATTGTCCACTCAGCAAGCCTTTGATCTTCTTCAATAAAACGAATACCAAAACCAGGCGACGCAGTATGTTCAGACTGCATCAGAAACCCTGGCTGGCTTTGTGGCAGTGCCAGGCGAACCTTGACGGCATCCCCGAGAGCTTCCATTTCCACTCTGGCTTCAATATCCCAGTAGGTCTGCTGACTGCCAGGCAGCAAGGGGACTTGGTGTACATAATACCGCCATGCAGTGTGCAAACCGCCGAGAAGTACCAGGATTGCAGCAGTCCACAGCAGGGTTGAACGCTGCTGGTTCATAGGTCAGCCTCTTCTGCCTGATCATCAACTTCAGGATCAATTACTGTAGCAACGGGCTTGCCTTGCACATAGGTTCTGGAGACATCAATTACGGCAATATCCATCATAAAACGCCGCCCGAGCAAAATAGGAAAGGTCAGGTCACCACGATCACTGAGAGTGAATTCAATATCCTGAACCAGCGATCCGAGTTTCATGGGCAGTGACACAACCGGACGTGCCTCTGTGCCACTGGCTTGAATGATGCGTACACGGCGGATAATTGGTGCTTCTATCTCAGCTTTTAAAGGTGGTTCGTTATTGCGGGGCTGGTAATGAGTTTCAAACCCCACCCAGCTTTTGCCATCTCGCTCGAACTCTCTCAGATTAACAGCATGAAGTGATGAGGTGTTGGCACCAGAATCAACCCGCGCAGGCAGGGTCAGCTGTTGAGCAGGCAGGCTGACCCACTCATAACGACCGAGTAGCAGCTTGCCATCCTCCTGCACCACCTCGGTTACTTTGCTGCTATTGAATCCGGGGTCAGCAGACAGGTTTCGTTGCTGGCTCAGCTCTTCGATCTGATAGGTGTGCTGACGATGAAAGCGCAGGTTTTCTTCGTGCAGAGATGCCACTTTTTTATCCAGCCGGCTCACCTGCTGTCGAGTAGTTTGGTTCTGTTGCGCTAAACGCTGTTCCAGCTGTATCAGTTGCAGGGACAGCTCCTGATTAAATGCCTGTCGGTAATCAGCCAGCTGTTGTTCATGCAAAACTGCTGGATCTTGTGCTGCTCGGGGTTGCAACTGACAGCCTGAAAGCAGCAAAACCAATAGCAGGTAACCCGTACATTTTTTGTAAGAGCAGTGCATATTTTTGATTAAAACCCTGTTGAAATTCAAATATCATCCCGAGATATTAATTTTTTGTACAACCTACAGGCAAGGTATCTTCCCTGCGACAGTCATTTTTATTTTTCTTCTGGCTGTG
>NZ_JACUUA010000284.1 GCF_014859565.1 Marinospirillum sp. | reverse complement strand
CCTGCATGCACCCTGGTACATCATTGAAGGCAATGATAAAAAATGGGCGCGGGTAAGGGCACTGCAGATCCTGTGTGAACGGTTGGAAAAAGCGCTTTGATGGTTAATCCCTGAGCCCTGCAGCAGCAGATTATGCTGCTGCAGTTGTTAATGAGGGATTGGATTTGCGATACAACAAATGATGCCGTAATGGATGCCCTTGGGGTAACGCTGGGTGTTCAAAGGCTCCATCAGGCTGCATATCCAGACGTTGCATCACGGCGACCGAACGCTGGTTTTCTGCTGCTGTAAAAGACACTAACTCTTCAAACTGGAGTTGTTCAAAGCCCGCTTGCATTGCTGCTGTTGCGGCCTCAGTGGCATAACCCTGTCCCCAGAAAGACCGGGCAAAACGCCAGCCGATTTCTACACAGGGCACAAAGGGCAGTGGATCAACCGGTGTATGCAGGCCAAAAAAGCCGATGAACTCACCACTGGATTTTAACTCCACCGCCCAGAAACCCCAACCAAACATTCCAATCAGTTGCTGGCACAGCTGTGCCACTGCATCACTCTGCTCTGTTGTCAGGGGGGCAGGAAAATAACGCATCACCTCTGGATCAGCATTCAAGGCGGCAAAGGCTGGGTAGTCTTCTGGTTGCCACTGGCGCAGCAGTAGGCGTGGTGTTTCAGGCTGAAGTAGATGGCTCATGGTTAAGGTTTCCATATCAGGCTGATTGCAGTAATTGTTTAAGGTTTTCCAGCGCTTGATAACGCCTGCCTCTGCAGGGATGGGTAAAACTCAGGCGTAAAGCTTGTCCAAACTGACCGCTGGCAGAAAACAAGGGGCCGGGGGTAATGACCAGACCGGCTTGTAACGCCTGTTGATACAACTTTAAGGTATTCAGTGGTTGTTGCCATTCTGCCCAGAGACACAAGCCACCTTGGGGTCTGCTGAAGTGAAGCTTATCCGGCCAGAGTTGTTGCAGTGCACTCATCAGTTGTTCACTGTGTTGTTGCAAGGCTGCACAGCGCTGGCGTAGGTGTCGATCATAATGACCATCTTCCAGATAAGCGGCCAGCCCTTGTTGTACAAAGCGGCTGCTGGCGAGCTGAGTTACCAGTTTGAGCTGAACCACTCTGGATTGCCAGCGACCGGCATGAATCCAGCCTAGCCGCAGGTCTCTTGACAGAGACTTGGAGAAAGAACCACAAAGAATGACACGCCCCTGCTGATCCAGCGCTTTCAGGGGTGTCCGTCGTTCATAAAACGCAAGATCGCGGTAAATATCATCTTCAATCAGTGTGAAATCCAATGTCTCGGCCAGTGTCAGCAGTTTTTTCTGCCGTTCAACTGGCATGGCCGCCCCAGTGGGTGTTGCAAAGGATGGGGTGATCACACAGGCACGAATTGGCCATTGTTGTGCGGCACTTTCCAGCCAGTCCAGATCCATGCCTGTGACCGGAGAAGCCGGAATCTCCAGTACCTGCAGCTCCAGTTGTTCCAGTAATTGCAGTACCCCATAAAAACCAGGTGATTCCACCGCCACCAGATCACCCTTGTTACAACAGGCCCTGAGTGCCAGAAACAAGGCATGCTGACAACCAGAGGTGATACAGAAATCATCCGCCGAGAGTGAACAGCCATCTTTTTGATACCTCAGTGCCAGTTGCTGACGCAGTGGCCAATAACCAGCAGGTTCATCATAGTGTTGATGTGTGGCACCTTGCAGCTGGCGCAGGGCACGACCGATGGAGCGATTTAATATTTCAATACCGGGGGTTGATTGTTCCTGATGCTGAGAGTCCCGTGGTAATAAATCAAAGGCTGCACCACGCTGCATGATGTCTGAAAACAAGTCACTGACATTAACCGGTGCAGGAAAAGGTGGGGTGACCTGTTGCAAGGGCTGGGCAGTCGAGGGTGTTACGGATGGATGACTGACAAAATAACCGGAGCGGGGTCTGGCTTCGATTTTTCCACTGGCTTCCAGCCGCTGAAAAGCATGAAGCACGGTGGCCTTGGAAAGATTTTTTTCATGGCAAAGCTGGCGAACCGAAGGTAAACGATCACCCGGCACCCAGCGTTGATTGCTGAGTTCCTGCAATAACCAGTGTTCCAGTTGTGAGTAGGCGTATTCTGCTGGCATGGCTGTTTTCCCTTGATCCATCTGTACCTATTATTATTTATTTTTTTGTGCCTGTCCTTGAGTTTTGTTGAAGCTTAACCTGCCGCAAACTTACTGCAGCAGGTGCATAAAATGACATCCCAAACATCAAAAATTCATGTGCGGCTGACGGAAGGCCGCTTTCAGAATCTACGTCGATTGATCAGTTGGCCATTATTACTGGCATTTTTTGGCCTGGTATGGGTACAGGTCGATGGTCAACCCTGGTTGTTGTTTGATTTTACCCAACGACGCATTGTGGTGTTTGGCAGTTATTTTTCCTGGCAAGATCTGCATATCATGACCGGAATGATGATTGCTGGTGCCGCGTTGTTATTTACCCTGGCAATGGCCTGGGGGCGGGTCTGGTGTGGTTTTGCCTGTCCACAGAGCATCTGGACCTGGCTTTTTCTGCGTATTGAACACTGGGTGGAAGGGCGTGCCGGTGTGCGTGCTAGGAGTGATCATTTACCTCTGAAAGGCCAGCGCTTGTTGCGGCGGATCATCAAACACGGATTATGGCTGTTACTGGCACTGGTAACTGGCCTGACCTTCACCGGGTATTTTGTACCAATTCGGGAAATGGTGATGCAACTGGTGACTATGGAGGCGTCGCTGCCCCTGCTGACCTGGTTGCTTTGTATGACTCTGCTCACTTACCTGAATGCTGGGCTGGTGCGTGAACAGATCTGTTTACATGCTTGTCCTTATTCGCGTTTTCAGGGTGTGATGATGGATGATGCTACCCGCAAAGTCAGTTATGACCGTTTGCGTGGTGAACCCCGTCGTAGCAGTGAAAATCCGAATCCAGCGGCGGCGGCCTGTATTGATTGCACCCTGTGTGTGCAGGTTTGCCCGACCGGCATTGATATTCGTGATGGTATGCAGGCTGCCTGTATTGATTGTGGTGCTTGTATTGATGCCTGTGATCAGGTGATGAACAAAACTGCCCAGCCAACCGGGCTGATCCGTTTTGCCTCGGAAAAAGCCCTGCGCGGTGAAGCCAGTCGACTCTGGCGATCAAAACTGGTGGGTTATCTGTTGATTACTCTGGTGGCACTGTTTGCCACAGGTTATGGTTTTGTCAGCAAAAAAGAGCTGACCGCTGAAATCCGCAGGGAGCGTGGAGAATTGTTCCGCTGGTTATCCGATGGACAGCTCTGCAATTTTTACCACATCAAGGTGGAAGGTTTTGATCCAACCCTGACTCAGGTGCAAGTCACACTGTTGAACCAGCCAGAGTTGCAACTTTACGGCCCAGAATACCTGCCGCTGGATAATCGGGGTGACTGGGTGGCGTATCGGATCTGCACTGCCAGTCCGCAGGTCAGCACCCTGCCTTTGCTGGTACAATTCACAGCAAATAAGACTGTGCTGGTTAAAAAAAGCAGTTTTATAACCCGGACAATATCAGGTTAACTGGATTAAAGGTGGATTATGTGGGGTTTGTTGCTTTTGGTGTTGT
>NZ_JACUUA010000050.1 GCF_014859565.1 Marinospirillum sp. | reverse complement strand
ATGCGGACCGGTAGTTCAGCTGGTTAGAATGCCGGCCTGTCACGCCGGAGGTCGCGGGTTCGAGCCCCGTCCGGTCCGCCATTTCCTGATGTGTTGTGTGTATAGCTTTTAAAATGGGTGGTTAGCTCAGTTGGGAGAGCACCAGCCTTACAAGCTGGGGGTCACAGGTTCGAACCCTGTACCACCCACCATTAAAAGTGACAACTATGATAACCGCCGCTTACGCTGCGGTTTTTCTGTTTCTGCCCCTGCAGTTTTCCTGTTGTTCATCCCGCTTTATGCTACTGGTTTTGCAGATCAAGTGACCTTTGCGTCACTTTTCTGACCTTACGTTTCAAACGAACGCTTGACAGTCTGCCCTTGGTTCACAAGACTAGCTACTGACCATAATAAAAAGCTGATCAGGAGTTTACTGTGAGCACTGACCATTTCCCTCATCTGTTTCAACCATTAAATCTCGGTTTCACTAGCCTTAAAAATCGTGTGCTGATGGGCTCCATGCACACCAATCTGGAAGAAACAGCGGGTGGATTTGAGCGTCTGGCTGCTTTTTATGCGGAGCGGGCGGCAGCGGGCGTGGCTTTGATTGTGACGGGTGGTATTGCACCCAACAAGTTGGGTGTCGTGTTTGAAGGTTCCGCCCAGATGTCGACCCCTGAAGAAGCCGCAGAACACCAAATCATTACCAAGGCTGTGCATCAGGCGGGGGGTAAGATCTGTATGCAGATTCTGCATACAGGTCGTTATGCCTATTCCACCAAGCTGGTGGCACCCTCCGCACTGCAGGCTCCCATTAACCCCTTTACCCCACGCGAGTTGACGACTGAAGACATCGAGCAGCAGCTACAGGATTACACCCGTTGCGCTGAACTGGCTAAGGAGGCTGGTTATGACGGTGTAGAAATTATGGGCAGTGAGGGTTATCTGATTAACCAATTTATTTCCCGTCGTACCAATCATCGCACGGATGAATGGGGTGGTGATTATGCCAACCGTATTCGTTTTGCCGTGGAATGTGTACAACGGGTGCGTGCGGCAGTAGGTTCAGATTTTATTATCATCTTCCGCTTGTCGATGCTGGATCTGGTCGAGGACGGTAGCACTTGGGAGGAAATAATTATTCTTGCCAAGGCGATAGAAGCAGCTGGTGCAACCTTGATCAACACGGGTATTGGCTGGCATGAAGCCAGGGTACCCACCATTGCCACCAGTGTGCCGCGTGCTGCCTTTACCCGCGTCACACAACGCATGAAGCAAGAAATCTCAATCCCCCTGATCACCACCAACCGTATTAATATGCCAGAAACCGCTGAACAGGTACTGGCTGCAGGTCATGCCGATATGGTATCGATGGCGCGTCCGTTTTTGGCTGACCCAGAATGGGTGCTCAAGGCGGAAGGGGGGCGCAGTGATGAAATTAATACCTGTATTGCCTGTAATCAGGCGTGTCTGGATCAGATTTTTGTTGGCAAGTTGACTTCCTGCCTGGTGAATCCGCGTGCCTGCCATGAAACCCTGATGCAATCTGAACCGGCAGTAGCACGTAAAAAAGTTGCCGTGGTGGGTGCGGGTATGGCGGGCTTGTCTTGTGCGACTGAGGCAGCTGCCCGTGGCCATCAGGTCACCCTGTTTGAAGCAGCAGCAGAGATCGGCGGACAGTTTAATCTGGCGCGTCAGATCCCCGGCAAAGAAGAGTTTAACGAAACCCTGCGTTATTTCCGTCGTCGATTGGAATTGACCGGGGTAGAGCTGAAACTGAATCATCCTGCTACCGCAGCACAGCTGCAGGAGTATGACGAGGTGGTGGTGGCTACCGGTGTGGTACCGCGTATTCCGGATTTTGAAGGGGTTAGGCATCCCAAGGTAAAAACCTACGCTGAAGCCATCCGTAACCCGGAAGCTATTGGGCGTAAGGTGGCACTGCTGGGTGCTGGTGGCATCGGTTTTGATGTTGCTGAACTGCTGGTGCAAAAACAGGATCATTCGGCCAGCATGAATGCAGAACTGTTTATGCAGGAGTGGGGTGTGGATCTGGAGGTCAATCAAGCCGGTGGTCTGACCCAGCCTGAACTGCCACAACCGCAGCGGGAGGTTTATCTGTTGCAGCGTAAAGCCAGCAAACACGGTAAAAGTCTGGGTAAAACTACGGGCTGGATCCACCGCGCCTCGTTAAAAGCTTATCAAGTGAAAATGTTATCCGGCTGTGAATACCTTAAGGTGGATGATGAGGGTTTACATCTGAAGGTGGGTGATCAGTTACAGTGTCTGGAAGTGGATCATGTGGTGCTCTGTACCGGACAGGAGTCGGTGAATGGCCTGTTTGCTGAGTTGCAACAGCAAGGCCGTTCGGTGCATCTGATTGGGGGTGCTGAGCTGGCTGCCGAGCTGGATGCCCGACGTGCCATAGAGCAGGGTTTTAAACTGGCAATCAGTCTTTAATCGGCAAAATACTGCTGCAGGTAGGTGTCAAAATCCACCGTATCTGCAGCTTCCAGTTCCTGCTGCTGACGTAATGAGGTTTGCCCCAGTTCACTAAACAGATCTTCCCGCGCCTTGTTGATCGGATTGGCAAGCAGCTGTTCGCGTTGGGCTCTCGCCAGCTCCAGCACTGCGGGGACATGACCATCACATTCACGCACCATTTCCAGCATTCGTGCTGAGGGTGTTAAGCTGGCGTCATCCACTCGCGCCTGTTGCTGATTTAATGCATCACAAAAATGAGCTTCTTCAGGGGTGCCACGATCCAGCAGCTGGCAGACCGGACGTAGCCGTTCCAGTAGGACGGTTGCTTCCTGCTGCAGCGGTTTGCCATTGATCTGTACAGCAGGATCACGACCAAAATTAACCGTATTCTTCAGGTTGCTTTCAATGGAGCGGCAATCTGCATCTGTTAATTCTGGGCTGTTTTCCAGCAGGCAGAACAATAAAAAAGCATCAAGGAAATGCATCTGTGCCACATCAATGCCACCGGGCAGGAAAGGGTTGATGTCCAGACAACGCACCTCGATGTACTCCACGCCCAACTCCTGCAGCGCCTCGGTGGGCTTCTGGCCGCTGCGAGTCACACGTTTGGGGCGAATGTCACTGTAATATTCGTTTTCGATTTGCAGGATATTGGTGTTCAGCTGTTGATATTCACCCTTGACCTTGACCCCCATTTTTTCATATTCCGGATGGGGAGTATGAATGGCCTGACCCAGGGTGGTGATGTAGTTATCCAGTGAGTTAAAACAGACGTTTAAACTAGCCTGGATCTTGTTCTGATAACCCAGATCTGACATGCGCAGACTGGTGGCGGTGGGTTCACCCCAGGTATTTTCTGCCAGAGGTTGTAAGGGGTGACGGGTATTGCCATCAAGAAAGCTGGCATCCAGCGCCGGGCTGGCACCAAACAGATACATCAGTAGCCAGGAGTGACGGCGGAAATTACGAATCAGGCCAAAATAACGTGCTGAGCGCCAGTCTTTGTCCGCTGCTTCTGCAGGCAAACCTTCCAGCGTGGCCAGCAATGGCCAGAGCTGATCCGGAAAAGAAACGTTGTAGTGCAGCCCGGCAATGCTTTGCATGATACGACCATAACGGGAATCCAGACCACGGCGATAAACATGTTTCATGCGTCCGACGTTGGAACTGCCGTATTCAGCAATGCGTACACTCTCGTTTCCTTGCAGGCGGCAAGGCATACTGGCCGGCCAGAGTAATTCCTGTTCATTCAGGCGCAGCAGGCTGAAACGATGCAGATCCAGCAGAAACTCCAGGGTGGTTTCACGGCTGGAGCTGACTGGCGTGATGAACTCCAGCAGCGCCTCGGCATAATCGGTGGTAATGTGTGGATGGGTCAGGGTGGAACCCAGCGTTGACGGGTGTTGCCCCTGACTGATGTCGCCTGCCGGAGTGGTACGCAGGGTTTCTTTTTCCAGTCCACGACGTATGGAGTTGAACAAGCCTTGATCTGCAGCGGATTCGAGGCCTTGCAGGTATTGGGTAAAGTCTGGAGTCACAGGGCAGCTGCCTTTGAAAAGTTGAGCGCTTCAGTCGGACTGAACATGAAGCGCATCTTAGCCAGTTTCAGCCAGTGCAACAAGTTGGACTGAAACCGGCTGGTGCAACACCCTCAGCGTCCCAGGTTGGAGAGAGACAGCAGGTGGCTGTAAACCCAGGGTAACCAGCCTTTTTTATGAAACTCCACAATGATGCTGTCATCCAGCTCCATAAAAGCTTTTTCGTTGATGATACGAAAATCCTTCAGCAGCAGGCTGGCACCATTGGGTTGATTGATCTGCAGATCGCGTTTGTCCAGCAATTCCAGCTCCAGCAGACGCTGAATAAAAGGCTGGGTGCGTTGCATGTCCAGATGCAGGCTTTCAACAAACGTCAGAATATTTTTCAGGTGTTCAGTTTGTTCACCTTCTGCGGTGAACAGAGCCTCACCTTCACTTTTTTCATTAAAACCTTTCCACTGTTCATCAAAACACAGAGTCTGGCGGGTTTCATCGGTGCCGTGCGCAAGAATAAAAGGATAACGGCGAATAAATGCCGGGATATAAGTGGCAGCTTGCCATTCATTCTTGTCATTAATAAAGTTGTTGCGGTTTTCGCTGTAACCCATCACAGCAACAGCAACCAAACTGGCATCATCACCGGAAAACAGGATTGGGTAGTGGCGGCAGGCAGCAAAAAACTCTGAAGCCGCCAGAGGAACCACCGGAGTGGTGCGTGCAAAACCATAATCATTGGGATGAGGCTGCAAATACAGCTCGCGGTGGTCTTCGCTGTTCAGCGGCAGGATGCTTTTGTAAAAAAGGACATTCATTGGTTGCCTTCCCTTTGCAGGTGGTGGTGTAGTTATGCAGTGGAAGTCATGTTAGCTGATTGCTGCGGGTGATGAGAAGAGTGCGGTTTTGCTTATGTTGTGAATATGTAAGCCCGAAGCCTATCAGGCTTCGGGCTACTGCATTTATACCCTGGAAGGTTGTGAACGGTTAGTGATCAATGCCTGGAGCAACTGCCCTCGGGTGATGATACCAATCAGTTTACCGCCTTCAGCAACCGGATACACCTTGGGTTTATCTATCCGCGCCATGGTTTGTGCCAGCTCAATAATACTGTCATCGGGGCTGACAGTTACAACATCCGCCCTCATAACATCCAGTACCGTGGAACTAGTGCTGCTGTGATAACTGGAATCCAGCAGTTGTTTTAGCAGATCATGCTCAGAAACAAAACCAACCAGTTCGCCACGCTCGTTGATGACCGGTGCGCCGGGCAGTTTATGTTTGAGCAGCAGGGTAGCTGCTTCTTCAACACTGGTTGTGGTCAGAATTTTCAAGCTGTCTTGAGACATGGCTTCACGAACCTTGATGTGTTGCGTCACGGTATTTCTCCTTTTATTTTTTATGGTCAAACTGTCTTGCTGCTGCTTGCAGAGCGGTTTTGAGCCCTTGTTCGACCACCGGGCGATAAAAGGGCATCTGCAGCACTTCAGTCAGGGTCAATTGCTGTTGGATGCTCCACGCCAGCAAATGTGCCAGATGTTCTGCTTGAGGGCTGAATATTTCAGCACCCAGCAAACGCCCCGCTCTGTTATCAGCATAGACCTTCATCATGCCTTTGTTAACCAGTAAAACCCTGGCACGTCCCTGATTTTCAAAGCTGGTCTTGCTAACAATTACCTTGCCTGTGCTGCATGCTCTGGCTGTTCAGTTGTTGATTACTGGCATATAATTCGTTAACTTTAAAAAAATAAGAGGTTAACGACTTGACTTATCTCTGGGGTGTGACCCTTCTCTGGGCTTTTTCTTTCAGTCTGATCGGTGTGTATCTGTCCGGTACGGTGGATGGTTATTTTGCGGTGCTGACACGGACTCTGCTGGCCAGTCTGGTGTTTCTGCCACTGATTCGTTTCCGTCGTATTCCGTCACAACTGGCTATCCAGCTGATGGTGATAGGTGGCATACAGCTGGGTGTGATGTATCTGTGTCTGTATCAGTCGTTCAGTTTTCTTTTGGTGCCGGAAGTGGTGCTTTTCACCATTTTTACGCCCATCTACATTACTTTGCTGGATGATCTGCTGCATCGGCGCTTTACCCTCTGGTATCTGCTGACGGCTAGCCTGGCGGTGTTGGGTGCAGGCATCATCCGATACAACCAGCTCAGCAGTGAATTCCTCACCGGCTTTTTGCTGGTGCAGGGAGCCAACATCTGCTTTGCTCTGGGGCAGGTAGCATACAAAAAGGTGATGGAGATTCAACCGCAAGACTCCAGGTTGAGCCATCGTGATGTGTTTGGTTATTTTTATCTGGGTGCACTGCTGGTGGCGCTGGTAGGCATGTTGATCTGGGGTAACTGGAATCGACTGCCGGTGAATACCACTCAGTGGGTAGTGCTATTATGGCTGGGGCTGGTGGCTTCTGGTGCTGGATACTTCCTATGGAACAAGGGTGCCACGCTGGTGGATGCTGGGACACTGGCCATTATGAACAATGCGCTGGTTCCGGCGGGTTTGTTGGTAAACCTATTGATCTGGAATCGGGATGTGGATTTTTCACGCCTGCTGGCCGGTGGTCTGGTCATTTTGCTGGCGCTCTGGATCAACGAGGTTTGGGTGCGCCCCAAGGTTGAAGTCCAGCGCAGCTGAAAGCCAGTGAAAACCCGTGGATGCTGGTAATCACTGGCATTTAAGTGTTTAATCTCCCTTTCAGAATTCCGAGTACTGAACCAAGGAGAGTGCTGATGCTGCGCTGGATACCTGCTGTTCTGCTGAGCTGTTTGTTGCTGCCCGCTACAACCCTGCAGGCTTATGACAAGTATGACGATATTTACTCTTACGTTAGTGGCGGCCTGCATCACTGGAGCTCAAACGACTCCAGTGCCCAGGGTCTAAAAGTTCGTTTTGGTCAGCAGCTCAGCACCTTTGTTGGTGCTGAATTGCATTTTGCTGTCGGCGGCGAAGATGCCGAAACAGAAACCTCACTGGATCGGCTGTTTGGTCTGTACGGCAAGTTTATTATGCCGCTGGATTTTTTCAGCCCTTACGCCAAACTGGGGGGGACATCGGCAAGCCTATCCACTGCAGGTGAAAACAGCAGTGAGTTTGAGATCAGTTACGGCCTAGGTGCAGAGATATCGGTTACTCCGCGTTTTTATGTGGATCTTGAGTACATGGTTTATCTGGATACTGCAGCCATGCAATTGGAAGGATTTACCCTGGGTGTAGGCTACAAACTGCCATGAAAAAACCAGTCTTTCGAAATATTGGTCTGATCGGTCGTTTGGGCAGCAGCCGCGTGGTGGATACCCTCAAACGGCTGATGCGGTTTCTGGACGAGCACAACTACCAGATCATTGTAGAAGATCGTACCGCCACGGTATTGCTGGGACATGGTTTTCAGGAAGCCGACCGCAAGATGCTGGCTGAAATTTGTGATCTGGTGATTGTCGTGGGTGGTGATGGCAGTTTACTGGGCGCTGCACGTGCGATGGCCAGAACCGGTGTGCCGGTGCTGGGTGTGAATCGTGGTCGACTGGGCTTTCTGACTGATATCATGCCGGATCAATTAGAAGAAAAAGTGGCTGAGGTGCTGGCTGGTAAATACACCTCAGAACGGCGTTTTTTGTTGGATGCTGAAGTGGTGCGTGAAGGTGAACCGATCGGTTCAGCGGATGGTCTGAACGATGTGGTGCTGCACCCCGGCAAATCAGCTCGGATGATCGAGTTCGACCTGTACATCGAGGGTCAGTTCGTTTACAACCAGCGCTCGGATGGCCTGATTGTTTCTACACCGACTGGGTCAACGGCTTATGCCTTGTCTGGTGGTGGCCCGATCATGCACCCTAAACTGGATGCTCTGGTGCTGGTGCCGATGTTCCCGCATACCCTGTCCAGCCGCCCGATTGTGGTGGATGGCAACAGTGAGATCAAAATCCTGATCAGTGCCAGTAACGAAACCTATCCGCATGTCTCGTGTGATGGACAAACCCATCTGGTCACCAAGCCCGGTGATGTGTTGTACATCCGCAAAAAACCCCACAAACTGAAACTGATTCATCCATTGGGGCATGACTATTATGAAATCTGCCGCACCAAGCTGGGCTGGAACTCCCAGCCGAGTAACTATTGACTTTGCAGGCAGATGGCAGGGGCATTTATGCAAGGTTATGACCTGATTGGTGATGTACACGGCTGCGGCAACACCCTGCGTCGTCTGCTTGAATTGCTGGGTTATCGGCATCAATCCGGAGCCTGGCGTCATCCGACCGGTCGCAAGGTGCTTTTTGTTGGTGATATTGTTGATCGTGGGCCGCGTATTCGTCAGGCGTTGCATGATGTGCGTGACATGGTTGAGGCCGGTACCGCACAGATGGTGCTAGGCAACCACGAATATAATGCCTTGGCATATTTCACCCGTAATGCTGCCGGTCAGCCACTGCGTGAACACAATACCCGTCATCAGCGCGTGATACAGGAAACCCTGGATCAATTTGCTGCCTATGCACAGGAGTGGCAGAATTTTCTGGGCTGGTTCATGACCCTGCCACTGGCGCTGGATCTGGATGAGCTGCGGGTGGTTCATGCCTGCTGGGATGAGTCACTGATGCAGAAGTTTTTGCAGCATTACCCGGATGCAGTGATGAATCCTGATTTTATGCAGGCTTCTGCAGTACCGGGCAATTTTGAGTTTCGCCTGGTGGATCGCTGCACCCGTGGCACCTGGTTGCACTTGCCGGAAGGCCAGACCCAGAAAAGTGGCGATGGTTTTGTGCGTGATCGTTTCCGCACTTCTTACTGGATTGATCAACCCCGTACCTGGGGTGATGTGCTGTTTCAGCCGGATCGCTTGGCGCCAGAACTGGAAGTACGCCGGATTACCCCGGAAGAATCTCAGCATCTTTGTTATTATCCGCAAGATCAGAAACCCTTGTTTTTTGGGCACTACTGGTGTCAGGGTTTTCCCTCGGTGATACGCTCCAACCTGGCCTGCCTGGATTACAGTGCAGTGAAATACGGGCGGTTGGTGGCTTATCGTTTTGATGGTGAAACCCGTCTGGATGCAGGCAAGTTTGTCTGGGTGGAAGTGCAGCGGGATGAATATCCACCGCTGGATGAGCTGCGTGCAGAAATGACCGCAGAAAAGATTCAGCAAGTTTGAAACGCCGCGGGAACTTTGATTGTGGGAGCACATCAAAGCAGATGCAGTTTCCTCATGATGATCCCTATTTTGGCGACCCCCCGTTGGTCGCCATTTTTTTCTTCACCTGTAAATATCAAGATAAAGAACAGACCACAGGATGATCAAACTTTTTGTTATAACTTCAGATCAGGACCCCATGCCCTTATCGCGCCACCTCTGGCGTGCCCGCATTGGGCATCGCATTTTACCCGATGAACAGGGTGGTCATGCCTTCTGGTTACTGGATCCGGCACAGCTGGATGCTTTTAATCAAGCGATGCAGGCTTGGCAGCAGGGTGTTGAGGTAAAACCGGCTGCTAATCCGCAATCCCTCACTGCCCGCCTGCGTCGCCTGCCACTGACGGTCACCTTGATGCTTCTGGCGTTGTTGGTGACTCTGGCCTTTGAATACCTGCTGGGGCCGGTGGTGTTTTTACTGGTGTCTTTTACCCCCATGCAGTTTGAAGCCGGTCAGGTAATCAGCCTGCCACTGATGGAAACACTCAGCAGCGGCCAGTGGTGGCGACTGATTACCCCCATTTTTATCCACTTTGGCTGGATGCATCTGGTATTTAACCTGTTGTGGGTCTGGGTGCTGGGCGAAATGATCGAAAAAAACCACGGCAGCCTGCGCCTGATTTTACTGGTGGTGTTTGCGGCGCTGGTGTCCAATTCTGCCCAGTTTTTGTTTAATGGCTCCAGCCAGTTTGGTGGTCTTTCCGGTGTGATTTATGCTTATCTGGGTTACATCTGGCTGTGGGATCGTCGCCACCCGCAAGCAGCACTGGGGTTATCCAATGGGTTGGTGATTTTTATGCTGGGCTGGATGTTGCTGGGCATGACCAGCTTTTCCGGATCGTTAGGTTTGAATATGGCGAATGAGGCTCACCTGGGGGGACTGCTGGCTGGTCTGGCATTTGCCCTGTGGCCCTGGTCCACCAAGAGGAACAACACATGACTTTTGCTGAAATGATCGAAAAAATGACCCCGGATATCTACAAGGCACTCAAACGGGGTGTTGAGCTGGGCAAGTGGCCCAATGGTCAGGAGCTGACAGCGGAGCAGCGCAGCATCAGCATGGAAGCAGTACTGCGTTATGAAGCTCAGAATGACATTCCTGAGCAGGAACGGGTGGGATATATCGCGCCGAAAAAGAAAAAACCGGCGGCAAATGAAGCCGAGCCGGTTCGCATTCTGGATCAGGGCTGATTTTGACTAGTCAAATCAGCGGTCGTCTGCGAAAAATGGCGACTCAGCATCAGGATACCGTCGCTTATGAGCTGCGACTGGCCGATGAGCAAGGGCATTATAGCCAGTTACCCCTCAATCCCCTGCTGGGTCAGACCCTGAGCCTGAACTTCAGTGGTGATATTTTTTGTATTCACTGTGAGCGCAAAACCAGCCGCAGTTTCAGTCAGGGTTATTGTTATCCCTGTTTTAAAAAGCTGGCGCAGTGTGATACCTGTATGGTGCGACCGGAAACCTGCCACTACCAGCAGGGTACTTGTCGTGAACCTGAGTGGGCAAATCACCATTGTTTTCAGCCTCATCTGATTTATCTGGCCAATACCACCGGGCTTAAAGTGGGCATCACCCGTGAAAGCAACATGCCTACTCGCTGGATGGATCAGGGTGCAGTGGCTGCCTTGCCCCTGTTTCGGGTTACTAACCGTCTGGATTCCGGCAGGATAGAAACAACCCTGGCTGAAAGCATCAAGGATAAAACCGCCTGGCAAGCAATGCTGAAAAACCAGTTGCTGGAGCTGGATCTGCAGGCTGAGGCGCACAGCGTGGTACAGGAATATGAAGTGCGCTTGAATGCCCTGCCGAATCTGGCTTATCAGCGGCTGGACATGCCCGTTAAAACCTTTCATTACCCGGTATTAAGTTATCCGACCAAGGTGAAGTCACTTAACCCTGAAAAACAACCTCGTATTGAGGGTCAATTGCTGGGCATCAAAGGCCAGTATCTGTTGCTGGATACGGGTGTTATCAACCTGCGTAAATATGCCGGTTATGTGGCAGAGTTCTGTGCAACCTAAAACTCTCTGGCAAACAGTCAGTTATTATTCCAGGCACCTGCTGCTGGTGATCTTTTTTTTACTCCCGGCACTGACAACCCATGCAGAAGTCCGTCTGGTAATTGAACCGGATAACTCGGCACTGCGTAATAATATCGAGGCCTGGCTGGGTGAAGTGCAGCAGCGTAATACACGGGAAATGCGTCGTTATGCCCGTTATGCCCGAGGGCAAGTGGTGAATGCGCTGGAAGCGCTGGGTTATTACAATTATCAGCTGCGACTGGAAGTGGAAGAAGGTGAACCGGCACGCTTGTTGATTAACCTGCAGCCAGGAGAGCGGATACGGCTTGGTGAAGTCCGGGTGGAGCTGACTGGTGAAGCCAGCACCCAGCAGGGTTTTGCTCCACCACCACAGGATGCCTTACAGTCCGGTCAACCACTGGATCATGGTGTGTATGAAGCAACCAAGCGTTTTTTTCGTAATCAAGCGCTGCGTTATGGTTATTTTTCTGCGCGTTTTGAACAACAACAACTGTTAATTCATCCGGAACAGGGTACTGCAGATATTCATCTGCATTTTGAATCTGGTCCTCGATATCATTTTGGTGAAATTCGTTTTGATCACGAAGGTCTGCTGCGTGAAGAATTTCTGCGAAGTTATGTGATGTTTGCCCCGGGTAGTCCTTACTCCACCGATCAACTGACTGAGCTCAGCCGTGATCTGCGAGCCAGTGGTTATTTTAACGAAGTGCTGGTGGATGCTCGTCAGGATGAGGCTGATGAAAATCTGCAGGTGCCGGTTAATATTTTGCTGCGGGTGCGTGAACCACGAAGCCTGGCTGCTGGTGTGGGTTATTCCACAGACATCGGGCCAAGGGTTTCCGGCAGTTGGACTCAGTATCGAATCAATCGGCGTGGCCACAGTCGAGGTGTGGATGCAGAGGTATCCGAACCCCGTCAGCTGGCCAGTGTCTGGTATCAATGGCCGTTAAATCCACCCATGACCGATAAACTACGGTTGATCGGCCACACCCAGCAACAGCAGTTTGATGATCAAGAGAGTCTACGTTACGGTGCCGGTATTTATTGGCATCATCGTCAGGATAGTGGCTGGGATCGTGTGCTCTCACTGCGGGGTGAACGTGAAGATTTTAGAATCGGACAGGATAAAAGTGCCACCTGGCTGACACTACCCGGTGTCGGTTTTGGCAAGTTACAGAGTGATCAGCGGGTTGATCCGGGCAAGGGTTATCGATTACAGATCGATCTGACCGGTAGCCGTGAAGATCTGTTGGCCGATGTGGATATTTTGCAGCTGACTTTTTTCTCTCGTGGACTCATCACCCTGCGGCAGCATCATCGTCTGCTGGCGCGTCTGCAGGTGGGTGCACTGGCTACCAACGAATTTAATCGTGTTCCGGTTTCTTTACGCTTTTTTGCCGGGGGTGACCAGAGTGTGCGGGGTTACGGGTATCAGGAACTCTCCCCAACGGATGCCAGTGGACAACTGACAGGTGGGCGTTATCTGCTGACCGGCGGTGTTGAGTATCAATATGCACTGACTGATCGCTGGCGTGTGGCCACTTTTGTTGATGCAGGTGATGCTGTGGCAGTGCTGGATCAGCTGTCAGAACCCAAAATTGGGGTGGGTATCGGTCTGCGCTGGGTTTCTCCTGTAGGACCCTTGCGTCTGGATTTGGCTCAGGGACTGGATGATCAGGTGGGTGGCTGGCGGCTGCACTTTTCCATGGGACCCGAGCTATGATGAGCCAGCCATGATCACTCAGCAATGGTTAAGGGTGCGCCAGGCTGCGCAGCGTTTCCTGCTTTATCCACTGATGTGGACACATTTTTTGCTGCGCTGGTTGATCTATCTGCTGGGCACAACCCTCAGCCTGGGCAGTTTGTTACTGGTTTTGTTGGTGATGTGGCTGCTGTTCAGTCAGCCGGGGGGGCAATGGCTGTTGCGTCAGTTGCCCGGTGTCGAGGTCAGCGGCTTTCAGGGGCAGTTGTTTAACCGCTGGCAGACCGACAATCTACGCTGGTCATCTGCGGATGGTCTGCAACTGGAAATACAAGCCTTGGATGTTGACTGGCATCTGGCTTGCCTGTTGCAGAAAAAAATCTGCATCCGTCAACTGCAGGTGGATCGTTTGAATCTGGATCTGGCAGAGTCAGCAGCGGATGAAGAGTCTGAACCCTTTGATTGGCAGAATTTTCGTATTCCGGATATCCAGCTGCCGGAATTACGCCTGCCTCTGGCTTTGCAGGTGGACGAGCTGCAGGTCGGGGCGGTGTGGATTAATCAACAGCTTCGGATCGAAGCCTTGCAGGCCGGATTTGACTGGCGAGATACCCGCCTGAATTTGCAACACCTCAGCTTGTCCAGCCCGCTGCTCCCAGCAGGCAATGAAGCCGAGTTGTTGCTGCAGGGTTGGATTGATTTGCAGGGCAACTGGCCTTTACAGCTGCAGGCCACCAGCCAGTTTGCCGGGCAGGATTTTCTGCTGGATTTGTCCGGTAATCTGGATAAGTTACAACTGGATTACCAACTGAGTGGCTCACCTCCTTACCCACCGCTGCAGTTGAGTGGCTGGGTTCAACCGCTGCAGCCCACCTTGCCATTGGAGCTGACACTGCAGCTGGCTTATTTCCATCCGGAAGAAATGAACGGCTGGTTTAACCACTGGCCACAAACCTTACAACTGGATGCCACCGATTTGCTGATCAGGGGTGACCTGCAACAGGGTTGGTTGTTGCAGTTGAATTCCCATTTCCGTTTTGATCAGCAAGCCCTGCAGCTGAATCTTGATAGCCATCTGGCCGGGAATCTGCTGCAGATTCAGCAGCTGTTGTTAACTCATGGTGAGCAGCGTCAGCTGTTATTACAAGGCCAGGCGGCTCTACAGGAACAAGGACGGCTGATTTTTAACGGCCAGGTGGAAGGTGAGCTGCCACTTCAGGCCGAGCTGCTGACCCTAACCAGTGATTTTTCCGGCTTCTGGGATCTTCAGCAGCAGGATTACGCTCTGGCTGTTCCGCGTCTGCAACTGGTTGGAACGGATAAACGGCTGAAGCTGGAGCTGGGATTAACACCAGCCTTCTGGAATCTTGAGCTGGATCTGGATTTTCATGATCTTTCCCAGCTGGCTCAATTCTCCCTGCCTGAATTTTCCTTGCAAGAGCTACAGGGTGACTTGCAGCTGAAAACCAGCCTACAGCTGCCAGGCTTTACTAACCCTTTTACCGAGTTGATGCAGGATCAAGTTGAACTGATCACTCTGCTGCGGCAGGGTGCTTATCAGCTGAATCTGGATACCTTCGGCATTCGGATGGCCGGGTTTAACCTGCAACAGGGCAGCCTGTTACTGGATTATGATGGTTTGACGGCTCAGGATCCCGATGTGCGTATCCAGTTTGGGGCGAGTCAACTGCAGCAGGGAACAACCCAGCTGCAAAATCTGATGCTGCACCTGGAGGGTCGGGTATCTGATCATCAGCTGCAGCTTGGGCTGACACATGACGGACAACCCTTGCAGCTGCAATTAACGGGCGGTATTTCTGAACAGCCCGAGGGGCTGGAATGGAACTACCGGCTGGAGGCGTTTTTATTACAGCAACTGGCAGAGCTGCTGCCAGAGGATTTACGCTGGCCAGGTCAGGTTTCCGGTCACTGGCAGGGGCAATGGCAAGAACAACTGACTTCCCAGCTGGAGTTGTCTGCCGGAGCAGGTCAGTTGGAGGTACGGCTGACGGACTCTCTGACTTTGGAAGAAGAGTGGATACCGCTGGAATACCAGCAATTAACCCTCTCATTAAACCTGGCCACCGAGGTACTGCAGGCACGAATCATTGTGGATGGTGATGAACTGGGTTATCTGGATGCCAGTGTTTCACTTGATCTCCATGCTAATTCAACAACCGGGCAACGGGCACTGCAGGGTTTGTATCAGTTGCATGATTTGCAGTTGCAGTTGTTCAGTCCCTTTGTGGATGTGGATGAGTTGTCCGGCCGCATTCATGGTCAGGGTGAAATTCGTGGGCAACTGCTGCAGCCGCAACTCTGGGGCAATCTGCAGCTGGAATCAGTAGTGGTGGCTGATAACCGCTGGCCGGTTAGTCTGAACCGGCTGGATGGACGTATTTTGCTGCAAGGTCAGCAGGCTAGGCTGGAGGCTGATTTTGCTGCAGGTCAGCGGGGTGAGGGCAAAATCACCGGCGCAGTACAATGGTTTCCAGAGCTGCAAGCAGAACTCCATTTGCAGGGTGATGGCTTCCAGTTGCGTCTGGAACCCTGGGCACAGCTGGAGGTGGTACCGGATTTACGTTTGATTTACTTCAACCAGCGCCTGAAGCTGACTGGGCAGATTGCTGTGCCTACCGGCAAGATCAGTGTTCAGCAGCGTCCACAACAGGCCACTGGGGTTTCCGAGGATGCCCATGTGGTTGGGCGTGAAATCCAGACGGTAACCAGGCCGAATCTGGATATGGATCTGGATGTACAACTGGGCAGTCAAAAACTGGAGCTGGATGCTTTTGGTCTAAAAGCTGATTTACGAGGACGTTTACGGGTAGGAAATCAGATGGATACCCGTGGAGAAGTACAGTTACTGAATGGTACTTATCAATCCTGGGGGCAGGATCTGCGCCTGCGTCGTGCACGAATGAATTTTGCTGGCCCGCCGGAGCTGCCTTTTCTCGATATAGAAGCTGTGCGTGTAGTTGATCAGGTGGTGGCAGGTTTGCGTATCACCGGCAGAGCCGATCAGCCGGAAACCGAAATTTTTTCTGAACCCGCCATGTCCAGTGAGCAGGCTCTGTCTTACCTGTTACTGGGTCGCCCACTGCGTGGTGAAACAGATGAAAACGCCATGACTAGTGCCGCTGTTGCACTGGGATTAAGAGGTGTCACAGGTGTTACCCAGCGACTGGGCGATGCGTTGGGTGTCAGAGAGCTGCAGCTGGAAACCGAAGGCAAGGGAGAACAAACCAGTGTGATGGCATCCGGTTATCTGAATGAGCGCCTGAGTGTACGCTACGGTGTTGGTTTGTATGATGAAGTGACGCGTTTAGCTGTTCGGTATGACCTTTCACGCCAGCTGTATGTGGAAGCGGCCAGTGCCCTGGCCAGCTCCCTGGATCTATTTTGGCATGTGGATTACTGATTACTCAGGTTATCCAACCCCCGTTCCGCCATGGCAACCGCTTTAAACACTGCGCGTCCTTTGTTGAGGGTTTCTTCCCACTCCATCTGCGGGATGGAATCCGCCACCACCCCAGCACCGGCTTGAATGTGCAGTTGCCCATCCTTGATCACAGCGGTACGAATGGCAATGGCGGTATCCATATTGCCGTACCAACTGAGGTAACCCACAGCACCACCGTAAACGCCTCGTTTGACGGGTTCCAGTTCATCCAGAATTTCCAGTGCGCGGATTTTGGGTGCACCGGACAGAGTGCCTGCGGGGAAGGTGGCACGTAACACATCCATGGCGGTCAGTTCGGGTTTGATCTGCCCCACCACGTTGGAAACAATGTGCATGACATGGGAATAACGTTCGATGCTCATGCTGTCGGTGACCCGCACACTGCCGGTCTGAGCAATACGTCCCACATCGTTACGTCCCAAGTCAATCAACATCAGGTGTTCAGCACATTCTTTTGGATCAGCCAGCAGTTCCTCTTCCAGTGCCTGGTCTTCTTCAGGGGTGTTACCGCGTTTGCGGGTTCCGGCAATCGGGCGCACGGTGATTTCACCCTCTTCCAGACGTGCCAGAATCTCGGGAGAAGAACCCACCACCTGAAAATCGCCCAGATTCAGATGAAACATATAGGGGGAGGGATTCAGACAGCGCAGCGCACGGTATAAATCCAGTGACTGGGCGCGGAATGGCAGGCTCATACGCTGGGATAAAACACACTGCATGATGTCACCGGCCAGAATGTATTCCTTGATGTGGTTCACCGCCTGTTTAAAACCTTGCTCGGTAAAACCTGACTGAAAGTCACTTTCTTCAACCGCAGCGCGCCCGGTACCCGGACTGGTGGTATTCAGAGTCGCTGTGCGCAGTTGAATCTCCAGTGATTCCAGCCGCTCCTGTGCCTGCTCCAGTGCATCATCCTGTGTTGGGTCAGCATGGGTGATCAACAGTAATTTGCCGGACAGGTTATCAAATACCACCACATCTTCAGACACCATCAACAGGATATCCGGAACCTGCAGCGGGTCATCCATACGCGCAGCCACCTCGGCAGAATCCAGACGTGGTTCGATATAACGTATGGTGTCATGCCCAAAATAACCCACCAGCCCACCAGTGAATCTTGGTAATCCCGGCACTGGTGCAACCCGGTAACCAGCCTGAAAGGTTTCAATGGCTGTTAGTGGGTCTCTGACTTCTTCACTGCTGAGTTGTTGATTGTTATGAAAAACACTGAGCTGATGCCCTCTGACTTCCAGCCGGGCTGCACAGGGTAGGCCAATGATGGAATAACGCCCCCATTTTTCGCCGCCCTGCACGGATTCCAACAGATAACTGTAGGGTGCCTGTGCCAGTTTCATATAGGTGGACAGGGGTGTGTCCAAGTCAGCCAGCACTTCGCGGGTCACCGGAATACGGTTGTAACCCTGTTCAGCCAGGGAAGCAAAAAGATCGGAGGTCATGCAGGGTGTCCTTGGTTATCAACAGCGGTTATCAGTCACAGGGATCAACAAATCACGAAGATCCTTCAGCATCAGGTCAGGGTTGTGGTTGGCTAGTGGTTCACCGTGATTATAACCATAGGGTACACCAACACTGATGAACCCCGCAGCCTTTGCGGCGGCAATATCATGGCGTGAATCACCGATCATGGCACAGCGGCCGGGTTGCAACTGAAAGGTATCCGTCAGGTATAGCAGCGGGGCTGGATGAGGTTTTTTCTCCGGCAGGCTGTCACCACCCAGCAGTGGATCAAAAATCCCCTGCAACCCAAAGTGTTCCAGCAAGGGAGGAACAAAACGCAGGGGTTTGTTAGTGACCAGAGCCAGATAAAGGTCACTCTGCTGTAATGTCAGCAGGGTTTCTTTGACACCCGGATAAAGCCGAGTTTGCTGACCGTTAACAGCATCATACATCTGCAAAAACAGCTGATGCGCCTGTTGTAATGCCGGGTGATCCAGCGGCAGCAGCTCATTAGCCTCTGTGCTATTGGTTATGCCGCCGGTTAAGGCACGTTGCAGCAGTATCAGGCTGCCGTTACCCACCCAGTGGCGTACCTGATCCTCACCAGCAGCAGGCAAATCCAGCTCAGCCAGGGTTAAGTCCACTGCCATTGCCAGATCCGGCACTGAATCAATCAGGGTGCCATCCAGGTCAAAAGCCAGCAGGCGAACTCCTTTCAGGTGCGGATGAAGTTCCATGGCTTAGCGGCTCGCCAGTTGCTGGCGCAGAGAGGCAAGTACCGTGTCATAACGGTGCGGATCTTCAGCGCGTCCGGCACCAAAAATAGCCGAACCAGCCACAAAGGTGTCAGCACCGGCAGCAGCTATTTCGGCAATATTATTGATGCCTACCCCGCCGTCCACTTCCAGTCGGATGGGCAGGCCACTGGCACGGATGCGCTCACGCGCCTCACGCAGTTTATGCAGGGTTTGAGGGATGAATTTTTGTCCACCAAAACCGGGGTTAACACTCATCAGTAATACCAGATCCAACCGATCCATCACATGATCCATCCACTGCAAGGGGGTGGCGGGATTAAACACCAGACCAGCCTGACAACCCCCATCCCGAATCATCTGCAGGCTGCGATCCACATGGTCAGAAGCTTCCGGATGAAAAGTGATGCTGGTGGCACCGGCTTCAATAAAGTCACCAATAATCCGATCCACGGGGCTGACCATCAGGTGCACATCAATGTGTGCCTTGATACCATGATTGCGCAGTGCCTTGCAAACCATCGGGCCAATGGTCAGGTTAGGTACATAATGGTTGTCCATCACATCAAAGTGAACCCAGTCAGCGCCGGAAGTCAGCACCTGCTCTACCTCTTCACCCAGGCGGGCAAAATCAGCAGATAAAATGGAGGGAGCAATCAGGTAATCCGAAGGTTTGGCAGGCATGGCGGGCTCTCTGTTTAATACAGAATGAATTGGAATAAAGCATTTTAAGGGATTCAGCTCACTTGTGCAGCAGATGTAACAGAAACGCATGTCAGTCAGGGCTTGGTTGTCATCCAGCGGCTGTTTATACTCTTGGCAGTTCGGGCGTTCCCTGCAAGGCACCCTTTATAGGAAGAAATATTTTGAACAAGCTGTTATTACCCTTCTTGTTACTGCTGATCATCCTGCCGGTGGGGGCGAATATGCCGTCGGGTTTTGGTTTTGATGATGAAGAAGATGAAACCCCACCAGTGGTTCGCAGTGAACCGGATCCCATGCGTGCCATGCTCACGGCACTGATTGCTGAAGTACCTAGCGTACAGCAGGTTAACCTGCCCTTGGCTGAAGACCAGCAGTTTCTGGCGCTGGAGATCAAAGCGCTTCGCCCTAGACCAAGAGGGCAGTTGTTGATTCTGCCGGCAGATGGTTTGCATCCAGACTGGCCGCAGGCTATAGCGCCGGTTCGTCGTAATTTGCCGGAATATGGCTGGACAACCCTGTCTCTGTCCTTGCCCGTTTATAAGGCGTTGGGTGTGGCGCCCAGGACTCTACCACCAGGGCCTTTACTGGCACGAATGACCAGTAAAATCCAGCCGTTGGACAATGCCACCGAAAAAGGTGAAGCAGCCATGCCGGGCGGGATGTTGGGTATGCAGGAAGAAGAGGAAGAAGCTCCGGTAGTTGTGGAGCGTGAAGATCCTGCTGTGCGCCTGACCGCTCATCGAGAGTTGATTGAAGCCCGAGTCGCTGCGGCATTGGAACATCTGGGGCCAGGTGGGCGAAAAGGTCTGGTGTTGCAGGGAGAAAGTGTTTATTGGTTGCAGCCTTGGTTGGAAGCAGGCAACCTGAACCGCAGATCACCTCTGATTCTATTGCAGGTGGAAAGTCCAGAAGGTGCTGATGCCAGCAGTCTGGTGACCACTCTCCAGCAGTTGGGTAATCGCCCCATTCTGGATATCTATGATGCGCGTAATGCCCGCCAGCAATACCTGGCTGATGAGCGCAAGGCTGCTTATCGCCGCGCCGGAAATCGGCAGGCCGTACAAATGCCCATGAACTTTGATCAAAGCTCCGCAGTAGCCAACCACTGGCTAGCACAACGGATTGAGGGTTGGCTGCGCAGTTTGTAACGGTGCTTGTTGATCAGAGCCCGCTTAAAGCCCACGGGCTTTTTTTAACAGGGCATAAGCCTGTTGAATTTCCTGTGCTCTTTCTTTGGCTTTTTCTAGTGCTTTTTCGGTCAGGCCTTGAGCCATCAGTTTGTCTGGATGGTTTTGGCTCATCAGTTTGCGGTAGGATTTTTTGATCTCTTCGGTTGAGGCATCACTGTTGATTCCCAGTGTACGATAGGCACTCAGCAGTGGTGGTTCAGCAGGTTGTTTTTTCTGTTGCCGATAGGTGTGCTGCCTTTTTTCATCCGTGTTAAATCCTTTCTGCTCCCTGATACGGCGGTGTAATCGATCAAAATCTATCGGGCTGATATTCAATAAGGGTAAAAAAGATTTCAGGCAGTCCAGTTGTGAGGGTCGAGGGCCGCCATCAGCGTAGGCCATTTGTAACAGCTGATCCAGAAAATCCAGTCGCCGTACCTTGTTACGGGCATAACGTCGCTGCAACTCCACCAGTCGTGGGGTGACATCAGTGGAGGTGAGTTTACCTTCATTAAAGCGGGCAATGGCTTCTTCCCGCTCAGCGGCTTTCAGTTTCATGCGCTTGAACAGGGCTTCAGCAGCAGCAATTTCCTGCGGGGAAATCCGGCCGTCCTGCTTGGCCAGATAACCCAGGCAGATAAACAGGGTTTCGCGATAAATTTTTTCGCTGCGGGTGGGCAGGGTTGGGCGGTGTATTCGGCTAATAAAGGAAAAAACCGAATGACGATGAAAGTCAAAGCTATGGCCAAGAATAATACCCAGCGCCATGCC
>NZ_JACUUA010000049.1 GCF_014859565.1 Marinospirillum sp. | reverse complement strand
ACACGATGGAGCACCGGAAGAGTTGAGGTGTCTTTTTATTGCAGTGAAGCAACGTATTTTGCAAGCAGAATTAAGCCCAATTGCCCTGATGGGCTGTAAGAAAATTTGATTTTGAGCGAGATTTGCAAGCAGTGCATATTCTTGCTGAGCGTGCGGCAATGAAAGTGAATAATCAAAACGAAGTAGTAATCAAGCCAGAATCAGCTCAAATCCTGCGCTCACCTGAGCCCTGATGATCTGGCGGCATCAGTGTTGCTGACCCTGCACTCGCAGGGTCTTCCTTTCTGGGTAGGCTATTCCTATATTTCACTGTATGGGATAACCAATGCCAACCTTCAATATCACCCAAGGCGATGCCCTTGAACAAATGCGCCTTCTGCCGGACAACTCCATCGACAGCATTGTTACGGACCCTCCCTATGGTTTAAGCAAGCAACCCGACATGACTGAAGTGCTGAAGCACTGGCTGGCCGGTGATGACTACCAGCAAAAGGGCGGGGGTTTTATGGGGAAGTCCTGGGATAGTTTTGTGCCGGGGCCATCCATCTGGAAAGAAGCCTTTCGTGTGCTGAAGCCTGGTGGTCACCTGCTGGCTTTTGCCGGCAGTCGTACACAGGATTTAATGGGGCTGGCCATTCGTTTGGGCGGGTTTGAAATCCGCGATTCCATTGAATACCTGCATGACGGCCAGCAGGATCAGGAAGCCTTTTTTGAATCTCTGAGTGAGGTGCAGAAACAGGCATTCATCCGCATGATGGATCAAGGGGATGCCCGTCTTGGCTGGCTGTATGGCTCAGGATTCCCGAAAAGCCAAAACATCAGCCTGGCAATGGACAAAGCCGCTGGCGCAGTCCGAACCGAAGTTGCTGGTGTGAAGCCTGGGCATGAAGAATTTGCACACCGCACAACCGATGGCCACATGGGTTTTGAAGGGGGTGCCAACGAGGGGTTTCACCGCCCCTGGATGGATGACAAGGAAAAGGCAAAGAGCTATCACTTCAAGATGAAGCCTGCGACCGATGCAGCCAGGCAGTGGGATGGCTGGGGCTCTGCATTAAAGCCTGCGCACGAGCCGATCATTGTTGCCAGAAAACCCTTCAAAGGCACGCTGGTCAACAACATCCTGACGCATGGTGTGGGTGGATTGAATGTGGATGGATGCAGGGTTGGTGGTAGCTTTGTAAGTTCGGGCGGTGATCCTGGATTTAAAGTCGAAAAGGGGTGGAACAATAACAGCATGCAAAAAGCTGCTCCAAACGTCACGGATGGCCGTTTTCCAGCCAACATCATCCATGACGGCAGTCAAGAGGTGCTGGCGCTGTTTCCTGAATCAACAGTCACCGGCAAGCGCACTGAAAAAAGCAAGGCGCGTGATGTGCCAGGCACCACATGGGGCAATCGCAATCACCAAAGCACCGAATACACCGATAACGGGAGTACGGCACGCTTCTTCTACTGTGCCAAAGCCAGCTCCAAAGACCGGCATCATGGTGTGGGTAACCCTGGGCCTCAGCTCAAGCATGGATCGACGCTTCGCATGGTTGAAAATACCAGCACCAGTGGCAACACCCACCCAACGGTGAAGCCCACTTCTCTGATGCAATACCTGGTGCGCCTGGTAACACCGAGGGGTGGTACGACCCTGGATATGTTCTGCGGTTCCGGATCAACCGGGCGCGGAGCGGTACTTGAAGGGGTCAACTTCATTGGTTTTGATCAGGATGCCAGTTCAGTGGACATTGCCAACAAGCGAGTGACTGCTGTTTTGCCGGAAGAAGATGGCGCACAGGTCAGCAGGCAAGCCTGATGTAAAAGTTAAGAAATTTACCGATGGTTATAGTGCTGTTACTGGCTGCAATACATTACGCATCGAAAGCTTGGAGTAAACATCATGAGCAATAATGGCAATTCAATACCTGCAACCTTATCAAGCGCCGGCTGAGCGCATTGATGATAGGACGCTGTATTTTGCATCGACAAAGCACAGTGAAGAAGATCGCGGGACAGTGCAATACATGCAGGATATTGCCGCTCAGGCTGGCTTATCCGCCCCTTATGTAGCCATTGAAGATATTGGCTTGGGCGATATCGAATTGAAGCGTGAGGAACGTCCAAAAGGGGATCTGTGGCAGCACTTTTTATGCGCCAATGAGCTCCCGATCCGCAACATATTCAAGCTTTGTCCCTGGGAGGATATGTTTGAGGATAAGTTCTCGCCCTTCCTTGCAGAGAGCAAAACAGAATGGTTTGAACCAGAGTGGAAGATCATTCTGTCGAATAAGGCCATTTTGCCACTGCTCTGGCAATTCCATGAAGGTCACCCGAACCTTCTTCCCTCTTTTTTTGATGAGACCCCGGATCAGCCACTCAAATCAGGCTGGGTGCGCAAGCCCTTTTTCTCCCCTGAAGGAAAAAATATTGAATTGATGGATCATGCCGGTCAACTGCATGAGGTTCAAGGGGGGTATGCAGCAAAACGCCCGGGATACATTCAGCAAGCCTTCCACCCACTCCCCAAGTTTGGTGATGCCTACACACTAATCGGCAGCTGGGTGGTGGGTGATCGGGCATGCGGTATAGGCATCCGAGAAGACAATTCCGTGATTACCAAGGATTCAAGCCGTTTTTTACCGCACATCATCTCCGGATAATGTATCTCACCTGAAATTGACAAGGAAACCTATAGGCTCCACTATCTGCAAAATAAGACAATAAGAAAATACGAAGGAGGAGCAAAAAGTTACCCCTCCTGTCTGAATCGTCAGTAAAAATGGAATCACCCACAACCCGGTGCAGGATAGGCCGGGTTTACTTTTTTAAGGAAAGTCCTTTTGGTGTGGTTAAACTGATTTAATCGATCAAACAATCAGGAAAAAAATAATCATGAGACGCAGCAAAGTAAATGGTCTTCTGATGCCGGAGAGCGGTGAAACACTGAAAACCTTCGTAGATATGATCAACGCTGATAATCGAGCATTTCAATGCAGCCTCCATGACAATGGCAAAGGAAAGGCTTTTATTGCCATTAACACAGAGGCTTTTTTGATGACTTAAAAACGCCGTGGGATGTCATGACGGATGTTTTTGGCATCAAGCCAGGTGGAGTGGAAGGGATTGTCAACAAAACTTCATCCGGAAAAGCGAGCAAACACGAAGATTTTGAAGCAATCATTCCCATAGAAACTCCGGACGAAAAGAACGGGGCGCTACTGGCCAGCTTTCGCCTTTCTGACTGGTCTGGGAATGGAGATTTCGCGGTCACTCAAAGCATTAATGCTCATTATTTTCAAGGAAGTGATGCATATCCGGTCTTGGTTCAAGAAAAGGTTTCTGAGGCACTCGGGCGCAGGCTGAATAGCGAACTTTCCGCTATGGCTGGCGTTGGTTCGTCAAGACATGTATCTGCCTCACTGAAAGAAATAGCGATTCCTGCCATTATCAATCAGCTGCAAGGTGGTGGTCAGCATGATGCAATACACCCTTAAGGTTTCATTAGTGCCTATTTTGGCAAATAATGAAACCTTAAGGGTGTATTGCATCATGAGGCTTAGTTCAATAAAGACCGCTCCTGCACTTGCCGCAGCTCTTGGTGAACGATTAAGGCAGGCTCGCCTGAATGCGGACCTCACGCAGGCGCAAGTTGCCCTGGTGGCTGGCATATCGGCAAAAGCGGTGACCAGCGCTGAGCGCGGGAACTCCCAACTGGAAACCTTTATTGCGATCATGCAGGCCCTTGGCTTGACTGATCAGCTTGATTTATTTCTTCCGGAGCAACCCCCTTCGCCAATCATGATGGCAAAGCTTGCTGGCAAAAAGCGCAAGCGTGCTACGGGGGATGGGTTTAAGCCAGAAAACAGAAATTATGAGTGGTAAAAAAAATGATTGATCATATCGCCGTTCATTATCAAGTTCAAGTAAGCCTGGCATGCCCGACCTGAGCGCGAGAATGTTCTCAAACCACAAGTCTGATTCTGATGGCTATACCGACAGAGAACAATGATCCGAAGACAAAGAAGGAGCACCACCATGCAGCGTGAAGTCCGAATGGTACCTGGAAAATGGGAACACCCCAAAGATAGCCAGGGCAAATTTATCCCTCTGTTCTCAGCAGAAGAGAAGGCTGAAAGGATAAAGGAGTGGGAGCTTGAAGACGGAAGTGAAGCCACGCGCCCGACTGCGGATGACTTTATGCCGGACTGGCACCCCAATGAAACGACCCACTTCATGATGTATGAGACCACATCTGAAGGCACACCGGCCAGTCCTGCGCTGGAGTCTCCAGAACGGCTTGCCGAGTGGCTGAGCCACCATAAGATTAAGGGTTGGGCAGGCCGTCCGGTTCAGCCTGAAACCTGGCTGGCGCTGGCCGAGTCAGCCAAGGTGAAACGTGATGCCAAGCTTTCCGCTCTGGAGCTGGTTGATTTGCTGACAAAAATCGGAAAGCTTGATGATGCAGCGCTCACAGCGGTCACCAAGGAGGCAGCCATGATCTTTGCGACCTGCAAGCCAGGATCTGAAGGCCTGCTTGAGTTTATGATGCACAATGCTATGCCGACTCGCGGTGAAATGAATTTCACTGTCAGTGAGTTTCTTCAGATGCCGCCCGAACAGCAAATGAATCATGTGGAAAATGTCTGTAATCGTCAGGCACTGGATCTGAGCGAAAAGAGTGCCGTTGATCAGCTGGCTTTTTGTTTGAGTCGTCCTGATCTGTTGGATGCCTCGCAAGTCTTCAAGTCGGTTATTGCTGAAAACTACCTGGAAGGGGAAGACCTGATTATTCCCGGTGCACATTATGATATTGAACTGCGCTGCCTTGCCGAAACAGGCTCACGCGATGACATCATTATCGACCCTGCAAGCCCCAAGGATGCTGGATCTTTTTGGGGCGCTTACAAGCGACCAACAGTGAATCATCCAGACTTTCAGGGCGATAACCGGAACAGGCTTCGCCTTGCTGATTGGCTTGCAGATTACGATGATCCGCTTGAAGCAGTAAAGGGTGCGCTTCAAAAATGCGCTGAACTGAATCCACTGCAAACGGTGCCTGTTGATCGTTCGCCACCGGTGATCTGATCGCACATTAAACAGCAAAGCGCCTATATGGCGCTTTTTTCATACATTGAAAAAAATCAACAATCTCCGTAAAATACCCTTCCGAAATATGGGAATACCTGTACTTTTCCTCAGAAACAAAAACACAAAAGCAATAAGGAGCGTCAAGTGACTTGCATGGAACAATTTCCCTGTGCTGAGCGCATCTGGAAACAAAGGGCGAAGGAGTGGCTGAATAACAATCTGATGGACTCTGGTTTTGTGATGTTTCAAGATCACAAGGCTGTTGGTTGGTGCCGAGAACTTCCGCAAGCCGAGGAATGGCCGGCAGGAACAGTGGCAGCTGATCCGGAATATGGTGTGTGGCTGTCTATTGGTGGCACAGCAGAATCATCTGAGCGCTGGGTGACGGTGCGATGATCGACCGAGCATTGATAGTCAGGCAGCCATGGATTGACCTGATCCTAAGCGGAGAAAAGACCTGGGAAATGCGCAGTCGCTCGACACGGGTTCGCGGACGCATCGGATTAATCGAGCAAGGAACTGGACTCATTGTCGGAGAGGTCAGCCTGACTGGCGTACTGAAAAACATTTCAGATCAAACGGCCTTCATGCAGCAAGACCGGCACCGGGTTCAGGATCTTAATCTGCTTGAACACTGGAATCATGCCTGGATACTTTCTGGTGCAGTGCGCTACGAAACCCCTGTCCCTTATGTACATCCAAGGGGCGCGGTAACCTGGGTTAAGCTGCCCGGTTCTGCCGAGTGAAAACCCCAAGCCTTTAAGTTGTGGCTATACCACCTTGAAGAAGACTTTTTCTGGAGGTGTAACCCATGTTTAATCCCTACGGCAGCAACCCTGACAATGCGCTTGAGCTGAATACTGAAGATGTATTTGCTCGCCCCTTTGATCCAATCGCCGCTGAACGCAAGCGTCGTGAACTCGCGCACGCAGAACTGATTGGCACCATGCTGAGCAATCTGCGCAAAGAAGGCGTGGATACTTCAAGCCTGGAAGACAACGCTGAATTCATGGCTGACCCGAAAGGGTTTGACCTGCAGCAGCATTTGATGAGTACGCTACAAAGCAATCCTGCGGAAGACTTGTTGGCTGCCGACACTGGCTTTGCCTTGGGTGTGGGCGAGGGCACGACTGTGGAGCGCCATGGTAAGGGTGCTAAGCGGTCAACACTAGGCGCAGTATTCTCCTTTGCTGCAAGGAAGACCAGTGCCTTTGTACGAGCAATCTCCGATGGCATTGAAAGCTTTAAATCAACCATCGAAAACAATAAAATCGGCACCGTGGTGGCTGGCATGGCAGCTGCCGTGATGCTGAGCGCAACAGCAGCATCCGGCCCCTCTCAACCTTCATTCTCAATGGAAAATGCCGCAGCAAACGCAGCCATTGAATCCATTGTTCAGATGAATGATTACTCGCCACTTGAGAAAACTGTCGATTTAGTATTGCCTGCGGAGAAGGTCGAGCCGACCGCCAATCCCGTCAAGGTCGAATCTGCCGCGCTCGCTCAAGCTGTTGCGCCTGCTGTGGCGGCCGCACCAGCAAAAGCTGCGCCACCAGCGCCTGAGTCATCGGAGACGCTGGCTGAAGCGGTGTCCGAACCAGCAGGTGCCGTTGAACCTTCTGCGGTTTTGGTGACTGCACTGCAGGATGGCGCTGAAAAAGCCCGCCTACAGCTGCAGATGGAAACCCTGATGAAGTTTGTGGGTCACCTGACGACTGCTGAGGCAGCCAACACAGCCCTGGATGTCAGTGCCGATCCTGGTCAGCCGCACTACGAGCGCCAGCAATTTGAGCAATCGGTGGTGGCCGGCCTGATGACCATGCGCGGCGTGTACCAGCAAGGGGTCTCAGAAGGCAAAACTGAGCGGGGCGCGATGCAGGACGCGCATTCACAGATGTCTGATTTGGCTATCAGTGCTGCCAGCGGTGATGCTGAGATCAGTGTATCCGGTATTCATGCCGCACGGATTATGGCTGATCGCAATCCGGAGTTCATCAAATCCCCTGGCCTGGATGACGTGGCCGGCTCTCTGGCTCATGGTATGGCTTATCAGGCTGCAGAATCCATGGGATCAATGGACAGCAAGGTGATTGCTGATCGTGCCGTGAATGCGATTTATGAAGTGCAGCATGCACAGTTCACAGAGAGCATTCATCATGTTAACTTGATCAGTGAGCGTAACGCGGTGAACCAAGGGCTGAGCGATGGCGGTTTCCTGGATCACAGCGTACTCACCGGTAGCGCTGATGAGGTCAGTGAAATCACACGCAGAGTGGTTGAGACAGGCCTTAAAAATGTGCCTCACAGCGATCCATCACTGTGGTCACGAACCAGCACCCAGGTCGCTTTGGCTACAGATGACATTTCAGATCGATTTGGAAAGGCCTTTACCAGGATGTCCGATCGCCTGGATATGAGCAGCATGAACTTTGACAACCTGAGCTTTGGCGGCATGGATCTTGATGATCAGCCATCTGCTCATGTGGCTGCTGCCGCCAGCCCTTCGATGTAATGTAGATTAAACCTATCAGCCGGGCACAGGGAGGTGCCTATTACCCAATCACTGATAGGTGCCCTCTTGAAAACCATTCGCATAAAAGACTTTTCGGTCGTTCATAACGATGCAGGGCAAAGCCTGCTGGCCTGTGATCGGTTTCTCCTGATTGAATGTCGTAGTGGCGCTGAACCGCTTGAAGCGGTGCTGAGCATTGAGGATGACATGGAGATAACGGTTGATGTGCCACCAGAGCGCATGCCATCAAATATGCAGAAGCGCTTTCCCAAAGGGATTCGTTACACCTTTAGTTCTCACAAAGACGTGATCTCCCCAGACAAGGATCGTCTGCTGCTGTACTGGCGTTCAGCTCATTACGATTACACCGTGCCGTTAAGCGTGCGATTTGGATTAAGGCATGCAGTGTAATTGCTGCTGAAAATGTCCGTAAGCCAACTCCAGAACTGATAAAAAACCCGCCGAAGCGGGTGTAGATACCACGATAATAGTAGGTAAGCCCAAGCAAGCCTATTGATTTGATTGGGCTTTTATTTTGTTCCAAAAGGGATAGGGAATACATCTCTTCCTTGGGAGTATTTAAGGTTTTTAATCGTTTTCCCTTGAATGAAAGAGTTCCACGCTTTGAATATGTATGCGGCTGCAATCAAGTTGCTTTGTGCGCTATTGTTTTTTTCTACCCCTGTCATCAGCTTGTCTCTAAGCATGAAAACTGGGTATGTAGAGTCGCCGTACCGCTTGTTGCCATTTACAAGGTCGTTAATAAAAATTGTGGCTCTATCCTTGTCTGCCAGATATATTACAAGAAGAGCTGCAATCCATTTTGTTCTGCGCTTGAGCCACAGCGCATCACGGCACATATCAAGCACTTGACCAGCGTCTGTGCTGATCTCCATAGCCTTGGTGCTAATATCGTCTGGAGAGCTTACATCACTGTACTTGCTGTAAAGCATTTCGGATGCAAATTCTGATCCGTTTTTTGATGACTCCCACATAATCATGAATCTAGCAATAGATGCCATTTCGTGATGATTTTTCACGCCTTTGATGGCAGCCATGTCTGCCGCAGTTCGCGGCTTTGAAAGCCCATGACTTCGAAATGCTTCTGGATCTTCGATTCCGGTGATCACTAGACATGGAATTGTGGCATCCGCAGCAATAATTGCATGAAGACGATGCTGTCCATCCACAATTACATTTTGATTGTTGAAACAGATGGAGGCACCATTAAGGCTCCATTTCTCTTTTAGTATCTCATTTTTCAATCTTTCAACATGAGCAGCCGTAACTGGGCGGTTTGCCGTATTGCACTCTGACAACCACTTACTTGCAATGGCCGGCGTTACCATGACGCTGGTCGCTTTTAGCGATGTGTTCTCAATGATTGCTTCATTAGGAATGAGTTGACTGTTCTCAATCGGGTTCATTTTCACCTCTTGTTTTAAATTGTTCCTGTATAGGATAGCCCATACCGTTACTTTCACGCAACAGAGTTACTCCTGATTTGTTAAAAAATTACCCGGCTAGCGCCCGAACCTTCTCTCTTTCCCGCTCAACGGCCTCATCTGCCTCTGCTTCCTTGTCTATGGCATCGCTTAAAAGACCACCGCTGGATTGCTGCTGAATCCGCAATCGGCTTTCGAGACTTTGAAGCAAGGATTCAATTTCACGGCGCTGAGCAGCAAACCAATCACCGCCTGGTTTGCCAGTGTGTTTCCCTGCATGCATCATGGCTGTTCTTAGTGCAGCAATAGCCATACCTAGCGACTCAGCTTCCAGATGCCCCTCTGCCTCCCTGCGCCCATAGGAAACGGTCAGTCGCCCAGAGGTCATGTTGATTTCGTGAAGCATGGATTCGGCCAGCGCCTTGTTTTTAATCCGCCCTTGCCGGTACTCCCTCATCATGTATTGGGACAGTCCCACAAGGCTTCGCTGAATACCCTTGATCGTCTCTGGCGACCAGTCGGAAGGCTTCATTACCTGCCAAGGTTCATAAAGCTTGGCAAAGCTTTGGGCGGCAACGGACGGATGCCTGGCAAAGGGCGCCAGCAGATGTTCCATTTCGCGCTGACAGCCATCAAGCAAGCCAGCCAGGTACAGCCCGAGCCGGTCACCCATCACATCAAGGGGCACACCGGAGCGCAGGCGTGAAAGCGCCAGGGCGCGTGAATGCAGATCTGCAGCCTTTCGGATATTTTCAATGCGCTGGCGCTCGCGAGCGCTCAGATGATAGATCAACAATGCAAGTCCAAAGCTGCTTACAGCCACAAGCAGGGTGATACCAATAAACATACAGGAAGAACCTCTAATTAAAGGCTTCCTTGCCAAAGTTGCAAAATGGATACTCCTGTAAACGCTATCTGATAGAGGGATTGGTGTGATTGCAGGTTGCTGGGTCGTGGGTTATCCTGATGGCGAAAGGATAACCTGTATATTGAGGTAATTTAAAACAATGGCACATATTGAGAATTCCCGAGAGAAGCGGCTTGGGCAGATTAATCAGATGATCAATCTTTGGCCCTTCCACTCAACGCTCTGCAATGGCAATCTCTGGGGTTACGGTGATGAATAGCCTTGACGGAACTTCTTACCCGGGCTGGTGATAACTTGACATGAAAACTACTGCGTATCCATCACTGATCAAGCAGGAGATCAGGGATGACCAATTCTGGTCATGCGGGGTGATGGAGGCGGGATCTTCCGGTTCGACCAGAAAAATATAGTCCTCGCAGCCACCGGCCAGACCAACGTCCTCGCATGTGGTTGTAAGAAATACCGCGTCCTTGTGCGAAAGAGCGCTTTCAGGTCGATTCAGTTCCAATGCGTAGTAGAAGTCGGTTTTACCCCATTCCTCTTCGTAGGCATCACCCCTGGGTTTTAAGGTGGTGCCCACATCCAGTCGCCGGGATGATCCATGCAGAAATAGCAGCATTCCAAAACCTCTCACCATCCGGGCGCAGACAGGGCTGTGCTCTGACTCTGAACTGCGCCAGCATCGGGAATTCCAAAAGCTTTGCGAGCGGCCATTATTACCGATTCGATTTCATCAGCGTCAGACTCAGAGCACAGAGGATTGTATTCCTCATCATAAGCGTTGCGTAGCTCTTCAATCATCAGGTTAGATGCCGCCCTCAGTGCCCTGATCAGGCCATCCTGGGTTAAATGGCAGATTTCATCCAAAAGCATGTGGCCATTTTCAGTTTGGCATTGTATGAAGATATCACCGGCACCTGATGTTCCGGCTTCTGGCATGCCAGTCAATTTCACATACTGACTTTGACCAAGGGTGATGCTTTGCCCCTGCTGCAGAGCACTCAATATCTCGTTGGGTGTTTTTTGCATTTTAAACTCCTGTGATACCGGTCAAATTAAACGCTTATACCAAGCCAGTGATTTCATTTGACCAGCCTTCAAATCACGAGTCTGCTTGCTGATGTACGGACCATGGGACAAACAAGCACCAGCAGGCAGAACGCCTTCGCGCTCAAAATAGCGTTCATTTTTTTGCATTCTGATGCGCAGCTGAACCTCACCCAGAAAAACCAGCAGCAAGTAAGCCAGCAGGCCGAGTGCAAGAATGCTCAGTCCTAACGCGAGTGTTAACATCAATCCCTCCTTTGCTCGCTAACCGAAAATATTCAGCGGCCTAGCTCATTGCTCATGACCCATTCACGGGTTGAATAGCCGAATTCGGCCATGGGTGGGTGAAGCGCGAAATCCTTCTGGAGTTTGAATTGCTTGCCTCGCAAGGCTCCACCACTCATGGATAATCTGACCTGGGTGTCTTCAATGGCTTTTTCATGGTTATCAAACTCAGCGTTGAAATTGTTGCCATCCTCTATCGTCAGCGGCCGTGAAAAAAAGGACACATAACCCCTTTCTGCATCAAGGTAGATATGGGGCAGTTCTTGTTTGATCGCCAATGAGCGCGCCTGATTGACCGTTTCTATGGACATACCCTGACTGTAAAACAGGGCTTCTGAATCCAGTGCCGGGAAGTGGTAGGTGGCGTGCAGCGCCATCTGTCCGGGTGCCTCTTGGATAAGCCCGGCTGAACAAAAGGGCTCAGGATCGTCGCCCATCTCAAGGGCTGCACCGCACCCCTCCAGGATAATTGAGTTGTCCGAAGTGCCGGGGTAAACGGGAGCCTTCATGCACATGGATAACTCGGCAAACTCCACCTCATTGCTATCCCAGTCTGATTTTGCCGTATCAACGCGCACATTCAGGAAAACATCATGCCCTGGGTTAATTACGGTGACGCCATGATCACCCAGTGCCTCTAGGCTTTTAGAAACACTGGCGATCACTTCAGCTTGATACTCGGGCAGCGTACCTTCAACCTCGCAATAGGGGTCTGCTGGGGTGCTGTCGCCGGCCTTGCGAATGGTCAACCGGCCTTCTGCAGAAAGCTCGTAATTAAAAGTACCGGGAGGATCGTATTGATTGGCTGCTTCAGCGGTAGACGGACCACCAACAAACACCTCAATAGGGCTGGCATTAGACCCGATCAGCTTCATCCAGCCAGACTTCAGGGCTTTTGCATCATCCTGAAAAAAAGCTTCGTAATTTTCAATGATGTAGCGAAGCATCATGGATGGGTAGCCATCATGCATAAAGTGCACCAAGGTTTCGGTGCCGGGATGACGAAGGCTTTCAAAGCGTATGCTGGCTGGGGTAGACATGGGTGGCTCCGTTTTTTGTACAGGTCATACCCATCATAACCACGAGGCTGATTCTTTAAGCCTTGAAAACAAGGCTATGGTGTCTTTAATGCTGTTTAATTGAACCTGGATGAAGAAACGGAGAGGTGACTATGGGTACGCGAGCAACTTACCAGTTTAATCTGAGCAATGACGCAGGAGCTGCTCCTGTAACACTGTACTGCCACTGGGATGGTTATCCGGCTGGCGCTGCAGAAAAACTGCTGCATGCTCTACTGGACAAAGAGGGACGTGACCCTATTGCCAGCTTTATCATCGGCAACAAAGAGCAGGCTATGTTTGCTTCAGGTCATGAGGCTTATGGCAACACGGAATATCGCTATACCATCACCTGCTCGCCAGATGATAAAGCCGACCTGTTGATCACATTTGACAGTTATGAAGGCGATCAATGGAATCGCACCGCCACCAATCTTCCCCTGCAAGATTTTATTGCTGATCATTATGGTATCGATCTTTATAGGGAAGCCGTTATTTATGGCCCAGATCGTTGGCACACCAATGCATCTATCGCTGAAAATGCCATGAGCAGCCTGGATGAAGTCAAGAGCAAGATCAAGAGGTGGGAGGTCGATTTGAGCGCTGGAGATATTGAGACCCCGCCCTTGGTTTTCATGAATGATTTGGTTGAAAGGACAAAAACTGAAACCAGTCTGAACGGTGACAATGAAACCTACATGACGATTCGCAGAGCTTTGGTGCAAATGTATTTCGAGCACCTGCATGGAAAGCCCTGGGGTAGCATCCATCAAAGTCATGTCAATAAACTTCATGACTTAATCAATGAATGCGCAGCTGAAGACCCAATCATGATGATGCAGATTCAATCAGCCCAGCCGCCTTTTAAACTCAAGAGTAAAGCAGCAGGACAAAGGGCTAGATTGGAGCCTCAGTAACAAAAAAAAGCATGCGTAAAAGCATTTAAGTTATGGCTACATTGCCGTTAACCCCTACCTTGGCAAGTAGTCACAGCATTGAAGCAGGGGTGACAAACACAACTTATTGGAGTTGAATCATGAGCAAGCACAACGAAAATCAGAAACTTCCTGGCAGCCTCGCACGAGCCACCTTGTCATTCAGCGGCTCTGGCGATAGCGGTGACATTGACACCTTTGAATTCTACGATGCAAATGGCAACGAACTGGATTTTCTGGAAGCATTAGATGACCTGGTCAATGATCTTTTTGAAGAGGCTGTCAGCAACGATTTTGCAGGTTATGAAATTGATGGCGGTGGTGGCGGCGACCTTTGTTTTGATGTTTACCATAAAGACGGAAAAGTCTATTTTGTGCTTAACTTGGATGAATCGAGCCTCTATTATTGCCAAAGAGAGGTTGACAGTGCCATCATCCATAATGATAAAGCTTCCATTGACCTCACTTCTAGCGAGCCGCTGCATATCGAAGTTGAGTTTTCTGGTATTGGTGATAGCGGGAGCATTGATGAAATCAATATCACCCGAAAAAACGGAGGAGCGCTTGACGATGAGGACCCTGAATGGGAGTCAGCCATCGAAGATGCTGTTTACGATCTGCTTGAGAAAATTCTGCCAGGATGGGAGATTGATGAAGGCAGTTGTGGCACGTTAGTGTTTAGCCATCCTGGAGGTGGAGCGCAGCAGGCGGTCATTGATGTTGATGAATCCCAATTTACATCCTTTTACGAAGAAAGTTATGAGCAAAGCCTTGCCCCATGCATTCTTTCTTGCAGTGCTGATAACTTCGATCTGTCGCTGCTTGATGATCTGCCTGCAGAAGTTGTAGCAATCATTGAGAAAGAGAACAGGGATGCTGAAGCGATTTCAGCAACACTTGCCAACCAGGGAGGCGCTGAACCGATATAAACCATCATTGAACGCACCAAAAACTTATCAAGAGGGCTAGATCATGCGTTGCAAAGATACCGGTTCACTTTTTTCTGTATTTCTGATACGCCTTGCACGTTCAATTTCAATTGATGTGTATGCCTTGAATCCACCAGCCAGATCCTCTGGCATCAAGGCGCTTTTGCAGTGAGGGCAAAGCGGTGCCAGGCTGCGGGAGCGCCAGTCCTTATCAATGGCCTTGGCGGCTCGAGTGATCAGGTGTGTTTCCTGATCCTGCTGCAGTTGCTCGCTTTTCCGTTTTAAGCTGGCATCTATGTCAGCAAGGCGTTCTGCAAAAATACAGAACGCATCAAAGGAATCCACCTCGCTTTCGCAGTCATCGCACCAGACCTTACGTTCCACCGGATCGAATATCAGCGATAAGTGCCGACAGGGGGCAGGCCTGGCCAGGTAAGGATTGTCCTTGCGCCGCGTTCGTACCGGCACTAACTTCAACCCTTCGATATGAAGACTTTTGTTGGCGGCAAAAGCCTCACGATCCATATCAGGCAAGCCTTTTTCAGGCTGGGTGCCCGGATCAGCCTTTCGATTGCTGTTCAGTGGAATGACCGGTGCAGGGTTTGTGCCTTCCGGTTTGTCATCAGAGCCTTTGACAGACATAAAAACACCTTAAAATGACTGATTTGCAGAAATCAAGGATAACCCATATAATAAAATAGATAAACCTATTTGCATTTAATCTTATCACAACAAAAAAGGGGATCACCATGGGACAAGAAAAAGACATCAAGACACCAGCAACGACTGAAAGCAAAACCCAGGGAATGGATTTTGATGCCTGCGAAGGCTTCCAGGAGGCCGCAACACAGGAGGTGATTGCGGAACCGGGCAATCATCAAGAGCAAGGTGCAGATCTGGATTTGACGCTTTTGAAGATTGATCTGGCCGATTACGGACTACCCATGACTGCCGCGCAGTTGCAGCAGTTTGTTGTTCAGCTAGAGGCTGCTGCCAAAGCAGGCGGCAAGTTTGCCCGCTCATTGGAAAAGTCCGGCGCCACTGAAGAAGTGCTTCGCACCGAGATTAGCCAGAAGATGCAGGAAGGAAGTGCACTTCAGGAGCGAATTTCAGAGCAGGCCAGCGGCCCAAGCCTGGTGGAACTGAATCGCCAGTATGCCGATTTAACCAAGGACATTACCACGCTGAACCGGCAGCTCGACAAGATCATTGAAAAGCGCTCTGATCTAATCAGCGAATTTGTTGAACCCTTTAATCAGGCGCGCAAGCTGATTGCTTCCATGCCAGAACTGGATGCTGATGCGGCGTGCTGATCCCCATTATTTCGAGGACAAAAATATATGAGCAATTTCAGCAGAAGCTGAACCGCATGGATCGCCTGCCGGTTATGGGCGAATTCTATGCCGCCCAAAAACATGCCGAGCAGCAAGCGACTGCGGAAAAAGAGGCAACATCCTTAAGGAAGGCTGAAGTGTATCGGGAGTCGCTGAAGACGCTATAGTCTAGCGCAGTCGCACTGACCAATATTCCGGTCTTTCTTTACCAAACCATTTCAGGGCAACAACAAAAGGATTTAACAGTAATGGCCACAGCCGACCAAATTTATGCGCTGGCCGCCAGCGCCTTGTCTTTTGATCGTGGACGCGCCGAAAGTATCATCCGGCAAATCCATGCTGCTGAAAGCAGAAAAGGGAATGCCCTGAGCAACAGGCTAAACCGTTTGCTGAATAGCAGAAGCGGTGCCTTAATTGACCAGGAGCATCCCGTGTTACAGCGACTGAAGGCTGAGCGCCTGGATCAAATGGCGCTTATTGAGTCACCGGCACACTCGCTGGATGATCTTCTGCTGCCAGAATCCGTCAGGGTGGCAGTGGATGACCTGCTGGCCGGTTACCGGCATCGGGAGCGGCTGGCCGAGTTTAAGCTGCCAGTGCCGCACCGGTTACTGTTATCCGGTCCACCGGGCAATGGCAAGACCTCGCTGGCCGGTGCCATTGCTCATGCATTAGGGTTGGTGTTTGTCACCCTTGATCCGGGTCGCGTGATTAACAGCCACCTGGGCGAGACAGGTGCCAACCTATCCAAGCTGATGACGGCACTGAATGGCATGGACTGCGTGCTCTTTATTGATGAAATGGAGGCGCTGCTCTCAAGCAAGCAAAAGGCGGCAACTGGGGAAGGCGGAGACAGGGAGATGGCTAGAACCCTGGCTGCACTGCAAATGCAGATTGACCGCTTGTCGGATCAGACGTTGCTGATCGGTGCCACCAACTATCCAGAGATGCTTGATCATGGGGTGCCCCGGCGTTTTGATCAACAGCTTGAGCTACCCATGCCGGATACTGCGGTACGCGAACAAATGCTGGAAAGGCTGGCCCTGCGCTATCAGGGCATTCCTTTTGAAGCGATTGGTATGTCCGCCCATAACACGGATGGATTTTGTCTGGATGAGATCGAAAAACGGTACATCCGAAGCGCCAGGAGCTGGGTTATTCGGAATGCGGGCTCACAATAAGCAGCCAGCATCACCCGTTGGCGGCAACAGCTGCAGTATGCCATAATGGTCAGTAGCAAAAAGCAATTTTCAAGGTAGGGAATTCATGCCTCGCAACTATGTCAGCCAGCAAAAAATCGATCAAGACTTTGGCTGGTTGAACAATCAGCAGCAAAATGCTGCACTCTATGCTGATTTGGCCTCCAGGGAATCTATGGAAGATGTAGCGCATGTCGCAAAAATAATCCTGACCCCTGGTTACCGGCTTGTAAGAGTGGATGAATCTGAGGGGGATGAGCAGCATTTCTCCATCGCCTTGCTGTGCGATACAGCCAGTGAGGTGGTGTATCTTGTCAAATGCAATATCTGGACTGATGTGGTGCTGAAAGGTAGGCCGCTGACCCAGGTTCTGGTTTGGCGTACTGGGCTTGTTAAGCATCGCAGGGTGACCTCTGGATTTGCCGAGGATATTTTTCGCAACTATCTGCTTGATCACTACAGCATTATTGCCAGTGACTCCTGCCAGACACGCGAAGGACGCGACTTCTGGGTTCGGCAAATGGGCTATGCACTTGAATTTGGTGAGTGCGTCTACCGTTACGACCTGATGGCTGGCCAGCTTCAGTCCATCACTGATCCGGCTGTGATTGTCAGCAACAGCTGTGATCTCTGGGGTGATGATGTGCGTTATGAGCACATCTTGGCGGTCATCACGAAAATCCCACTGACCTGATCAAACAAAAAGCCCAAGTATCACACCCATGGCTATAACCAAGGCAGAAGCAAGTCAATTTGACTTGGAGCTGCCTTTTTTTATGCGTGGAGGTTGTCATGGGTGCAGGTACTTGGGGTCCAGGTGAGAATGAACGCGGATTTGTCGTCAGAGGGTGTAACAGCCTGGATGACCAGCCAGAAAGCATGATTTGCACAGCACTTGAAGATGCTGGCTTTAATAAAGTAGAGCATCGTCTGGAATTTTACCCAGGTCTGACCTACTCCAATTTGATTGATGTGGAGGTTGGCGGATGGGAAGACTATATGTTTTTGCGCATCAAGGCGCGTGATGAGAATAATCACACCTCAGATTACCCCTCGGATACGTTGCGTGAAGTAGGCTCTCTGCCAGCCGCCTACAGGGAAGCGGTGGACAGCGCCATGCAAGCCACGGAGCGATACCTGGCTAACGCTTTGACGATGGCCGGTTTTGAGTGCTGTTTCAAGGCTGGCTCCTATTCCTACAGTGCACCTTGCGTCCTGGATGAAGGCTTTGAATGGGATGCCGCTGCTGCACGACTGAAAGCAATGGATACAGTGCCTGAACTGAAGGATCAGATTGCCCGTGCCGGCATGGATCCTTTGTCCGAGGATCGCAGCCACCTGCTGAAATGCATCGCAGAAGAGCACCTTAGTGCGCACCAGACTTCAATGGTGGCCTTGCTGCCGGTTTTGTGGGATGAGCAGATCCGCTTTCTGCCTTTGGGATTTAACTCACCCATTCAAAATCTCGGCGAAGAAGCCATGCTGGTCACCCTGACCCGGGATGACCCGATCTTGGAAGGCTATGCCCAAGATGCCGTCACTGAGTTTTCCGGTCGTGATGATTACGATCCGGCCAAACCCGTTATCCTGGGTGATCAGTGGCGGAATATCCTGCAGCAGCATGTGGTATCACCTTCAGTTATGAATTTTGATCATCCCAATGCGGTTTATGCCATCATTCCGACCGAAGAAGAAACAAAGCAATACTGGGGTGATTTGGAAAATCCGCTTTTGCCGTCTCTGGATGATCAAAACTGCTTCCCGATCCGTCTGGATAATCCAACCAACCTGAATTATGCGCAGCGCCGGGATTTGGCAGAAAAGGGTAGGGTGGCTATCGAAGGTCTGACCTACGAAACGGAATTGCCTTTGGATGTGGTGATGGATAGTCCAGAGCAGGCCGTGCAAACAGCATCAGTGCAGCGGGATGATTTAAGCCTTTAATTCCGCGATCAGAAGACTGATAGCACAGAAATTTAATTTACCAAGAGGAAACGGGAATGCCTAAAGCCACCTACCGCGACTGCTTTAACCAGCAAGAAATTGATCAACTTGCCGCTATCGGCACCTCCGTCAATGATGGTTCTTTTGTGTATGATGATCACAAGATTTTTTTGAGCGAGTGCGCCAAAAAAGCCCTTAAAAAACAGATTGGCGAAAAGCCTCAACTTTTATTTCTTGGTAGCTTGCAGCACAACCTGTCTGACATTATTCAGGATGCAACCCAGGCAAGAGGTATGGGTCAGTTCATATTCTTGTCCAGCGAAGCGTTGTTCCGTCATGCGATTGACGAGGCATGGGGTGCGGGTAGTTTCAAGTACATCAAGTGGTCCAACTCCAAGTCCTCACTGAATAAATCCTATAGCGGGTCTGTCTCAAGCAAAGAGACCATTGAAATTTTCTTTGGTAAGAATGACTACTCAAAGCATGCCTTGGAAGATTTTTGCGAGTACCTTGCAGGCAATCAAGGTTCTGTTAATGGCTTTGCAATGCATTTTCAGCAAGATATAATTAGGCCGCTTGAGCATTTACCTAACGGTGCATTTGACATACCGGCTGCGCCATCGCTGAGCTCATTTAAGGAGTTCGATACCATGAGCAACAATACGCCATCGCCAGAACAACTGAAAATCAAAGCCAACCTGAAAATTGTGTACGATCTGGCCGCAGTGTTTGAGTCAGAGGATGATGTTCGCAAACAGATTGAGCACTACCTGAAAGCGGGTGTTGAACAGCTGATCGGTTGCGGCATGATTACAGGTGCTTTGCCGGTTTGCCTGGATGAGCATGATATTCAGGTGGATATCAGTGAAACGCTGACCGGCCTTGATGAAAAAAACCTGCATTGCAACCTGATTCTGGATGCCAGCTTCTCGATTGATGAAGAAGAAGCTGAAGCTGACCGCCAGACCCTTTCTGGCTATGCAAACGAACTGTCGGAAAACATGGAGTCCATTTTCTCCCACATGTCTGCCGAAGGCATGATGTCTGGCTTCTCTGACACCCTGATCGTGGATGACTTGAAGGTAACCATTGACTATGGTCAGCCTGACCCCAATAAACCAGTGCAGCGAGATGAACTGTCTATGTAGCCAGCATGGATTGCCAGAGCACAAGACCCATCAGTACAACCTTCACAGCAGCGGTCGGTAATGGCCGCTGCTGCTGTTTGTGGGCGGGCTCGGACTGTAGGATCGCTGGCTATTCAGCATCATCCGGCAGTTTTAGCAGATTCCTGAGCTCACCAGAACCTTAATGTAAGCGTACCGCAAAGCAAAAGCAAAAATGCACCCTTCGGGGTGCGTTTTTGCTTTGAGTCCGGTCACTGTCAGTGCTGCCTCATAATGGAGAAACTGAGTAGAAGCAAAGGAGTGGCAGGATGGATCAGAAAAAAGTCATCATTTATACCGATGGTGCCTGCAAGGGCAACCCTGGTCACGGTGGCTGGGGCGCACTGCTGCGCTATGGCAGTGTTGAAAAAGAACTATGGGGTGGTGAAGCCAATACCACTAATAATCGTATGGAACTGATGGCGGCCATTAAAGCCTTGAAAGCGCTTAAGCGCGCCTGCCATATCAAGCTGTATAGTGATTCACGCTATGTGATTGATGGGATTACCAAGTCTCTACCGATCTGGAAGAGCAAAAACTGGAGAAAAAACACCAAGTCCCCAGTGAAAAACCAGGATCTCTGGATTCAACTCGAGAAATTAACCCTCAGTCACCATATTGAATGGCATTGGGTGAAAGGTCATTCCGGTAACCCGGGCAACGAAGCGGCCGATGCACTGGCCAATAGAGGGGTGCGTGAATTGAAAAACTCTATCCGCAAAGCGGGGTGATGAACGGATGCAGTGACAACGGGCACTGATGATGATTCCGGATGCCGCCTGGCAGCTTTTACCCGCATCCTTGCCGCTGCTTGCCGGAAAACATGGGGTTTTTCGCGTCATCGTGTTTGGAGGTTGTGCTGTTCATATATACACCCAGTCACGCGGAAGCGGTGATATTGATGCAGAAATCGCATCACATGGAATGGCCAGAAAATCAGAAATACTGGGCATCACTGGGCATCCTGGATGGCAGAATTATTGCGTTTCTTGATGATGAAAAAGGCCTTCCAGAAACCTTGTGGTATAATTCATCATTCAACACCACGCTTGCACCTCTGCATGAGGGCTATGAGGATCGGGTGTACCTCCTATTTCAATATCGCCATCAGTCGCCTTGATTATCACCTCAACCGTAAAACCCTGTCATTCATGACAGGGATATAAGGTTCGGCATCGGAAGATGCCTTGGGTTCTAGCTCTTGCAGGTTAACCTGTTTACTGTTAATTTGAAAGCCATGGATAACCTGCTCGGATGGCACCCAGCTTGAGGCAGGTCGCTTCTATCGGGACTTAGAAGCCAAGCTGGCTGTGGCGCAGCGGGCTGGCAATAAGTAGCGCGTGAAAGCCATTCACGCCAAGATTGCCAACCGGCGCAAGGATGCCTTGCACCAATTCAGCCGAGCGCTGGTGAATCGCTCCGGATTGATTGTGGTGGGCAATGTCAGTAGCCGGGCAATGATTAAAACGAATAAAGCCAAGTCGGTACTGGATGCCGGTTGGTCAATGCTGAAAACAATGCTGGAATACAAGTGCGCTCACGCAGGCATTGTTTTCAA
>NZ_JACUUA010000003.1 GCF_014859565.1 Marinospirillum sp. | reverse complement strand
CTTTTTCAAAAATATTACCCGAAAATCAGTTGGTTATTAGTTTCTGGATGGGCACCAGCTAGGTTTTGAGGAGCTTTGCAACTACGGTGCTATTGCATCATGAAACTGTCTGAACCATTGATTACAGTGAAGCAACGTATTTTGCAAGCAGAATTAAGCCCAATTGCCCTGGTTAAGGTGTCCTTCATAGGTGAAGCTTGCTGGGAAAACATACAAAATAAAGGGCTTTTAGGCACCCCAAACTTTCGAGCTTTTTGAGCAGGCGGGGCAACTATCGAAACATTGAGGCGCTATCCATCTCCACCCAAGCCACGGCTTGGATGGAGAATTTCGCGCTTTTCGTTAAATAAAAAGCCACCGCGAGGGTGGCTTTTTCATGACATCAGGCAAAAATCACTGACCCTTGATGGCTTTGCGGCCTGGGTAAGGTGCTTTGCTGCCGAGGATTTCTTCAATCACCAGCAGGCGGTTGTACTTGGCCACGCGATCCGAGCGGCACAGGGAGCCGGTTTTGATCTGACCGGCCGCAGTGCCTACAGCCAGGTCGGCAATGGTGGCATCCTCGGTTTCACCGGAACGGTGAGAAATCACGGCGGTGTAACCGGCTTCCTTGGCCATCTTGATGGCTTCCAGCGTTTCAGTCAGTGAACCGATCTGGTTGAACTTGATCAGGATGGAGTTACCCACGCCCTTTTCGATGCCTTCTTTCAGGATTTTGGTGTTGGTGACGAAAAGGTCATCACCAACCAGTTGTACTTTGCTGCCCAGTTTTTCAGTCTGGTACTTCCAGCCCGCCCAGTCAGATTCATCCTGACCGTCTTCAATGGAAACAATCGGGTAGTCTTCACAGAGTTTGGCCAGATAGTCACTGAAGCCTTCGGAAGTAAACTTCTGGCCTTCACCGGCCATATCATACTGACCATCTTTGTAGAATTCGGTAGAGGCACAATCCAGCGCCAGGGTGATGTCTTTACCCAGTTCATAACCAGCATCAGCCACTGCCTGCTTGATGACAGCCAGTGCATCAGCATTGGATGCCAGGTTAGGAGCAAAACCACCTTCATCACCCACAGATGTGCTCAGGCCTTTGTCTTGCAGAACTTTTTTCAGGGCGTGGAAAATTTCGGCACCGGCACGCAGGGCTTCAGCAAAGGTAGGCGCGGAAACCGGCTGTACCATGAATTCCTGAATGTCGACGTTGTTGTCGGCATGCTCACCACCGTTGATGATGTTCATCATCGGTACCGGCATGGAATACACACCGGGAGTACCATTGATATCAGCAATGTGTTCAAACAGCTCAACACCCTTGGCAGCCGCCGCCGCTTTGGCAGCAGCCAGAGACACCGCCAGAATGGCGTTAGCACCCAGCTTGGCTTTGTTGTCGGTGGCATCCAGATCCAGCATGATTTTATCGATGGCAGCCTGATGGGTGGCATCCTGACCCAGCAGTGCTTGCTGGATTGAGCCATTGACGTTGGCAACTGCTTTTAATACACCCTTGCCTAGATAACGAGCCTTGTCACCATCACGCAGTTCCAGCGCTTCGCGGGAGCCGGTGGATGCACCAGAAGGGGCGCAGGCGCTACCTTTAAATCCACCTTCCAGTACTACATCCGCCATCACGGTGGGGTTGCCGCGTGAATCCAGTACTTCACGTCCTTTGATCGCGATAATTTTAGCCATGAGTGGAAGTCTCCAGTTTTTGTCTGTCAGGTTAGCTTGATTAATCAGGGTTCAGTCGATGATCAGTTCCGGCAGGGATTTAACCAGATCATCCACTGCTTTCATCTGTTGTAAAAAGGGTTCCAGCTTGTTCAGTGGCAGTGCAGATGGACCATCACAACGCGCCTGGTCAGGGTTGGGGTGAGCTTCCAGAAACAGCCCGGCTATGCCCTGGCTGAGACCGGCACGTCCCAGTTCCGCTACCTGCTGACGGCGACCACCACTGGCGGCACCAGTTGGATCACGCATCTGCAGGGCATGAGTGACGTCAAAAATGATCGGGGCATTGCCAGCGACTTTTTTCATCACCCCAAAACCCAGCATGTCCACCACCAGATTGTCGTAACCAAAACAGCTGCCGCGTTCACAGAGCATCACCTGATCATTACCGCATTCGGCAAATTTTTCAATCAGGTTGCTGACTTGTCCTGGCGACATGAATTGGGGCTTTTTGACATTGATGGGTTTGCCAGTTGTAGCCATGGCACGCACCAGATCGGTCTGGCGAGCCAGAAAAGCGGGCAGTTGCAGAATATCCAGCACTTCGGCAGCCGGTGCAGCCTGGTCGATTTCGTGAATATCACTGATCACCGGTACCTGAAAAGTGGTTTTGATTTCCTGCAGGATTTTTAAACCTTCTTCCAACCCCGGTCCACGAAAGGAGTGGATGGAAGAACGGTTGGCCTTGTCATAACTGGCTTTGAAGACATAAGGGATGCCCAGTTTGCGAGTGACTTCAACATAGTGTTCCGCAACCTTCATCGCCATATCCCGCGACTCCAGCACATTCATACCACCCAGCAAGACAAAGGGGCGGTTGTTGGCGAGTGTCAGGTTGGTGATCTGAATCTGCTGCTGAATCATAGGGTGTTGCCGCTGTTTTTACGTTCAGCCTTGTGCGCCAGTGCGGCATTCACAAAACCGGTGAACAGTGGATGACCATCACGCGGGGTGGAAGTAAATTCCGGATGGAACTGGCAGGCAACAAACCAGGGGTGATTCGGCAGCTCCACCATCTCGACCAGTGCCTTGTCAGCGCTGCGACCGGAGATAATTAAACCGGCTTTTTCCAACTCACCAATAAATTGGTTGTTCACTTCATAACGGTGGCGATGGCGCTCCACTATGTTTTCAGCGGCATAGGTTTCACGAGCTTTGGTGCCGGATTCCAGATGACAGACCTGTGCACCCAGGCGCATGGTTCCACCCAGATCAGAATTGGTGTCACGGGTTTCAATCTTGCCTTCCGGGGTTAGCCATTCGGTGATCAGACCGACCACTGGATGCTGGGTATCCAGCGTGAACTCGGTGGAGTTGGCATCTGTCCAGCCAGCCACATTGCGGGCAAATTCAATCACCGCTACCTGCATACCCAGACAGATACCCAGATAAGGGATCTTGTTTTCACGGGCAAACTTTGCTGTGAGAATCTTGCCTTCCACGCCGCGCTCACCAAAACCACCGGGAATCAGGATGGCGTCTTTATCGGCCAGACGATCAGTGCCTTTGCGTTCAATTTCTTCTGAGTCGATGTAATCAATTTCGACCTTGGTGCGGGTTTTAATACCGGCATGTTGGATTGCTTCAATCAGCGATTTGTAAGCATCCAGCAGCTCCATGTATTTACCAACCATGGCAATTTTTACGGTTTTCTGTGGATTCAGCTTGGCATCCACCACCTGTACCCATTCGGTCAGGTCGGCGGGTGGGCATTGCAGGCCAAACTTGCTGACAACGATGTCATCCAGGCCCTGTTCGTGCAGCATACCGGGAATGCGATAAATGGTGTCGGCATCCGGCAGGGGGATTACTGCGTTTTCATCCACGTTGGTGAACAGGGCAATTTTGCGCAGCTCATTGGACTCAATGCTCACTTCTGAGCGACAAATCAGGATGTCTGGCTGAATACCGATGGAGCGCAGTTCCTTGACCGAGTGCTGGGTCGGTTTGGTTTTGGTTTCACCGGCAGTCTTGATGTAGGGCACCAGGGTCAGGTGCATAAACAGCGCGTGCTGGGAGCCAACCTTGACCCGCAGCTGGCGGATGGCTTCCAGAAATGGCAGTGACTCGATGTCGCCTACAGTGCCACCCACTTCTACCAGCGCCACGTCATAACCTTCGGCACCTTCCACCACACGGCGCTGAATTTCGTCGGTGATGTGGGGAACCACTTGCACAGTACCACCCAAGTAATCACCACGACGCTCTTTGCGCAGCACGTGCTCGTACACCCGGCCTGTGGTGAAGTTGTTTTTCTGGGTCATGCGGGAGCGGATGAAACGCTCGTAGTGACCCAGATCCAGATCGGTTTCAGCACCATCTTCGGTGACAAACACCTCGCCGTGCTGGAAGGGGCTCATGGTGCCTGGGTCTACGTTGATGTAGGGATCCAGCTTCATGATAGTGACCTTCAGGCCACGCGCTTCCAAAATGGCCGCAAGGGAGGCGGAGGCGATGCCTTTCCCCAGAGAAGAAACCACACCACCAGTCACGAAAATGTAACGCGTCATGAAAACCGTCCGAAAAATAGATCAGGTTCTGGCTTTGTTGAAGCCAGAACAGAAAACAGGGAGGAAGAGCATTTAGATGGGGGCACAGTTTAGCAGAAGCCAATAAAAATCCAAAGCAGGAAAGTCAATACTCAATCGTCCAGCCTGCTGCAACCAGCTTTGAACCGACCGCGATCAATTCTTTTTGCAACCAGATAAACACCAAGCGCTGGCGCTCCCAAGGCGGTAGATGCAGCTCTTGCAGCAGGCGTTTGACATCCCGCTGCCCACGGTTTTTCTGGCGCAGGGTTTCACCGCCCTGTCTGGCGCGAAGGGTGAAGGTGAGGCTGGCTGTAGGTAGTGAATCACTGGCAAGCAGCCGGAAGTTGATCAGGCCAACTGGAGTTTGGATGGGCATTTTGCCATCCCAGTCTTGTTGCCAGTTTGCTGGCAACGGTTGAAAGTATTCCTCTGGGGCAATAAAGAGCTGCTGTTGAAAACGTCTGGCTTCAATACGTTGTGTGGACTCCCCCCAACTGACCAGCGGGTTGGCATCCTTGCGTGCCAGACAGAGTTTATCCAGCTGCTCCCAAAGGGTGTGCCCCGGCAGGGTTAAACCACGCAACAATAACCAGTGGCGCAGCAGATTAAAACGGCGATGAGAGGACAAGGCCATAAGCGGCGGGATGCTAAGACTGGTTTCAGTGTTGCGGCAGGGTTGCAGATCCAGCTCGGCCAGTTCGCGGTTCAGTTGCTGGCTTTCCGTGGCGTGCTGGGTCACCCGAGCTAAATTCTGGCTGACCGCCGGAAAACGTTGTTGCAGTAGCGGTAGAACCTGCAACCTTAAAAAGTTGCGATCAAAATGGGTCTGCTGATTGCTTTCGTCCTCAATCCACTGGAGTTTTTCTGCGGTGGCAAAAGCCAGTAGTTCAGCACGAGGGATATCCAGCAGTGGTCGTAACAGCAGTCCCTGGCCCAGCGGGCGTTGTTTGGGAATACTGCTCAGTCCCAAGGTTCCGGCACCACGCAAGAGTCGTAACAGCAGGGTTTCAGCTTGATCATCCTGATGGTGAGCCTGCAGCAGTAACTCATCCGGTTGCAGTTGTTGTTCAAAAACACTGTAACGGGCTTTGCGGGCACGATCTTCCAGGCTGGCGCCCGGCCACTGGTTGGGATTTACGCATTGAATGCTGAGTGGAATACCGGCAGCATCACAAACTTCTTGACAAAAAGCCGCCCATTGGTCGGCATGAGGGGATAACTGATGGTGTATATGCAGGGCGCGGATCTGCAGTTGTGGGTGTTGCTTTTTTAATGGCTGAGCCCACTGTAATTGCCGGGTCAGCTCCAGCAGTACCCGAGAATCCATACCTCCACTGAAGGCGACACAGATTCGCCGGGTATCAGGGCCAAGGGCGCACTGCAGATGACCAAGAAGTGAACTCATAAGCCACGGAAGCGTCGCCCAGGATTCATCTCAGGCAAGATTCTGCAGAGATGAATAACTCATTAGGCGCTGATAACGCCGCTCCAGCAGGGTGTCGGTATCGTTTTTATCCAACTTGTTCAAAGCTTGAATCAAGGCTGATTTAAGACTGGACACCATTTGTTCGGGGTTGCGGTGTGCACCACCCAGAGGTTCGGGAATCAGTGTATCCACCAGTCCCAGCTCTTTCAGACGACCAGCAGTCAGCCCCATGGCTTCTGCTGCATCTGCTGCCTTGCCGGCACTTTTCCATAGAATGGACGCACAGCCTTCCGGTGAGATCACCGAATAGGTGGAATACTGCAGCATCATCAGCTCGTCACAGACACCAATCGCCAGTGCACCACCAGACCCCCCCTCACCAATCACGGTGGCAATGATTGGGGTTTTAAGACGTGACATGGCGGCCAGGTTAAAGGCAATGGCTTCTGACTGGCCACGCTCTTCAGCATCAATACCGGGGTAAGCACCAGGGGTGTCGATGAAGGTCAGGATTGGCATTTTAAAACGCTCAGCCATTTCCATCAGGCGCAGTGCCTTGCGGTAACCTTCCGGGCGCGGCATACCAAAGTTACGGCGTACTTTTTCTTTGACGTCGCGGCCTTTCTGGTGACCAATCACCATCACCGGGCGACCATCCAGGCGTGCCATACCGCCCACGATAGCAGCATCATCAGCAAAGTGACGATCACCGTGTAGCTCATCAAAATCGTCAAACAGTAGGTTCAGGTAATCCAGGGTGTAAGGGCGCATCGGGTGGCGCGACAACTGTGAAACCTGCCAGGCACTGAGGCTGGAAAAAATCTGCTCGGTCAGCTTGTAACTTTTTTCCTGCAAGCGGGAGATTTCATCGCTCAGGTTGACGTCTGAGTCATTACCCACCAGGCGCAGCTCTTCAATCCTAGCTTCCAAGTCGGCAATGGGTTGTTCAAAATCGAGGTAATTCAGATTCATGGTTATTTTGCCTGAGGACTCATGTTTTTTGCCCGAAACAGGGGTTCAGCTGCTGTTTACAGGTCAGAAATTTTGCCGCAACTTTTGGCGCGACTTTTACGGGCAACTTTTGCGGGCAACTATAGTCGAAAGCCGCGATAGACTCAAAAATTATGCAGAAATTTTTTGTGACGCGGCAGTTGTTTCTCCTTCGTTCAGGTAGATCAGCTGCACCTTGTTTCTACCCAGTAATTGCCGCAGCTCTTCCAGTAGCTGATCGTGGGGTACAACCTTCCAGCTGTCTGCTGCCTTGAGACATGCCCGACCCTGGCTGCAGGTGTAAACCAGTTGCAGCGGCAGGCCTTCATCTTTTAACAGGTGTTTTTGCAGACAAGTTGCCAGTTTCTGCAAAAGTTCAGGATAAAAATCATTTTCGTGAAACTGGATTTCCAGTGCCTTGGCAAACTTGCTGCGCGCTTCAGTAATTGGGGTGATGTCCTTGCAGCGCATGGACAGTCCACCCGTGAAGCTGTCTTCTCGGACTTCACCTTCAATAATCAGCAGGGCATCTTTTTGCAGTTGTTGTTTGTAGCGTTCGTAGTCCTCACCAAAAACCGAGATTTCGATACGCCCAGAGCGATCATCCAGGGTTAAAAAAGCCAGGGTTTCACCGCGTTTGTTTTTCATGGTGCGAAAGGCCACCACCAGCCCGGCAACACGCTGGGGTTCGCGTGAGGCTTGCAGAGCAGCAATTTTTTTGCTGACAAAACGTTTCAGCTCACTTTCGTATTCATCAATCGGATGACCTGTCAGGTAAAGTCCGAGGGTTTCCTTTTCTCCGGCCAGACGCTGTTTTTCAGTCCATTGTGGCAGTTTGCGCCAAGGGGCATAGGGGTCGTTACTGGTGGTGGTGCTCTGACCAAGATCACCAAACAGATCATCCATGCCAAGACTGGCGTTGCGGTTGGTCTGGTCAGCTGCCTTGGTGGCATCTTCCAGTGCAGCCATTAGTAGGTGTCGGCTGTCTGCCAGTTGATCCAGTGCACCACTGCGAATCAGCGCCTCAATGCTGCGTTTGTTCAGGCGCTTCATATCCACGCGCTGGCAGAAGTTGAACAGGTCAGTAAAAACGCCACCACTGGTTCGTGCTTCAACGATGGCTTCGACCGGACCTTCACCCACACCCTTGATGGCACCCAGACCGTAGATGATTTCACCAGCAGGATTGACGGTGAAACGCCAGCTGCCTTGATTGACGTCCGGTGGGGTGACGGTTAAACCCATGGCACGGGATTCCTCCACCAGCATCACCACCTTGTCGGTGTTGTTCATTTCCGTGGAAAGCACTGCCGCCATAAAAGGTGCGGGGTAGTGGGTTTTTAACCAGGCAGTCTGGTAAGACACCAGACCATAAGCGGCGGAGTGGGATTTGTTAAAACCGTAACCGGCAAATTTTTCCACCAGATCAAAAATCTGCCCGGCCAGCTGGCTATTGATGCCGTTTTGGGCGCTGCCTTCAAGGAACATGCCGCGCATTTTTTCCATTTCTTCGGGTTTTTTCTTACCCATGGCGCGACGCAACATGTCGGCACCACCCAGGGTGAATCCTGCCATCACCTGAGCAATCTGCATCACCTGTTCCTGATAAAGGATGATGCCATAGGTGGGTTCCAGTACCGGTTTAAGCATTTCCAACTGGTAATCCGGGTGAGGGTAAGCCAGTGCCGCCTGACCATGTTTACGCTGAATAAAGTCATCCACCATGCCGGATTGCAACGGGCCGGGGCGGAACAGCGCCACCAGAGCGATCATATCTTCCAGGCAGTCGGGCTTGAGCTTTTTGATCAGCTCTTTCATGCCACGTGATTCCAGCTGGAATACCGCTGTGGTTTCGGCTTTCTGGAGCAGGGCATAGGTGTTTTTGTCATCCAGAGGGATGCGGGTGATATCCAGTGGTGCTTCACCCTGCAGGGCGCGAATTCGATCCACATCACGAATTGCCCAGTCGATGATGGTCAGGGTGCGCAGACCCAGAAAGTCAAACTTGACCAGCCCAGCTTCTTCCACATCATTTTTATCAAATTGCACCACCAGTCCCTTGCCTTCTTCATCCGCCAGCAGCGGGGCAAAGTCAGTGAGTTTGGTGGGTGCAATTACTACACCACCGGCATGTTTTCCGGTACCACGAGTAATACCTTCCAGCTCCCGCGCCATTGCCCAGACTTCGTAACCTTCCTGATCCAGGCTTTCGAGCTCCTGTTCGGTCAGCTCTCGCTCCTTGGTGGCCTGGTAAGACTGCTCAAGTGCCTTGAGTTCTTCCACTTCTTCGGCGGCTTTTTCTAGTGTCATGCCAACTTCAAAAGGAATCAATTTGGATAGTCGATCGCCCACGGCATAGGGTTTTCCCTGCGCCCGCGCTACATCACGCACCACCGCCTTGGCAGCCATGGTGCCAAAGGTGACTATCTGGGAGACAGCATTACGACCATAGGTTTCAGCTACATAATCAATGACTCTATCTCGGCCATCCATACAAAAGTCGATGTCGAAGTCAGGCATCGAAACCCGTTCCGGGTTAAGGAAGCGTTCAAACAGCAGGCTGTATTCCAGCGGATCCAGATCGGTGATATCCAGTGAGTAGGCCACTAGTGAACCGGCACCGGAACCCCGCCCCGGCCCCACGGGCACACCGTTGTTTTTTGCCCAGCGAATAAAGTCCATTACGATCAGAAAGTAACCGGGAAACCCCATCTGCAGGATGGTGTCCAGCTCAAAATCCAGCCGGTCGCGGTACTTTTTTTCCACTTCGGCAAAGTTGTCCGGTTGTGGATTGTAGAGTTTGTCCAGGCGTCGAGTCAGGCCTTCATGGGAAATGTTGCGGAAGAACTCGTCCTGAGTCATGCCCTTGGGAATCGGATACTCGGGCAGGAAGTATTCACCCAGACGAACATCCACATTGCAGCGTTTGGCAATTTCCACGGTGTTCTGCAGGGCTTCCGGTAGGTCGGAAAACAGATCCTGCATTTCTTCGGGGCTTTTTAAGTACTGTTCTTCCGAGTAACGTTTTTCGCGACGTGGATCATCCAGAATACGTCCTTCACCAATACACACACGGGTTTCGTGTGCCCAGAAATCCTTGCGGGAGATAAAACGCACATCGTTGGTGGCAACCAGCGGGCAGTTGAGTTGTGTTGCCAGGGCAACGCTGGCATGCAGGCAATCTTCATCACCCTTGCGGGCGGTGCGTTGTATTTCCAGATAAAAGGCATTCGGGAATACCTGCATCCAATAACGGGTACGTTCTGCTGCCTGGGCAGTATGCCCGCCCAGCAGCAGTTGACCAATTTCACCGTCTTTGGCGCCGGACAAGGCCAGCAGGCCTTCCGGTTGCTGTTGCAGCCATTCCTGTTTGATGCGCGGTTGCCCCTGATGCTGCCCTTCTAACCAGCCGCGCGACAGGAGTTCAGTCAGGTTGCGATAACCCGTGTTGTTCATCGCCAGCAGGGTCATGCGGGTCGGAGGGCTGTTTTTTGTCTGCGGTTCCAGCCAAATATCACTGCCGATCAGGGGTTTGATGCCCCCGCTCTGCATAGTTTTATAAAACTTCACTAGTGCAAACAGGTTGCTGTCATCACTGATGGCTAAAGCTGGGTAGTTCATGCCTTGAGCCTGCTTGACCAGTGGTTTGAGGCGCACCAGTCCATCGTGCAGGGAGAACTCGGAATGCAGGCGCAGGTGAACGAAGGAGGTCGACATGGGTTTCCGCTGTTGGCAATCAAAAAAGCTATTCTAACTAAAAGCACCCTGCCTGTGCGAAAATGCCTCCATTCTGATCAGGATTGAACCATGGATTATTTATCAACAACAGAATCGGAATCCAGTGAAGCCGAGCAAGCACTGCACGATGTATTGGCTGCAATTCCCGCCGGGCTGGTGATGCTGGATCAACGCGGTAAGGTAAAACAGGCCAATCAGGCTGCGATCCTCTTGCTGGGTGAGCCTCTGGTGAAACAACCTTGGCTGGCGGTAGTGCAGCGTGCTTTTGCACCGCGAGAGGATGATGGGCATGAAGTGTCGCTGAAAAGCGGGCGACGTGTCAGTCTGTCAATCAGTTCCCTTTCTGCCGGGGGTGGACAGTTGATCCTGCTGCAAGATTTAACCGAGACACGGCAATTACAGGAACAACTGGCAAGACATGAACGTTTGTCATCTATGGGGCACATGGTGGCTTCTCTAGCGCACCAATTACGGACACCTCTATCCACGGCACTTTTATATGCCGGTCATTTGCAAAAAGAAGGCCTGCAGCAGGAACAGCAGCAGAAGTTTGCCACCCGTCTGAAAGGACGCTTGCAGCATATGGATCAACAGATCCGCGACATGTTGATTTTTGCGCGGGGAGAAACCCGCATGGCAAGGCGTATCAATCTGAGTGAGCTGATCCAGTCCTTGCAGGAGGCTGTGCTGCCGGTGATTGAAAAACACCAGTTGCAGTTTGCCTGGGAATTGCAAGTGAGTGAAGGTGAGCTGGTGGTCAGTCTGGACTCACTGGTGGGTGCAGTGCTGAATCTGGTTAATAATGCTGTTGAAGCGGTTAACCCGCCGCCGGATATGACGTTACATCTGGAAGTGGTGCATGATTTGCCGGGGCTGGATGGAGGGCATCTGTTGCTCTGTGTGGCTGATAACGGGCCGGGAATTGAAGAAGACAAGGTTCAAAAAGCCCAAGAGCCTTTTTATACTACCAAGTCGCAGGGAACCGGGCTGGGTCTTGCCATTGTTCATGCTGTGGTTGAGGCGCATCAGGGACGCTTCTGGTTACAATCTAGACCGGGGCAGGGTGTGCGCGCCTGGATTGCCCTGCCGATGGAGAGTTCCAACGTGGAAAACCCCAACAGTGACAAGGGAGCAAAAGATGCCGCAAGTACTGATCGTTGAGGATGATGCTGATCTGCGTGAGGCGCTGGAGGATACCCTGAGCCTTGAGGGTTGGTCTTATATCTCCGCCGAAAATGGTCAGGAAGCCTTGCTGATGCTGAAAAAAGAGCCGGTCAGCCTGATCGTTTCGGACGTTAGTATGCCAGTGATGGATGGGCATCGTCTGCTGGAGTCGGTACGGGAAAAATGGCCGGGTGTCCCGGTGGTGCTGATGACCGCTTTTGGCTCCATCAATCAGGCAGTGGAAGCCATGCGCAAAGGAGCTGCTGATTATCTGGTGAAACCCTTTGATCCTGATGTGTTAATTCGCGTGTTGCGGCCACTGTTGCAGGCACAGTCTAAAGTCGTACCCGGTGAAGCAGAGGGTCCGGTGGTGGATGATCCAGCCAGTCGTGAGCTGCTGAAACTGGCAAGTCGGGTGGCAAAAAGTGATGCCTCGGTGATGATTGGCGGAGAGTCTGGTACCGGTAAAGAAGTGCTGGCACGTTATATCCATCTGCAATCTGCGCGCGCGGATAAACCTTTTGTGGCGATCAACTGCGCAGCTATTCCTGAAAGCTTGCTGGAGGCCACGTTGTTCGGTTATGAAAAAGGTGCATTCACCGGCGCTAATGCCAGTGCACCGGGTAAGTTTGAGCAGGCTGATGGTGGCACTCTACTGCTGGATGAAGTCACAGAGATGCCGCCGGAGCTACAATCCAAGCTGTTACGGGTATTGCAGGAGCAGGAAGTGGAGCGGCTGGGTTCACGCAAGACTCTCAAGCTAAATGTACGGGTATTGGCAACCAGTAACCGCAATTTGAAACAAAGTGTTGCTGAAGGTTTGTTTCGTGAGGATCTATACTATCGGTTAAACGTATTCCCCTTGGCTTGGCCGCCGCTTCGTGAACGTAAAGCAGACATCGTGCCGCTGGCAAAAGCTCTGATTGTTAAACACGCCCAGCGCATGGGTGTTTCTCAGTTGCCAGGCCTGCACCCGGAAGCCGCAAGAAGATTGATGGAGCACAGTTGGCCAGGCAATGTACGAGAGCTAGAGAATGTGATGCAGCGAGCATTAATCCTGACGACAGGTGATCAGATTACGCTGGATAGTCTGGTCATTGAGTTTGAAGCTGCTGCCACTAGGTTGCCGGTGGTTCGTCAGGAGATTGTCAGTGAGGATCTGCGTGAAGACTTGCGTGAGCAGGAGTACCGCATAATTCTTGATGCTTTGCAGCAGGAGCGGGGCAAAAAAAAGGAAACAGCAGAGCGCCTTGGTATCAGTCCGCGCACACTTCGATATAAACTCGCAAGAATGCGTGATGAAGGTTTTTTACAGGAAGATTGATGGCTATAATTCTGCTCACCTTGCGCCATCATAATGTAACTTTGCGTTACATACATAGGCAGCATTTACAGATAAATTATGGGATCATAGAGTAGTCATCAGGCCTATGTTTCGGTAGAGTAGGCATCCTGCGGCTCTCTGCTGGTTTTATATTGGAGAGCCGGATAGATAGAACAAGTACCCTGCATAATTGTTACATTTTTTTAACGCAGCGCGGAAAGGTGTTCGGATATGGTTGATCGTGCGGATATTTCAAGTGTGTTGTCACAGATACGCTCGGTGCAGACCCAAGTAAACCCGGGGTTTGCGGCCTCCTCCTATGCACCGATGGTGCGTGGATTGAGTGAAGATGGCGCAAGCCTGGTTAATGGCGTGCATGCAGCTCAGTCAGTGAAGGAGGTTCCCTCCTTTGCCACGATGCTGAAACAGGCCGTTGATAACGTGAACGGTCATCAGCGGGTTGCCGGTGATCTGAGGACCCGTTACGAAATGGGTGATCCTGATGTGGATATAGTGAATGTAATGATCTCATCACAAAAGGCCAGTGTTGCTTTTGAGGCCATGTCACAGGTAAGAAGCCGGCTGGTTGGCGCTTACCAGGAAATTATGCGGATGCCGGTCTGACCGTGCAAACAGCAGAATGGATTAACTGGGGTTAATGAATGGAAAATGCACCTGCTAATGTGGCCAGCGATTCGGCGGCTAATCTGCCTGAGTCTGTTCAGCCAGAAGCGAGCAGTGTTGCTGCAGACAATGTCGGTAAAAAAGAAGGCAGCCAGAGCAAGGGCAGTTTTCTGAAGAATGGAAGCAAGGCTGGAACCATGCTTTCAAACTTCAACCAGCTGGATGTATTGCGCCAGATGGCGCTGCTGGTGGGCTTTGCTGCCAGTATTGCACTGGGTTTTGCCATCGTACTCTGGTCTCAGTCAGATACTTACCGACCCTTGATGTCTAGTCTAAATGAGCTGGACTCTTCTGCTATCGTTTCGGTGCTGGAACAGAACCGTATCAAATATCGGATAGATCCTTCCTCCGGCGCATTGTTAGTTCGTGAAGATGACATTCATCGTGCACGGATGCAGGTGGCTGGTGCGGATATCAGCCAGCCGAACACCGTTGGTTACGAATTGCTGGAAAAGGATCAGGGCTTAGGCACCAGCCAGTTTATGGAAAATGCCCGCTATCTTCGCAGCGTCGAGGGTGAGCTAGCTCGTACCATCTCCAGTCTGGAAGTCGTCAGACAAGCACGTGTGCACCTTGCTGTGCCACGTCAATCCGTTTTCCTTCGTGATCAGCGCAAACCCTCTGCATCAGTTTTCCTGAACCTATCCCCTGGTCGCACCATGGACTCAGCACAGGCCAACTCTATCATGCGCCTGGTTGCCTCCAGTGTGCCGCAGATGGATGTGAAAGACGTCACTATTGTTGATCAACGCGGCAATCTGTTGTCCAAAGCTGAAGAAAGTGCGACAGATCAAGCGATGGCCAGACAGCTGGAGCATTCTCGCCAGGTTGAGCAGCGTATTAATGACCGTATTCGCTCCATTCTTGAACCCATTGCCGGCCCAGGGCGTTTTCAAACAGCGGTAGCAGTTGATATAGATTTCACTCAGATTGAACAGAGTGCCGAACAGTTTAATCCGGATATGCCTGCTATTCGCAGTGAACAAACAGTTGAAGAACAGCGTTCTGGCGATTTTGGTCCGCTGGGTATTCCAGGTGCACTTTCCAATCAGCCACCGCAGGATGGATTTGCTCCTGAAGAAGCAGTGGGCGCCGGCGGAGCGGCTGGTCAGACTGCCGGTAATCGTCGCTCTCAGGCTACACGTAATTTTGAGCTGGATCGCACCCTTAGTTATTCCAGAAATGACTCCGGTCGTATTGCCCGTCTGACTGTGGCTGTTGTGGTTGATGATTTGATTCAGCGCAATGCGGAAACTGGCGCAGCAGAACGTATGCCCTGGAATGAAAACGAAATCGAGCGGATCACCACACTGGTACGCAACGCTGTGGGTTATTCTGCTGCTCGTGGTGACAGTGTCAGTGTTATCAACTCACCATTTGTTGAAGGGATCGTTGAGGAAATGCCCGAGCTGCCTTTATGGGAGCAGCCTTGGGTATGGGATCTGGCAAAACAGCTGCTTGCCGGTCTTTTTATCCTAATACTGATCTTTGGTGTGTTGCGTCCGATTCTTCGTAATCTGGCTACCCGCTCCGACAAGGATCTTGAAGATGCCGAACTGGATGCGCTGGCACCCCTTGACGGTGGGTTGTCTGATGACCAGGTAACGTTGAGTGCTTCGGATGATCCGCTGCTTGCACCACCAAGTGATCTTTATGAACGCCAGCTTAATGCAATAAGGGCTTTGATTGCCGAGAACCCCGGACGGGTTGCTCAGGTAGTGCGCCATTGGGTAGCTAACGATGAGTGATGACGAACTCTATACAGAAAGCCTTTCCTCGCTGGAGCGTGCAGCAATACTGCTGATGTCTCTGGGTGAAACGGATGCGGCTCAGGTGCTCAAGCACATGGGGCCGAAAGAAGTGCAAAAAATTGGTTTGGCAATGTCCCAGTTGCAGAATGTCAGTCGTGCACAGGTTGAAGAAGTGCTAGGCGACTTTCTGGAAGATGTGGGTGAACAAACGGGTCTGGGCGTGGGTGCGGATAGTTATATCCGTCGGATGCTTAGTGAAGCCTTGGGTGAAGACAAGGCCAATGGCCTGATTGATCGTATTCTGCTGGGTGGTAATACCACCGGTCTGGATACATTAAAGTGGATGGAACCTCGCGCTGTTGCAGACATTATCCGTTTTGAGCACCCGCAGATTCAGGCCATTGTTATGTCTTATCTTGATTCAGATCAGGGTGCTGAAATTCTGCGCTATTTTGATCCCAAGGTACGACTGGATGTCATGTTGCGTGTTGCTGCTCTTGAATCAGTGCAGCCCCAGGCTTTGCAGGAGTTGAATGATATCCTTGAGAAGCAGTTCTCCGGCTCCGGCGGCACCCAGACCACCAGTATGGGTGGTGTGAAGGTGGTAGCCAATATCATGAACAACCTGGATAGTGGTATTGAAGGCGAATTGATGGACGCCATCAAGGAAATTGACGAAGCCTTGGGTGAAGAGATTGAAGACCTGATGTTTGTCTTTGATAACTTGGCTGATCTGGATGACAAAGATCTGCAAACCCTGTTGCGCGAAGTCAAACCGGAAACACTGACACTGGCCCTAAAAGGTGCCGAGGGTCGAGTACAGGAAAAAATATTCAAGAACATGTCCAAACGTGCTGCAGAACTGCTGCGTGATGACCTTGAAGCTCAAGGACCTGTCCGTGTCAGTGAAGTTGAAATATCACAGAAAGAAATTCTGGGTGTGGCGCGTCGCCTTGCTGAAGACGGTACCATCAACCTTGCTGCTGGTGGCGATGAGCTGGTCTAATCAGATCGGGTCGGTTTGTTAAGTCGGGTTTCAGTTTCTGGACTAGATTTGGGGATGATTGAGTGCAGAACAAAAAACGTATTCCTGCTAACGAAAATGTAGCCTACCAGCGCTGGGAAATGCCTGATTTAACAGGTGTACGCCGTCGTATTGCACAGCGCTTGGATGAGTTGCAGGCGGAGGAAACGGAAGACAGTAGCGCAGAAGCAATACCCCAACCCCCAACGGCAGAAGAAATCGAAGCACTCCGTGAGGAAGCCCGTCAGCGGGGTTTCAGCACAGGCTTTGAAGAAGGCCGCCAGCAGGGATATGAAGAAGGCCGTGCGCTGGGTTATCAGGAAGGTGAAGCAACAGGTCAGGAATCCGGATTTCAAGCTGGATATCAGCGAGGGCTGGATCAGGCTCAGCACGAGGTGGATCAACAGCTGGCACGTCTTCAGGGTCTGATTGAACAATTACAAGGCCCACTACAGCAGTTGGATCAAGAGGTGGAAGACGCGTTATTGTCTCTGGTTGACCTGATCTCTCGATCATTATTACGTCGCGAAATCAGTCTGGATCGTAGCTTTCTGGCTGAAGTGTTAAAAGAGTCGGTTGCTGCACTGCCTGCAGGGCATCAGCGACTGAGAATATTCCTTAACCCTGATGACATGCCCCTGGCTGAAGCAGCCTGCCAGGATCTACTGGAAGAATACCGTTTAGTTGGTGATCCCGGTGTTGCACCTGGTGGCGCGCGGATTGAGACATTACAAAGCTTAGTCGACTCTACCCTCGAAAATCGCTATAAAAAAATCATTGATAGCCTAATGGAAGGTGGTTACAAATCAGCAGATGTTGATTTGCAACCCTTGCCTCAGGATGTGTTTGCAACACCTGATACTGCTCCGTTAGATGAGCTGTCCTTTCAGGAGCCAGCGCCTGCAGCGCCGATTGCACCGACTTCCTTGGCACCTGACCAGCCGGCAACAGCGGAGGAATCAGAGCTTGATGCTTTGACTGAACCTGCGGAAACAGCTGTACCAGCAGCTGCTGAGGCTGTATCCCGTGTCAGTCTGCAGCGAAGCGGTACACCCAGAAATATTCCTGCACTGGATGCTGAAAAATCAGCTGAGCCGGATGCTCCTGAACAGCATCAGGAAACCTTGGATCCGCAACAAAAAACACCGGAAGAACCCGTGGTTTCGGAGTCAGTATCTGACCCAGTTGTAGCTGATCCAGAGCTGGTTGATACAAGTGTTTCAGCAGAGTCTGACTCAGCTTTGCCTCCTGTAGAAGAAAACATCACCTCCGAGCAGCCAGACACTCTTCATATGACCGAAGATGAAGAAGACGACTTCTTTGAAAAGGCGCTGGATAATCTGGTTCAATCCGCTCAGGAAGAAACAGTCGAGCCAACAGAAGACCTGCCTGCTGATTCTGATGGAGTGGAGCTGGAAGACTTTCTGGATAGTTTTTCTGACTCTGCCGAATCAACAACCGATGCAGCAACAGATGTATCTGCAGAGCCTGTTAAAGCGGTCGACAAGGTGTGGGCTCCTGAGTCAGTTCATGATGATCGTTACCTTGAAGATGTGCTGGAAAACACCTGGCTGGACGATTTGAACGAAGATCAGGGTAAGAGCAGTGATCCTGATGATCAGGAAAAGCTCAATGGTTAATTCCAGCCTGGCTGAACGCCTGAAGTCTTATCAACAGCAGCTCCGCACAGATGAGCCGCTGGTGGAAGGTCGCCTGGTGCGCATGGTTGGGCTGACACTCGAAGCCGTGGGTTGCAACCTCCCGGTTGGCTCTTATTGTTATATTGAATCTACCCGTGGTGAGCCGGTTGAGGCTGAAGTGGTGGGGTTTTCCGGCGAGCACGTGTTTTTGATGCCGCTCAAAACGGCGGAAGGTTTGCGCCCTGGTGCCAGAGTGACACCGAATATGCAAGCCATGAATGTACCAGTGGGCTTCGGGTTGCTGGGTCGCGTATTGGATGGTTACGGGCGTCCTTTGGATGGACGTGGGCCTCTGGCTGTTGAGGGTGAGGCCAGTCTGAACGGCAAGCCCATCAATCCTCTTGATCGTCATCCGATAGATACACCGCTGGATGTGGGTGTTGGTGCAATTAATGCTTTGCTGACGGTTGGTGAGGGTCAGCGGATGGGTCTGTTTGCCGGCAGTGGTGTTGGTAAATCTGTTTTGCTGGGCATGATGACTCGTTTTACGGCAGCGGATATTACTGTGGTTGGGCTGGTTGGTGAGCGGGGGCGAGAGGTCAAAGAATTTATCGAGCAGATACTGGGGCCGGAAGGCATGGCTCGTTCTGTGGTGATTGCTTCTCCTGCAGATGATGCACCCTTGATGCGATTACGTGCTGCCCAGCTAACTCACAGTATTGCGGAGTATTATCGTGATAAGGGCAAGCGTGTACTGCTGCTGATGGATTCTCTGACACGTTATGCTCAAGCGCAGCGGGAAATTGCACTGGCGGTGGGTGAACCACCGGCTACCAAGGGTTATCCACCGTCAGTATTTGCGCGTATTCCACAACTGGTTGAACGTACCGGTAATGCAGCCAAAGGGCAGGGATCAATTACGGCCTTTTATACTGTATTAACAGAAGGTGATGATCAACAGGATCCAATTGCTGACGCAGCACGCGCCATCCTGGATGGTCACGTGGTACTGTCACGCAGACTGGCAGAAGAAGGTCACTACCCGGCTATTGATATCGAAGCATCAATCAGTCGTGCCATGCCACAGATAGTTTCTCCGGAGCAGCTGGCGAGGGTTTACCGTTTTAAACAACTTTATGCCCGTTACCAGCAAAACCGTGATCTGATTAATGTTGGTGCTTATACCCGTGGCAGTGATCCTGAAATAGATCTGGCAATTACACTGATGCCCGTGATGCGGCAATTTCTGCAGCAACCTTTGAGTGAGCAGATGGATCTGCTGACCAGTCATCAGCGGTTGGAATTGTTGGCAAAAAACATGACGCCCCAAGCGCACTGAGGTGAATAAATGAGCCGCGAAAAACGTCTACAGCCGGTACTCAAACTTGCTCAGGGTAAGGTGGATGAAGCTGCGCGCGCCCTGGGATATCTGAATCAGAAAATTGAGCAGGAAGAAGCCACTAAAGGTCTGCTGAAAAACTATGAGTCAGAGTATCTGCAGTTGATGCGAGGTGGTGATCAACCAGGGCGGCGTATGGATGTTCAGGCAGTGATGCGTTATCAGCTGTTTATCCAGCGACTCGAATCAGCTCAGATACAGCAGAATGAGCAGATTACCCTATTGTTGCAACAAAAAGAAAAAGTGACCGAGCATTGGATTAAAACCCGAGCCCGCGCCCAGGCTGTCTCCAGTGTTATGGATGCTGCACGAAAAGAGCAGGAATGGCTGGATGCACGACAGGAACAAAAGCAGACGGATGAATATACGACCAGTCGTTTTGCAAGGCGTTCCTGAATGCTGGCACACTTCATGCTTAGCTCACGGTAAAAGTGTGTTCAGGCTCTGTTTCTGACAGAGTAAAACCGGGGAAATTTTGGCAATGAATCCAACAACAACACTCAACTTTCTTCTGGATAGCAAGCCAGTACAAGCTGACTCTGCACGAATACAGGAAAGAAGCCGAGTTCATCAGTCCGAGTTCAAAGGCCATCTGCAAGCGCGTCTGAATGAAGAGCGGCAGCAGGAATCAAGGTCTCCCTCACGTTCAGATGCCTCTATTGCCAGTCAGCAGGGACAGGGGGTTGAGCGCAGCAATCGAAATGTGGAACGGGTGCCAGCTAGAGATGCATCAAGTGGCGAAACCTTGCCGCTGGAGGAGGAGGCGCGGAATTTTCTTGCCGCTCTTCCACCTGAGGAGCAAGAAGCCTTGCTTGAACAGTTAAGATCCTGGTTGGCATCCCTGACACCTGAAGAGCTACAAGGCTTGCAGCAAACACTCAAAGAAAACCCTGATGGGTTGCAGGATTTATTGCCAGAACAATTACAGCAGCTGCTGGCTCAGTTGACGGAAGATAAAAACAACGCTGCGGCGTTGATCACGGGTTTTAATCAGTTGGTTCAGGATCTGGCAAGTTCGAATGTGGATTTCAGCAAGGTGGCTGCCATTCAATCACCCGCCGGAGCAGCGGGTGAGTTAAAACTGATGACGGATACTAGTGCCACCAGAGGTACCGAAGGTACGGTGACCTCTGCAAAAGACATTGGTATCAAGATGGATACTGCAGCACGCTCTGATGCATCCAGAGGTGATTCACCGCCGGGTAAAGAAGATTCGCGGCAGCAGGATGCTCGCCCCGAGCGTTTTGCTGATGTGGTCAGCCGTTTGAGTCGTGCTGATGCTACCGCAGTACCTACTGTGTCGCGCGGCAGTGACTCACTGCAACAGTTGCTGCAATCGGCGGGTCAAGGGTTGCAAGGTATTCAGTCTCCTGCTGCTGCACAGAATATGGCGCGGTTGGCCGCGGGACTGCCTCCTCTGCCGATGATGACTCACGCAGCTGCTCAAGCGAACGCTCAGGCACTGTCGAATCGTATCAGCATGATGAATGCAAAAAACATGCAAGTGGCCGAGATGCGTCTTGATCCACCTAATCTTGGCAGTGTTCGTGTGCAGATCCGTATGCAGGGTGATATGGCCAGTATTATATTCCAGGCTCCGAATGCTCATGCTAGAGAACTGCTGGAACAATCCCTGCCACATCTTAAACAAATGATGGAATCAGAAGGTTTGATGCTGGCGGATGCTCAGGTATCAGAAGAGTCTTTTGCCGGTCAGGATGGTGAAGGTGATCATTCCGGATCAGGATCTGCCGGGCAGTCGCTGGCAGGATCAGACTTGGAAAATGGACTGGAACAGATACCAGTGCTGAATCAGCCGTTAGGTCTGATAGACTATTACGCCTGAAATATCGCATGATACTTTTTCTGGGCGTTGTGTGGACAAATGGATGCTAATCTGAGGAGTAGGCTATGGCTGAAGAGCAAGAAGGCAAGAGCAATAAATTGATATTGATTGGTGGTTTGGTTGTCGGGTTAGCAATCATTGCCGCTTTGGCCGTTGGTGGCACCCTGTTCTTTCTAGATCGTGACTCATCAGGAGAGGAAAGAACTTCACTGATGCCCGGCAGCAATCAGCCTAGCCTTAATACTGCCTTTTATTATACGTTTGAAGAACCCTTTGTAGCACCACTGGTTTCATCTGATCGCCGTCAACGTTTTATGCAGATTTCTTTGGCGGTCAAGGCACCGAATCAGCAGGCTGCTCAGGCCATAGAAAAGCATATGCCGCTGATCAAGAATAATCTGAATATGCTGTTTACACGACAGGACTACCAGACACTACAAACACCCGAAGGCAAGCTGCAATTGCAGATGACTGCCGCAGAAGTGGTGCAGGGTGTAGTGGAACGGGAAAATGTACGAATTGATGAAGTGTTGATTACCGATTTTGTAATGCAATAACTGAGTCCGGTATCACTTGGTATCCGTTTGACTGACTAAGGTGAGATTATATGGCAGTTCAGGATCTGCTATCGCAGGATGAAATAGACCTACTCCTTCATGGTGTGGATGATGATGATCTGCCGGATCCTTCCGAAGCCGCTCAAGGTGCAGGCGATGTTCAGACGTATGACATCACCAGTCAGGATCGTATTGTCCGTGGGCGAATGCCCACACTGGAAATGATCAACGAGCGTTTTGCACGTTATACCCGTATCAGCCTGTTTAACCTGTTGCGGCGCAGTGCTCATGTTGCCTCCGGTGGTGTGCAGATCATGAAGTTTGGTGAGTACGTACACACCCTGTATGTGCCCACTAGTCTTAATCTGGTGAAAATTCGTCCTTTGCGTGGCACTTCTCTGTTTGTTATGGATGCCAAACTAGTTTTTAAGCTGGTGGATAACTTTTTTGGTGGAGATGGTCGTCACGCCAAGATCGAAGGCCGGGAATTTACCCCGACTGAAATCCGTATTGTGCAAAAGGTGCTTGAACAGGTTTTTATAGACTTAAAAGAAGCCTGGGCAACTGTGTTGCCACTGAACTTCGAATACATCGGTTTTGAAGTTAACCCGGCGATGGCTAACATTGTTAGTCCAAGTGAAGTGGTGGTGGTCAGCACCTTCCATATTGAGCTGGATGGTGGTGGTGGTGACCTGCATATCACCATTCCTTATTCAATGATTGAACCGGTGCGTGAAGAGCTGGATTCTGGTGTTCAGTCAGATGTGGACGATATTGATGAGCGCTGGGTCAGAGCATTACGAGCCGATATCATGGAAGCAAAAATACCCTTGAATGTAAAAGTGGCAGAAAAGGGTTTAACACTTAGAGATTTGGTGCACCTGGAAGCAGGTGACATCATTCCGATTGACCTGCCGGATCATGTGACTTTGCAAGCCAATGGTGTACCAGTATTTAAATGCAAAATGGGGCGATCTGGCGAGAATCTTGCGCTGAAGATCAAAGAACAAATCAGGCTGGTACGTTAATCAGCACTGTCTGATTCAGTATTGCAGCAGTTAGGAATGGAATATGAGCGAAGAAGAAAATAACGAAGACTGGGCATCAGCACTGGATGAGTCAGGTACCGATGATGACTGGGCATCAGCAATGAACGAACAGTCTGAAGCAGCTGCGGACGATGGTCTGGATGCAAATGATGACTGGGGTGCGGCTTTGGAAGAGCAGGCTGTTGCAGAGGCTTCCGATACAAATCAGTTGACGGAAGATGATATTCAATCTGCGCCGCTGGAGTATCTTGAGGACGACTCGGTCGGTTTTGACGGTGACAACCCGAATCTTGAAGTCATCATGGATATCCCGGTAACCATTGCCATGGAAGTCGGCAGCACAGAAATTGCCATACGCAACTTGCTGCAGTTAAACCAGGGCTCGGTGATTGAGCTGGATCGACTGGCGGGTGAGCCGCTGGACGTGAAGGTCAACGGTACACTGATCGCCCATGGCGAGGTGGTGATGGTGAATGAAAAGTTCGGCATCCGCCTGACGGATGTTGTCAGTCCGTCTGAGCGCATTAAACGTTTGCGTTGAAGATCTGATGCAGTTCAAATTGTGGTTTGCCACTTTGCAGCGGACAGGTTTCACCTGTCTGCTGCTTTTGTTTGGTTTGTTCTGCCAGCCATTGCTGGCGGCCAGTGATCGTCCTATGCCGGGTGTTGGCTCTGCTGCCACTCAGATTGCGCTGGGATTACTGGTTGTTTTATTGTTGATGTTTTTTCTGGCTTGGCTGGCAAAACGCCTGCGTCTGGTACCTGGTGCCATGGCCTCAGGTGGGGCGATGAAGGTACTGGCAGTATTACAGCTGGGTAACAGAGAAAAAATCCTGCTGGTTCAGGTTGGTGATCAGCAACTGGTGTTGGGTGTCACTAGCCACCAGATCACCTGCCTGCATCAGTTGGATGATCCCATCAAGCCAACTGCAGAGCAGACCCCCGCACCCTTTGCCCAGCTGCTAAAACAATGGAAATCCAGAACAACCGATCATGTGCAGCCGACCAATAAGGTTCCGGAGAGTAATAAAAATGATGCGGGTAAAACAGACTAGCTGGCTAGCATTAGCGCTGTTGTTATTGCTGCCGCTGGACGTGATGGCACAAGCACCGGGTATTGAAGCGCTGCGTATGGTGCAGAATGATGACGGAAGTCAGACCTACTCGGTAACCATCCAGATTCTGGCGATCATGACGGCACTAACACTGCTGCCGTCGATCCTGATTATGATGACCAGTTTTACCCGAATCATTATTGTGCTGTCGATTCTGCGTCAGGCCATGGGTTTGCAGCAAACGCCCTCTAATCAGATTCTTCTCGGTCTGGCGTTGTTTCTGACTTTTTTTATTATGACACCAGTCTGGGAGCGCATTAATGCTGAAGCGCTGCAGCCTTATATCGCTGAAGAAGTAGCGCCGCTGGAAGCCGTGCAGCTGGCCAGGGCACCCATCCAGGAATTTATGTTATCCCAGACCCGTGAGGTGGATCTGGATATGTTTGCCCGTATTGGTGGTTATGATGTGATTGAATCACCTGAAGATGTGCCTTTTGTGGTGCTGGTTCCTGCATTTGTCACCAGTGAGCTGAAAACTGCCTTTCAGATCGGGTTTATGTTGTTTATTCCGTTTCTTATACTGGACATGGTAGTGGCTAGTATTTTGATGGCTATGGGTATGATGATGTTGTCACCCATCATCATTTCTTTGCCATTCAAAATCATGCTGTTTGTATTGGTGGATGGCTGGACACTGGTGATGGGCACTCTGGCAGCCAGTTATGGTTACTGATCGGAGAAGCTTATGACCCCCGAAGCAGTGGTTGATCTGTTGCGACAAGCCTTGTTTTTGGTGATTACCATTGTTGCCATCGGTGTGGTACCCAGCCTGCTGGTTGGACTTGCAGTGGCCGTATTTCAGGCGGCAACCCAGATCAACGAACAAACCCTCAGTTTTCTTCCCCGCCTGATGGCTACACTGCTGGCGCTGATTGTGGCAGGCCCGATGATACTGCGTATGCTGATGGAGTTTTTTCAGCGTCTAGCAGAGAATATCCCCTACATGATTGGTTGATGCCTCCATGCCGCTGCTGACCGATGCAGAACTGACCGCTTGGATAGGCACTTTTCTCTGGCCTTTTTTCCGTATCGGCGGTTTTTTTATGGTGGTGCCGATTTTTGGTGCCAACATGGTGCAGCCACGCGTGCGTATCGGACTGTCTTTTATGGTGACTCTGCTACTGATGCCCTTGCTGCCACCAGTACCAGTCATGGATGCCTTGTCACCTCAAACTTGGCTGCTGGTAGCACAGCAGTTGCTGATAGGTATCAGTCTGGGTTTTATGGTGCAGCTGTTGTTCCAGGTTTTTATTATTTTTGGTCAGATTGTGGCGATGCAAATTGGTATGGGTATGGCACAGATGGCTGACCCAACCAGCGGAATCAACGTCACAGTACTCAGCCAGTATATGGTGATCATGACCAACCTGGTGTTTCTGGCTGTAGGTGGTCATTTGGTGGTGATTTACACCCTGGCTGAAAGTTTCACCATTATTCCTATTGGCATGGAAGGGTTAAATCGTGAACGCGCCTGGTTGCTTGTTGTACAGGGTGGCTGGCTGTTTGCTGGTGCACTACTGATGGCTTTACCTATTATTATTGCCAAGCTAGTGGTGAACGTGGCACTGGGTGTAGTGACACGCGCGGCACCGCAACTGAATATTTTTGTGATCGGCTTTCCAGTAATGATGCTGATGGGTCTGCTGGAGTTGTGGATCTGGAGTACCGAGTACCTGTTTCACTTTGACCGTATGTCACGGGATATCTTTGATTTATTGCGCGTTTGGCTGGAGCTGAGCTGATGGCAGAGAATCAGGATGGGCAAGAAAAAACAGAAGAACCCACGTCGAAAAAGCGTGAAGAATCTCGTCGTGATGGTGAGGTGGCACGCTCCAAAGAGCTCAGTACTGCTTTGCTGTTGTTGGGCGGAGGAATGGCAATGCTGGTTTTTGGTGCCTGGATGGGCAACAAAGCACTGGACATTTTTGCCTTCAATTTTGATCTGCAACGTTATGACGTGATCACTCATGATGCGATGTTTAGCCACTTTGGCACCTCTGTCTGGCATGCCATAGGAGTTGTCCTGCCACTGCTGATTGTGCTCTTTTTTGCCGGTGCTCTTTCCCAGATTATTGTGGGTGGCTGGAATATGACAGCTAAAGCACTGATACCCAAGTTCAGTAAATTGAACCCTATTTCAGGGATTAAGAGGATTTTCTCAAAAAATTCTTTGGTGGAGTTTGTAAAGTCAGTGGCCAAAGTCCTGTTGGTCGGCACCACCGCTTTTATCATTATCTGGGGTTTAAAGGAGGAATTTGCCAGTCTAGGTGCCATGGCGCTGGAGCCGGCCATAGCCAAAGGCAGTTATCTGGTGATCTGGTCTTTTCTGGCAATCAGTCTGTCCTTGATTCTAGTGGTATTAATTGATATTCCTTGGCAATTGCACCAACACAATGAAAAGTTAAAAATGACCCGGCAGGAGGTCAAGGATGAATACAAGAACACCGAGGGTAAGCCAGAGGTAAAAAGCCGAATCAGAAGAATGCAGATGGAAATAGCACAACGCCGTATGATGGCTGATGTGCCACAGGCTGATGTGGTGATCACCAACCCGACTCATTATGCGGTGGCGCTCAAATATGATGAGCTGGGTAATGGTGCTCCTAAGGTACTGGCAAAAGGCAGTGATCACATTGCGGCAAAAATTCGTGAAATTGCCGACCATTATGAAATACCGGTGTTACAGCTGCCTCCCTTGACCCGAGCCATTTATTTTTCCACAGAAATTGGTGATGAAATCCCGCATACTCTTTATATGGCAGTGGCACAGGTATTGGCCTATGTTTTCCAGCTTAAACAGCATAAAACCGGAAAAGCCAAGCGTCCTGCCAGTGTGCCGCGTGTTGAAGTCCCGCCGGAACTGGATCCGGGTCCCGACTGATTTACAATTCTACTCAGCACGGATAAGGATCATGAGTTTATTTCATGGTCATATCTTGGCATACTTCTGCATCGGTGCTGACTGGCATCGGTGTATGTAATGTTACAAGGTGAACCATGGATCGAACTCAGTTTCAGAATTTTCTGCAGAGCGCTGTCAAAAGCCAGATAGGTATTCCCATTCTGCTGTTGGCACTGTTGGGCATGATGACCCTGCCGATACCGGTATTTCTGCTGGATGTTTTTTTCACCTTTAACATCGCTTTTGCCATTGTGATTCTGCTGGTGGCTGTATATTCTTTGCGGCCATTGGATTTTGCGGTATTCCCCACCATCCTGCTGGTTGCCACCCTGTTCCGGCTGGCATTGAACGTGGCATCCACCCGTATCGTGCTGTTAAACGGCCATGAGGGGGGTGATGCTGCCGGTAAGGTCATCGAGGCCTTTGGCTCGGTATTGATCGGTGGCAACTACGTGGTGGGTGCCATCGTTTTTATGATCCTGATGATCATCAACTTTGTGGTTATCACCAAGGGGGCTGGTCGTATCTCCGAGGTTAGTGCCCGATTTACTCTGGATGCCATGCCCGGTAAACAGATGGCCATTGATGCTGACTTGAATGCCGGTTTGATTGATCAGGCTGAAGCCAAGGCACGGCGTGAAGAAATTGCTTCAGAAGCTGATTTCTACGGTTCCATGGATGGTGCCAGTAAGTTTGTCCGTGGTGATGCTGTTGCTGGCATCATGATTCTAGTGATCAACGTGGTGGGCGGTCTGCTGATTGGTATGCTGCAGCACGATCTGACCTTTGCAGTGGCTGCTGAACGTTATGTGTTGTTGACCATTGGTGATGGCCTGGTAGCACAGATTCCGTCACTGATGTTGTCCGTAGCGGCTGCAATCATGGTGACGCGTGTTAACTCCAGCCAAAACCTCTCGACCCAAATTTCGACCCAGATGTTTGGTACTCCCAAGGCTCTGGCAGTTGCTGCTGTACTGATGGCTATTATGGGTTTGATTCCTGGTATGCCTCATGTGGCTTTTCTGGGTTTGGCGGCACTGGCTGGTGGTGGTGCCTGGATGATACACCGGATCATTCAGAAAAAGCTGGATGAGAAAAAGGCAACCGAAATGGCGGCCAGTCGCCTGCCAATTACACCGGATCCGGACGTGATTGATCAGAAAGAACTCAATTGGCAGGATGTTGCACCTGTTGACCTGCTGGGACTGGAAGTGGGTTATCGCCTGATTCCGCTGGTTGACAAGACCCAAGGTGGGCAATTGCTGGGTCGCATCAAAGGTATCCGTAAAAAACTTTCGCAGGATCTGGGTTTTTTAATGCCTTCGGTTCATATCCGAGACAACCTGGATTTAACACCTAACAGTTACCGCATTATTCTGAAGGGCGTTACCGTGGGTGAGGCCGAAGTTCACCCAGAGCGGGAAATGGCCATCAATCCCGGTCAGGTCTACGGCCCCATTAATGGTATTAAAGGACGTGACCCAGCTTTTGGACTGGAAGCGGTGTGGATCAATCCAAGCCAGCGCGAAGAAGCTCAAACGCTGGGTTATACCGTGGTGGATGCCAGTACTGTAATTGCTACCCAGCTGAATCAGGTGATGCATGATTATGCCCATGAGTTGATTGGTCATGACGATGTACAAAAAATGCTCGAAATGCTGGCACAAACAGCACCAAAACTTTCCGAGCAGCTGGTTCCGGACAGTGTTACCCTATCAATATTGTTGAAAGTATTGCAAAACTTGCTGACAGAACAGGTGCCGGTCAGAGATTTTCGTTCCATTGCGCAGGCACTAGTCGAGGCGGCGCATACGACTCGTGACCCGATTCAGCTAACCTCAGCGGTTCGTGTCATGCTGTCCCGCTCCATTGTTCAGGCCATAACCGGTCCGAGTGATCACCTGGCGGTTATTACACTGGAGCCCCAGTTGGAACAGTTGCTGCTTAAAAGTGTGCAACAGGCCGCACAGCAGGGCGGTGAAACGGATCAGCTTATACTGGAGCCTGCCATGGCTGAGAAGTTGCAGCAGTCTCTCAGTGAGGTGGCGCAACAGCAGGAAATGGCCGGTAATCCTGCTGTGTTGGTTACTGCAGCACCAGTCAGGCCGGTTATGGCACGCTTTGTACGTTATGGTATCCAGAACGTACATGTGCTGTCGTACCAGGAAATACCGGATAACAAACAAATTACCATTGTTGCAACCATTGGTCAGTGAGTTGACACTGGACGCAGGCTAACGAGGTTTTTGAATGCGGGTAAAGCGCTTTTTCGGGGCAGATTCCCGGCAGGCTATGCGACTGGTTCGTGAAGAACTGGGTGCCGATGCAGTGATAGTTTCCAATCGCAAGGTTGAAAACGGTGTCGAAATAGTCTGTGCGCTCGATTATGAGGGGGATGAAACTCCGCGTAATTTTTCTGATGCTTTAAAACAGGCCGATCAGGGTGATGCCCTGCAACGTGAGCTGGATGAAGCACGTCAGCGCATTCTTTCCGGTGCCCGCTTTGATTCTGGGTTGACTGAAAATGCCTTTCAGAAAAAAGCCAGAATGCGCCAGCTGGGTAATCTCTCCGAGGGATTTACACCCGGACTTGGGCAGGACTCAGGTATGGCATCGGAAGACTTTTCACCTCGTTCGACAAGCACCTCAACCAGTCAGGGTGATCTGGCCATGAAGGCCATGCAATCTGAAATCCAGAGTCTGCGAGAGCTGGTTCGGGATCAGCTGCGTGAGCAGGATGCATTGCGTAATCCTACTGAGGCACTGGTTCGATCCCGCTTGCTGCGAGCAGGTTTTAGTGATGGCTACGTAAAACGATTGCTGAAACTGTTGGTGCTGGATGCAGAAACAGACAGCCGTGCAGCATGGCAGCAGGTGTTGGAGCGCCTTAAGGGTGAAGTGCAGACCCTGGATGAAGAGTTTATTGATAAGGGTGGTGTAGTAGCACTGCTGGGACCTACAGGAGTAGGTAAGACAACCACGCTTGGCAAACTGGCTGCACGTTATGTACTCAAGCATGGCGCTGAAGGACTGGCGCTGGTCACCACCGATTGTTATCGCATCGCTGCTTATGAGCAGTTACGTACCTTTGGCCGTATTCTGGGTGTCACAGTGCGGGTGGTTGACGAAAATAATGCACTGGACATGACTCTTAAATCCCTGCGTAATAAAAGCCTTGTGTTGATTGATACTGCCGGTTTGAATGTTCGTGATCCCAATTTACAGGCTCAAATGAATCTTCTGGGATCCACACAAGCACGTATCCGACGTTTTATGGTGTTACCGGCAACCAGTCAGGCGGGTGTGCTGCTGGATACCTATGAGGCGTATCGTGAGGCCGGTTTGAATGGTTGTGTGCTAACCAAGTTGGATGAAGCGGTAAATTTGGGAGAGGTACTGGGACTGGTACTGGAAAAACGTCTGCCGGTCAGTTATATCACCAACGGACAGAGAATCCCTGACGATGTGCAGTTGGCAAGCCCTGCGTCATTGCTGGCACGTTTTGCCAGAGACGTTGAGCGCAATGAAGAAGTGTGATTGGACGACAGCGGGCTGATGAATGACAGCAACAAAAGGCCTTAATCTTTATTCGCGTAATCAGCAGCTTGCAGATTCCAAGCTGCTTGAGCAATACTCGTCACTGGTGCGCAGAATTGCATACCATCTGCTTGCGCGTCTGCCTTCCAGTGTACAGCGAGATGATCTTTTGCAATCCGGATCGATGGGATTAATTGAGGCATCAAGAAACTTTGATGCTGAAAAAGGTGCCAGTTTTGAAACCTTTGCCTCCATCCGTATCCGTGGTGCCATGTTGGATGAAGTGCGCCGTCAGGACTGGGTGCCAAGATCGGTGCACCGAAATAACCGGCGAGTCAGCGACGCCGTTCGCAGTGTTGAATCTCGCACCGGACGTGAAGCGCAGGATCATGAAATCGCAGCAGAAATGGGTGTTTCGTTAGAGGAATACAACCAGTTTCTGGCAGATACATCAGGTTCAAGACTGTTCAGCTTTGATGAGTTGAGCAGTCAGGAGAATTCTGCGTTTGAGCTTCCGGACAAAAATGGTGCGGAACCATTCGCTGAAGTGCAGGAATCACGCTTTCAGGAATCGCTGGCTAATGCAATTTCAGCTTTGCCTGAGCGTGAACAAATGGTACTTTCGCTGTACTATAACGAAGAGCTTAATCTGAAGGAGATAGGTGCCATTCTTTCCGTGAGTGAATCCCGTATCAGTCAGATTTTAAGTCAAGCTGCGGCGCGTTTGCGCGGAAGGCTTGCTGATTGGAAAAATGTATAGCATGCCTTTCTTCAGGCTTGGTTGTACTATAATCATTACCGCTGCTTGCAAGGTTTAACGGAGGTTGCCTTGAATAAAGACATGAAAATTCTCATTGTGGATGATTTTGCCACTATGAGACGAATCATCAAAAATCTGCTTCGCGATCTGGGTTTTAACAATACCTTTGAAGCGGATGATGGTCTTACTGCTATTCCCATGCTAAATACCGGTAATTTTGATTTTCTGGTAACAGACTGGAATATGCCTGGTATGACAGGTTTCGACCTGTTAAAACATGTACGCGCTGATCCGGATCTGAAAGACCTGCCGATTCTTATGGTGACAGCAGAGTCCAAACGTGAACAGATTGTTGCTGCAGCACAAGCCGGTGTGAACGGTTACATTGTTAAACCTTTCACAGCGGCAGTGTTGAAGGAAAAAATCGAGAAAATTTTTGAACGCATTCAAAAATAGTCGCTTTTTTGTGTTGAATCCTGAGTCAGGGTGGATGCATGACTGATCAGAAACATCAGCCGGAAAACTTTGAAGAGCTGCTACGCAGTGCAACAAGTGAACTGGTTGATAAAATAGAGCAGGGGGATCTAGCTGATGCGGTCAATCTGCTTGAGACGATCAATGATGCCCGCAACCGTAATCTGTTCCAGGAGGTTGGGCAACTGACACGGGCGCTGCATGATGCCATCAGGGATTTCCACCTGGAAACTCCTGATGTCATGGGGCAGCTCAGTGAGCTCTCTGAAATGGCGGATGCAACCGATCGCCTGAACTACGTGATCAAACTGACCCAAAATGCCGCCAACAGAACCATGGATAAGGTTGAAGAATGTGTGCCGATTGCTGATGCTCTAGGTCGTGAAGCCAGTGCCTTGCGTGCAGAATGGGTACGATTAATACGACGAGAAATGAAACCCCAGGAATTCAGGGATCTGTACAAAAGAATGGACTCCTTTCTGATCAGCACGGAAACACAGTCAGCAACCCTGGGCAATAATTTCAGTGAAATCACACTGGCACAGGATTACCAGGATCTTACTGGTCAGGTCGTGAAAAAAGTGATTACCCTGGTGCATGAGGTTGAAGATAGTCTGGTCAATCTGGTGCGTATGGCCAGCCAAGTGGACAGAATAACGGGTATCCGGCATCCGGATGCTATTAAAAATACTGAGGTCATTGACCAAAAGCTTCCTGAAGGCCCTGTCGTTAATGCCGAAAAATGTGGTGTTGATGTTGTTTCAGGTCAGGATGAGGTTGATGACCTTCTCTCCAGTCTCGGGTTTTAAAGGAGCCGATGGATGAGTCTCGATGCAGATCAGGATATTCTGCAGGATTTCCTTGTAGAAGCAGGCGAAATTCTGGAACAGCTTTCTGAGCAGTTGGTCGACCTGGAGCAATCCCCGGATGACCCCGAACTGCTGAATGCCATTTTCCGTGGTTTTCATACCGTAAAGGGGGGTGCAGGTTTTTTGCAAATCACTCCATTGGTTGAATGCTGCCATAATGCAGAAAACGTATTTGATACTCTCCGCAAGAATCAGCGCCGGGTCACACCCGAGTTGATGGATACGGTTCTCAGTGCTCTTGACGCTGTTAATGAAATGTTTGAGACGGTTCGAGCCAACGAAGTTCCTGACTCGGCTGATCAGGCACTGCTGGAATCCCTGGCATATTACGCTTTACCGGAAGATGAAGCGGGCGCACCTCCTGGTGCTCCATCCGAAGATAATCCAGTACCAGTAGCGACAGCAGCTGCAGATGGTGATATCACCGACGCTGAATTTGAAAGCCTGCTGAATGCCCTTGGTCCTGAAGACCGTGCGGCGATGGAAAAAGAACGTCATGCTGGTACAGAACAGGCACCACCGGCAGCAGCAGCTAACAGTGACCTGATCACGGAAGATGAATTTGATGCTCTGCTGGATCAGCTGCACGGTAAAGGCAAAGGGCCGGGTGCTGAGGCGCCGGCTGCTGCGCCAACACCACCACCTGCAGCTAAAAAAGCTGGTGATGACCTGATCACGGAAGATGAATTTGATGCTTTGCTGGATCAACTACATGGTAAAGGTAAGGGGCCTGGAGCTGTTGAAACTACTGCAGCACCTGTACCAAAGGCAGCGCCAAAACCGGCACCCAAACCTGCTCCTGCTCCTGCTCCTGCTCCTGCTGTTGTATCTGAAGACAAAGCGCCTGCTGTTCAAGCCAAACTTCCTGCCAAAAAAGAACCCGCTGCCGACAATACGGTTCGTGTTGATACATCCCGTCTGGATGAAATCATGAATATGGTGGGCGAGCTGGTTCTGGTGCGCAACCGTCTGGTACGCCTTGGTTCTGACAGCACAGACAGTGAGTTGGCCAAGGCAGTAGCCAATCTGGATGTAGTTACTGCTGATCTGCAGTCCTCGGTAATGAAAACCCGGATGCAGCCTATCAAGAAAGTTTTTGGTCGTTTCCCGCGTGTTATCCGTGACCTGTCACGGAAAATGAACAAAGAAATGACACTGGAAATGATTGGTGAAGATACCGATCTGGATAAAAACCTGGTTGAAGCACTGGCTGACCCGCTGGTTCACCTGGTACGCAACTCGGCTGACCACGGTATTGAGATGCCCGATGTACGCGAAAAAATGGGCAAAGATCGGGTTGGTAAAGTTATTTTGGCTGCCGAGCAGGAAGGGGATCATATCCTTTTGACCATCTCTGATGATGGTGCTGGTATGGATCCGAAGGTGCTCAAGCGTAAGGCAGTAGAAAAAGGCCAGCTGGATCAGGATGCTGCTGATCGTCTGAATGATCAGGAAGCCTTTAATCTGATTTTTGCTGCCGGCCTGTCCACCAAGGATGAAATCTCAGATGTATCCGGTCGTGGTGTGGGCATGGATGTGGTGAAAACCAAGATTTCCCAGCTTAACGGTACCATTAACGTTTGGTCCGAGCTGGGTAAAGGCAGCAAAATTATCATTAAAGTGCCTTTGACGCTGGCGATTATGCCAACTCTGATGATCAAGCTGCAGGATCAGACTTTTGCCTTGCCGCTAGTTAACGTCAACGAAATTTTCCAGTTGGATATTTCCAGGGCCAACAAGATTGATGGTCAGGAAGTCATTATTATCCGTGAACGTACGCTACCGCTGTTTTATCTGCGCCGCTGGTTGGTACGGGATATCTCCAAGCGGAGTATATCCAGTGAAGAATTAAAAGAAGCGCATGTGGTTGTTGTCTCCATAGGCAACCAGCAGGTTGGTTTTGTAGTGGATGATCTGATCGGGCAGGAAGAAGTGGTGATCAAACCTCTGGGCACCATGTTACATGGTACTCCAGGACTTGCCGGGGCGACCATTACCGGTGATGGTCGGATAGCACTGATTCTGGATATTCCGGGATTATTAAAACACTACACAGGCCGTCGCTGAAACAAATAACAGGTTGGGAGAGAAACATGCCAATCACCGTTCTGGTGGTTGATGACTCAGGTTTTTTTCGGCGCAGAGTCTGTGAACTGCTGGAGACAGACCCGCGCATCAAAGCGATAGGAACGGCCTCAAATGGTAAGGAAGCTGTTGAGAAAACGCTGGAACTGAAGCCTGACGTTATCACGATGGATTACGAAATGCCGGTGATGGATGGCATTTCTGCAGTACGCGAAATCATGGCGCAGCAACCGACTCCTGTATTGATGTTTTCATCGCTGACCCATGAAGGTGCTCGTATCACTCTGGATGCACTTGAAGCCGGAGCGGTGGATTACCTACCGAAAAACTTTGAGGATATTTCTCGTAATACTGAGAAGATGGCCAAGGTGCTCTGTGAGCGAATTATTACAGTTGCTCGTAGCCGTACATCCCGTATTGGACGTTCGGCTGCACCAGCCGGTAGAGCTGCCGCCACACCAGCGCCTGCGGTGGCTTCGCGTCAACCTGTAGCAGAGGTAAGGCGAGGATCGCTTGCCGACCGGATTGCTGCTCGCCGCGAAGAAGCACGTAAAAATCAGGAACACCAGCAGGCAGAACGAGCAGCGGCCAAGGCCAGTCTGGTTCCAGCGAGCAAACCCAGGGCACAGCCACGCCATTTTTCGCTGGTGATGATTGGAACATCTACGGGTGGTCCCATGGCATTACAAACGGTTTTAACACGTTTGCCAGCCAACTTCCCTGCCCCTATAGTTTTGATTCAGCACATGCCATCCACCTTCACCGGGGCTTTTGCTGACCGGCTGAATACCCTGTGTCAGATTCAAGTGAAAGAAGCAGCGGATGGAGATCAACTGAAACCTGGACTGGCATTGCTGGCGCCTGGTGGCAAGCAGATGATGATTGATAAACGCGGCAGTATCAGAATTTTGCCAGGTGACGAGCGGCTCAATTACAAACCCTGTGTTGATGTCACCTTCGGGTCGGCTGCCAGTGTGTACCCGGGCAAGATACTGGCAGTAGTGCTAACCGGAATGGGTGCTGATGGGCGTGAAGGCTGCAGAATGTTAAAAGAAACGGGTTCAGTGATCTGGGCACAGGATGAAGCCAGCTCTGTCATTTATGGGATGCCCATGGCTGTAGCCAAAGCTGGGCTGGTCGATGAAATAATCAATCTTGCGGATATCACCGACAAGTTAATCAGCGACGTCACCTGAGCTCAGGTGGTCAACAGGAGTTGAAACGGGTATGCATGTCTGGGCAGTTGCTAATCAAAAAGGCGGTGTTGGCAAAACCACGACAGCCGTGACTCTCGGCGGTATTCTTGCCGACCGTGGCCATCAGGTATTGCTGCTGGATCTTGATCCACACGGCTCGCTGACCAGTTATTTTAAATACGATCCTGATAGCGTTGAGAGAAGTGTCTATGACCTCTTTCAGCACAAGCAGGTTCCCGAGTCCTTACCGGCCAGTCTGTTGCTGGATACTGGCCATGACCGGATGAAAATCATTGCTGCCTCCACGGCACTGGCTACCTTGGAACGCCAGATGAGTGGTCAAAGTGGTATGGGATTGGTGATTGCCAAGTCGCTGGCACAGCTGTGGAACCGTTTTGACTATGTATTGATTGATAGCCCGCCGGTGCTGGGTTTGCTGATGATCAACGCTCTGGCGGCTTGCGAACAGCTGATTATTCCTGTGCAGACCGAGTTCCTGGCCATCAAAGGTCTGGAGCGCATGATGCGTACCCTGAAAATGATCAATAAAGCGCGCAAACAGGCTTTGCCCTACACCGTGGTTCCAACACTCTATGATCGCCGTACTCAGGCATCCATTCAAAGCCTGCGGTTGTTGCGTAACACCTATGGTGACGTGATCTGGCACTCTATGGTGCCGGTGGATACCAAGTTCCGTGATGCCAGTGTGGCGGGTATGCCCGCATCCATGCTTGACCCCAACAGCCGTGGCGTACATGCCTATACGGTTTTACTGAAGTTTTTGCAGGAAAAAGAAAATGAGCTTCGTCGTCAGAGCGCTTCAGAGCAGGAGGATGGCTGATGAGCTGGCATGAAACACCCCAGCAGGCGATTGAAGGGTATCTTGAGGCACTGCTGCGTGAAGATCCATCTGACGATGACCAGGTGATTGATGACTATCTTGAGCCGAGCAGCCCGCGGCGGGAAGAATCCCTGCAGGCACGTCAACTCAGTGATTCTATGGTTCGTGCCAGACAGGCTGCTGCAGAGCCGGCACGTCCGGTGATGGCGGAGGTTGTTACAACACCTCAGGTGATTTTACCTGATCTGAAACTACCTGATCCTCTGCCGGAGCCGGTCATAACAGAACCTGAGCCTGTTGTTGCGCCAATTATTGCAGAACCTGAACCGATTGCTGCAGAAGTGCTTGCTGAGCCTGTAGTTGCTGAATCTAAACCAGAAATTCAGGCTGCACAACCGGTAGTGACTCCGGATACTCCTCAGGTTCCCGATCAACCGCCATCACCTCCGGGTTGGAAAAATGGTCGTCCGGTCTGGGCGCAGGAGCGTTTTGAGTGTTTGTTATTCAAGGTGAAAGGTTTAACCCTTGCGGTGCCACTGGTTGAGTTGGGTGGCATCATCAAGATTGAAAAAGAACCCACTCCCTTGTTTGGTCAGCCAGACTGGTTTATTGGCATGTTGCGCTCAAACAATATGAATGTTTGTATGGTGGATACGGCCCAGTGGGTGTTGCCGCCAGCGTTGATTACCAGTAATCCTGAGCCGTATAAACTGATCATTCGTATTCACAACAGTGCCTGGGGTTTGTCGTGTAATGCTGTGGATCGCTCCATTTCACTGCAGCCGGATCAAGTGCGCTGGCGTACTTCGCTGGGCAAACGCCCCTGGCTGGCTGGAACTGTCATTGATCATATGTGTGCGCTGATTGATGTAGCCGCATTTGATCGACTGCTTCGGGAAGGTCATGGCCAGATGGAGCCTGCCAACCTGAGTGCTTTAAAAGATTTGGATGATTAGCCGCTTTTGCAGGTGGAGCAGTAATCTGGGTGTGAAGAGTGCTGTTCTTCCCTGCAGAGGTGTATTAGCATAACAACTCATGGGTGTTTCCCAAATTCTGAACGAAAGGATTGAACCATGTCTAGCCCACAAAAAATTCAGACTGAAAGCACTTCTGATCCGGTACTCCAGTATGTGACCTTCCGTCTGGCTGAAGAAACCTATGGCATTAATGTCATGATGGTTCAAGAAGTTCTGCGTTATACAGAAATTGCACCCGTTCCCGGTGCTCCAGATTACGTGCTGGGCATCATCAACCTGCGCGGTAATGTGGTCACTGTCATTGATACCCGCCAGCGTTTTGGCCTGCCGCCCAGTGATGTCAGTGATGCTACACGTATCATGATCATTGAAGCCGATCAGCAGGTTGTAGGTATTATGGTTGATTCTGTTGCCGAGGTGGTTTACCTCAAGCAGTCTGAAATTGAAACTGCACCGAATGTTGGTAACGAAGAAAGTGCCAAGTTCATTCAGGGTGTCTGCAACAAAAACAATGAACTGCTCATTCTGGTCGAGCTGAACAAGCTGATGTCAGAAGAAGAGTGGTCTGAGCTGGCAGCCATCTGATGCCTTTACCGGGTTGGTTTGAATTGTTTGCTTTATTGCTGGCTGCTCTGGGTCTGGGGTTGTCACTGGTGTGTTTTTCACACATACGACAACTGAAAGAGCGCCTGACTGATGCACGCAATGAAACCTACCTGCTGGTCAAGGCTTTGCGTAATGAAACCCATGCCATGGGCAGTGGTTCCATTGGTGTTGGGCAGCGACTGGTGGAGGTTGAAAAACGACTGAACTCCACCATGGAACGTCAAATGGAGTTTGAACAGCGTGACCCCGGTAGCCTGCCTTATGCCTATGCGGTGCGTCTGGTAGAAATGGGCGCCACGGCTGAAGACCTGATAGAGAACTGTGGTCTTGCCAGGGTTGAAGCTGAATTGATCACACTGGTGCACACTGAATTAAAAGCCCAGAAAGAAAGGCCAATCAGGGAAGAGCACTACAGCATGAATTAAACCCCGGGCTGTCTGGATGTTTTCTGCTTGAGTGTGTCCAGCCCGTATACAAACGCCAGTACCTCCGCAATTGCCAGATACAATAATTCAGGAATTTCCTCGCCCAGCTCCAGATGTGCCAGAGCAGCGGCTAACCCCGGATCTTCATAAATCGGGATGCCGTGTTCTTCCGCAATTGCCATAATCCTTTCTGCTGTTTCTGCACAGCCTTTTGCTGTCAGGCGTGGTGCACCCAGCCCATCATATTGCAGCGCCATGGCGCGTTTGGGTCGACGGGGTGCCTGGGGTGTCAGTCGCATGCTTATATCCGTGTATCAATGATTTGCTGGTTGTTTGTGCTATTTTTCAGTTTGGAAGGTGTGCCCAGATGACAATCCACCCGCTCAACTTCTGCACCCACTCTGCGTAATCGTGCCTCCAATAATTCAGCCTGATGACTGATCGGTGCAAAGGCTGTTTCTGATTCCACCCAGATGTCCGCTTTCAGCTGCTCACCCTTGAGACGCAGCAGGGTATGAATTTTACCCCAATCCTGTAAATCAAAACTCAGCTGTACTTCCCAGCAGCGTGTCTGACGCTCCAGCTCTTCCAATGCCGCCTCCGCATCCTTTTCATCAATCCAGCGGCGAATTTCCAGCTGTGCCTGAAACCAGTCACCACGAATAGCATAAGGCAAATCCAACTGCAGTATCTGGCCTGGCTGCCCCCGCTCATGAGTGGCTTGGGTAGCCTGTAAGCTGCTTTGCTGTAAAACTTGAATACGAGATTCAGCAGCCTGCAGCTGTTGGGCTATCTGCTGGGTTACCTGTTGTTGTCTGGGGGTGCTGGTCTGTCCCTGCAAGGCACCCTGCCGGATCAGAGCGCTGGCTTGCTGCAATAAGAGTTTAAGATCACCACCAGTCGGAGAGGTCTGAGCTCCTCTAGCGATATTGGCTTCCAGCAGCAATCCGCTGAACGGAATAAACTGCTGCAGGGCATTGGCTGTAGGGGGTTGATTGCCCTGAGGTATCAGCCGTAACAATCCACCCAGATGCTCTCGGAGGGTATTCACCGGATTGCTGGTTTGTGGGCTGGTGCTACTGTTGGTTGTGGTTACCGGGCGATCCGCCGTGCGTGGGGTCTCATTACCGGGTGTGGTTGGTAGTTGTCTGACCAGTTGTGCCAGCTGTTGCAGCGGTTGTGACAAGGGTGCCTGACGAGGCAGGGCTTGCCTGAGTTGTGCACCGGCCATTTCCAGCAGAGTCTGCAAACTGGCAGGTGGTGGTGTGTTACGGTTTGATGCCGTATTGCTGCCGGGATTCTGGGCTGGCAGCAGTTGATCCAGCTGCTGTGCCATTTCACGGGTCAGTAACCGCAACTCCAAGCCTGCTTCGGTGCGGGTCAGGTGGATCTGCTGGCCGGTAGCCAGCGGACGATCCAAAGGTAGCTGCAGTGTCTGCCCAGAGGAAAGTTGTAAGGAAACCAGTTGCCTGCCGCCTTGTGTCAGGCTGCTGCTGACTTCACCACGAATACCGCTGCCAACCGGCAATTGCAAGTTGTTGGTACCGCTGAGCTGAATTTGCAGTGCCGGAAGCTGAGCCAGTAATCGACTGGCAACTGTGGCAGGAGTTGGGGGTAGCAAGCGCAGCTGCAGCTGGCCATCATTGCGGCCTTGCAGCTGTAATTGTTGTCCTTCCGCTAATGGGCGATCCGTTCGCAGTGTCAGTTGTTCACCACTGGTTAGCTGTACCTGCACCCGGTAGCCGTCACCCTGTGCAGCTGGTTGGCTGGAAATCACCTGCCCACTGCTGATCTGCCCACTTGCAAGTGGTCGGCCTTCCAGCGGTGTTGCACGCATACTGACAGGGCTGCCTGCTGGCAGGCTGTCTGATCTGCTGGTAGTGGTCAGTGGCATACCCTGCATGGTTTCTCTCCTGTAAGCGACCGCCTTAGGCACGCGTGTCGGGTAGCGGTTTAAGCGGGATCATAGTAAAGTGTGGCACCTATTTGAACCGCAATTTTGTAAGGTTCCTCGTTTGAATATCCAGCAACCCACCAGTTCAGTGCCCCTGCTCGCTGTGCATCAGCTCAGTTGTGAGCGAGATGAACGAGTGCTTTTTTCACACCTGAATTTTGAGGTTCATCTCGGTGACATCCTGCAGCTGGAAGGCCCCAATGGCGTGGGAAAAACCAGCCTGATGCGCCTGCTGGCGGGTTTGTTACCCCATGCTGAAGGAGAGGTCTACTGGCAGGGTAAACCCATACAGGATCAGCAGGAAGAATTTCTTCAGTCGATGTTGTTTATTGGTCATCTGGCCGGTATCAAAGCTGACCTGACTCCGCTGGAAAATCTGAGCTGGTTTGCTGCTCTGGAAGGCCTGCAGGATGAAGCCCTGCTGGAGCAGGCGCTGCGTCAGGTTGGTTTGCAGGGTTATGAAGATCATCCTTGCCAGCACCTCTCGGCAGGGCAGAAAAGACGTGTAGCACTGGCACGCCTGTTGTTCACACAACGTCCGCTGTGGTTGCTGGATGAACCTTTTACCGCGCTGGATAAAGATGGAGTGACCGCAATGGAATCCTTGCTGGTATCTCACGCCAATCAAGGCGGAGCAGTGATACTGACCAGTCATCACGCACTGGAAACCCTGCCCGGATTAAGAAAAGTACACCTGGGTGCACACTCATGACTGATTTGCTTGTCACTGGCACAGTAAAAGCTGCGGCTTTTTGTCGCCTGCAGACAAAAAAAACGAACTTGCCGGGGCTGGGTGTGGTCTTTTCTGCAGCCTTAAAACGTGAATGGCGATTACAAGTTAGGCGGCGGGGTGATCTGGTTAATCCGCTGGTGTTTTTTGCACTGGTGGTGGTGCTTTTCCCACTGGGTATTTCTCCCACCGAAGAAATCCTTGCGCCGGTTGCACCGGGAGTGCTCTGGGTGGCAGCATTACTGGCTGTGCTGATGTCGCTGGATGCTTTGTTTCGCCCGGATCTGCAGGATGGATCGCTGGAACAAATGCTGGTCAGTGGTTATCCTGCCGCGCCTTTGGCACTGGCCAAGTTGGCAGTGCACTGGTTACTGAGTAGCCTGCCACTGGTGCTGTTGTCGCCTTTTATGGGGGTGATGCTTTATTTGCCCTGGCAAGGGCAGGGTGTATTGATGTTATCGCTGTTGCTGGGCAGTCTGGCGCTCACGCTGGTGGGTGCCATAGGAGCTGCGCTGACAACTGGGGTTGGCAAATCCGGGGTATTAATGACGCTGCTGGTACTGCCTTTTTATATCCCGGTGCTGATTTTTGGCACCGGAGCCATGCAGGCAGCGATTGGTGGTCACCCACCAGGCGCTCACCTTGCCCTGCTGGCGGCATTAACACTGCTGGCGCTGGCACTGGCGCCCTGGGCAATAGCAGCCGCCTTGCGGATTGCGGTTTCCGGCGAATGAAAATAACAAAAGGGTAACTGAACGTGTGGAACTGGCTGAAAACGCTTTATCATCGTCTTGGCTCGCCTAAATGGTTTTATCAGATCACCGGCACCTGGTTGCCCTGGTTTGCAATATCCACTGTCCTTTTGCTGGCGGTAGGACTGGTCTGGGGTTTGGCCTATGCCCCGATGGATTATCAGCAGGGTAACAGTTTTCGGATTATCTACATCCATGTGCCCGCCGCTTTTCTGGCGCAGTCGGTTTACATAATGATGGCTGTAGCTGGTGTGGTGCTGCTGGTGTGGAAAATGAAAATGGCCGATGTGGTGGCACAGGCGCTAGCTCCCGTGGGTGCCGCAATGACCTTTATTGCGCTGGTCACAGGTGCCATCTGGGGAGTGCCAACCTGGGGTACCTGGTGGATGTGGGATGCTCGCCTGACAGCCATGCTGATCCTGTTTTTTCTTTATCTGGGGGTGATAGCACTGCGTGAAGCGGTTAAACCTCAGGAAGTTGCTGCCAAAGCCTGTGCACTGCTGGCCATCGTTGGCGTGATCAACATTCCTATCATTAAATACTCGGTGGATTGGTGGTATACCCTGCATCAACCCGCCACCTTTACCCTGACAGAAAAACCAGCCATGCCTGCCTCCATGTGGGTGCCGTTGTTGATTATGGTACTGGGTTTTTATGCCTTGCTGGGCTGGTCAGTATTGTTGCGTGCCAGAGCGGAAATCCTGCGGCGCGAATACAAAGCTGGCTGGGTTCGCGAAATTTTGCAACGGAAGTGAACTATGTATTTTGACAACTTGTCTGACTTCCTTCATATGGGTGGCCACGCGTTATATGTGTGGAGCTCGTTTGGCATCAGTTTGTTGCTGATGGTTTTAAATATCCTGCTGCCCTGGTGGGGTCTTAAACGCACTAAAGCGCAGTTGCTGCGTCAATTGCGACGGGAGCAAGCTGCTTATCAGGCAGAAAGCTCCACTGCGGAATAATCGTTTTTAATGTAATCAAGGGTGACTTAAGCATGACACCAAAACGTAAACAAAAGCTGTTGCTGATCGGTTTGATGCTGGGCACGGTGTCGATTGCCGTGGGTTTGACGCTGTTTGCACTCAGCTCCAACATCAACCTGTTTTACGCTCCAACTCAGATAGTGCAGGGTGAAGCGCCGCTGGATCGGGAGATCCGCGCGGGTGGCATGGTGGTCGAAGGCAGTGTGCAGCGTGATCCTTCCAGCCTGAAAGTACGTTTTGCGGTGACGGATTACAACGAAGAGGTCTGGATCAATTTTGAGAAGATCCTGCCGGATCTGTTCCGCGAAGGACAGGGTGTGGTGGCTGTTGGTCGCCTTAATGAGCAGGGTGAGCTGATGGCCAGTCAGGTGCTGGCACGTCACGATGAAAACTATATGCCTCCCGAAGTGGCTGAAGCCCTAAAAGCAGCTGGTCAGATGCCGGATCACTCACCCTTTGCACCACCCGCTGCCGAACAACAATACTGATTTTTCGACCCACCGACCTGACAAGGTGTATTGAATGGATGTTCTTTTTCTGCCAGAGCTGGGGCAGTTTGCGCTGATTCTTGCACTGGCAATGGCCTGTGTGCAGGCTTTGCTGCCTATGATTGGCAGCTTCACCCGCCAGCCTCTCTGGCTGGCTTATGCCCAGCCGGCAGTTTGGGCACAGTTTGCCTTGCTGACTATCAGCTTTGCCTTCCTGACCGCCAGTTTTCTGCTGGATGATTTCAGTGTTATCTATGTTGCCAACAACTCCAACTCTGCACTGCCCTGGTACTATAAATTCAGTGCCGTCTGGGGTGCCCACGAAGGCTCGCTGTTGCTGTGGTTGTGGATTCTGGCTGGCTGGAGTTTTGCTGTATCTCTGAGTCGCGGTCTACCCGTTGAGATGTTGTCGCGGGTATTGTCGGTACTGGGTTTTATCAGTATCGGCATGATGTTGTTTGTGATCCTGACTTCCAATCCGTTTGACCGTTTTCTGCCACGTATTCCGATGGATGGTGCAGACCTGAATCCAATGCTGCAAGATCCCGGACTGATATTCCATCCGCCCTTGTTGTATATGGGATATGTTGGTTTTGCGGTCACCTTTGCTTTTGCGCTGGCTTCACTCTGGACCGGCCAGTTGGATTCAGCCTGGGCGCGCTGGAGCCGTCCCTGGACGACCTCGGCCTGGGCGTTTCTTACTGCCGGTATTGCACTGGGTTCCTGGTGGGCTTATTACGAACTGGGCTGGGGCGGCTGGTGGTTCTGGGATCCGGTGGAAAATGCTTCCTTCATGCCCTGGCTGACCGGTACTGCCCTGATGCACTCACTGGCAGTGACTGAAAAACGCGGGGTGTTTAAAAGCTGGACATTACTGCTGGCAATCACCACCTTCTCACTCAGTCTGGTCGGGTTTTTCCTGGTTCGCTCCGGTGTGCTTAATTCTGTTCACGCTTTTGCCAATGATCCTGATCGTGGTTTTTTCCTGCTGGTGCTGCTGGCTGTTACAGTCGGCATTTCGCTGCTGGTTTATGCTCTGCGGGTTCCCAACCTCAAGGCGCGAGTCAGTTATTCACTGTTATCAAAAGACGTTTTCCTGCTGGCTAATAATATTCTGCTGGTGGTGGCTTGTATTACGGTGCTGCTGGGTACCCTCTACCCACTACTGCTGGATGCATTGGGCAAAGGCAAAATATCGGTAGGTCCTCCTTATTTTAATGCCCTGTTTGTGCCACAGATGCTGCTGCTGGGTGTGTTTATGGGTCTGGGGCCGATGACAGACTGGAAAGCCATGCAGTGGCAAAAGCTGAAGAAAAAAGTCTGGTTGGCTGGTGCTATTGCATTGGTGCTGGGTTTTGTGCTGCTGCCCTGGCTGTATGATGGTGAATGGCGACTGCTGGTTGCACTGGGTCTGACCTTGTTCCTGTGGGTCGTCACCACCAGTCTTCGAGATTTATGGGAAGCTTCACGCGGCAGAAATGGCTGGAAAGGCATCACCCGCAGCCGCTGGGGTATGTTCTGGGGGCACATCGGTGCTGCTCTAATTGTGCTGGGTGTCACTATGGTGTCCAACTACGGTGAAGAGCGGGATGTGCGTATGGCGCTGGGTGAGACAGTGGTGGTCAAGGATTATCATTTCACCATGACCGAACTAACGCATCGTGAAGGCCCCAATTTTATTGCTGACCGTGCCATTGTTGAAGTGCGTAACAGTCAGGGACGCCTGCTGAGCACTCTGACACCGGAAAAGCGCCTTTATCCTGTACGGGGTATGCCCATGACTCAGGTAGCGATTGACTGGGGGCTGTTGAAAGATGTGTATGTGGCAATGGGTGATGAGCTGGCAGAAGATGCCTGGGCCATGCGTATTCATTACAAACCCTATGTGCGCTGGTTATGGCTGGGTGCTTTTATAGCGGCTCTGGGTGGTTTTCTGGCCATCAGTGATCGCCGTTATCGCGCCCGTGTAGCATCTCTTCCACCCGCTCAGGGCGTGAAAACGGAGTAAATGATGAGACGTTTCCTGCTGTTTATACCTTTGATCATTTTTGTCGTGGTGGGGGTGTTTTTATACAAAGGGCTGAGTATGGATCCGGGTGCACGGGATTCTGCCTTGCTGAATAAACCCCTGCCGGACTTTTCCTTGCCGCTGCTGGATGATGAGTCCAGGATCATCACCCGTGATGAGCTGCTGGGTGAAGTGTTTCTGCTGAATGTCTGGGGCAGTTGGTGTCCCAGCTGTTATGACGAGCATGATGAAATCCTGCGTATGGCTCAGATGGGTGTGCCAGTTGTGGGACTTAACTATAAGGATGAACGCCCGAAGGCTTTCCGCTATCTGGCACAGCTGGGTAATCCCTACGCGTTTAATCTGTTTGAGCCGGATGGTGTGCGGGCACTGGCCTTTGATCTGGGTGTGTATGGCGCACCGGAAACCTTCCTGATTGATCGGCAAGGCATTGTACGTTACCACCTCGCCGGGGTGATTACACCAGCTCTGGTTGATGGAAAGATCCTGCCGGAGGTGCACAAATGGCAAAACGTCCGCTGATTTTATTGCTGTTGTTACTGGTGTTTTCTGCCTCGCAGGCGGCGATAGAAGTTTATGACTTCAGTAGTGAAAACAATCGCCTGCGCTTTCAGCAGCTGGGTGGAGAACTACGTTGCCCCAAGTGTGAAAACCAGAGCATAGTGGATTCCAATTCACCCAGTGCTTTTGATATGCGACAAGAGCTGTTTCGCACTCTTGAAGAGGGATATACCGATGAACAGGTTTTTGACTACATGAAAGCACGTTTTGGTGAGTTCATCATGTACCGTCCACCGGTTCGCAGTGATACCTGGCTGTTATGGTTTATGCCGCCCCTTCTGGTACTGGCAGGTCTGTTGTTGGTGTTTTTTCTTGCCCGCAGCAGAAAAACTGGCACCAGTACCACAGTGGTGAATGAAACCTCCACATCGGAGCGTCAGCTGCGCCTGCAGCAGATACTGGAGCTGGAGCAACAACAGCCTAAATCAAACAACGCCATACAAAAAAACTTTATACAAAATAACAAGGAATCCTCATGACACCCTTGTGGATCGGACTTTTCCTGCTGGCTGTTCTGACGGCACTGTTTCTGGTCTGGCCAGCAGTCCGCAGAGAAAAACTGACAGTCTTGCTGCACGGTCAGCAAAATGCTCGGCAACTGGCCAATATTGACCTTTACAAACAAAAACTGGCTCAGCTGGATCTGGATTTGCAGGAAGGTCGTATCGAAAGTGATGCCTACCCACAGATGAAAGCCGAGGTGGAAGACCTGCTGCTGGATGATGCACAGTTCAGCAAACAACAAACCTGGCAGACTGCTGGTAAACCGCTGGTGATCAGTAGTCTGGTACTGGTGATGGCAGCAGTGCTGGCTTTTTCATGGATGTTGTACAGTCGTATTGGTGCTGTTCCGGGGCTGGAAATGTACTTTGCCCAGCAACAGTTGATACGGGAAGGGCAGCAGGATTTTGGTAGCCTGTTAAAACGCCTGGAAGATACTGTAAAAGCTAACCCGGATGATGTTGAAGGCTGGTCACTGCTGGCGCGTATTTATCTGGATATGGGGCGGCTGGAAGAGGGTGCAGCGGCAATCGAAGAAATCATCCGGATTGATGGCCCCAGTGCACGTTTGCTGGCACAACAGGCGCAGGCTTTGTATTTCCGTGATGGCAGCAGAGCCACACCCAGAGTTCAGGCGCTGATTGATCAGGCCTTTGCGCTGGACCCGAACGACCCAGCGACACTCAGCTTTATGGGTATGGTCGCTTACCAGCAGCAGGACTGGGATGCCGCACGTCGTCACTGGGAAGCTGCTTTACCCCGCGCAGGTAATATCTCCGCGGTGGAATCTCTACGTGAAGGGATTGAGGATGTGCGTCAACGCCTGGGTATGGAACCATTGGAAGGCAGCACAGGGCCGCTGTTTGCCGTGACAGTCAGCCTCAGTAATGCTGCTTCCTTGCTGACTGATCCCAGAGCTACTGTATTCATTTTTGTACAACCGGAGGGTGGTACAGGTGCACCGGTTGCTGCTGCCCGTCTGAGTGTGGCGGATTTACCGGCCACAGTACAACTGAGTGATAAACAGTCCATGATGCCGGATCACAAGTTGTCCTCGGTGGAACGAGTAGTGATTCATGCGCGTGTAGCCATGGGTGGCACGCCTCAGGCTCAGGAAGGTGACTGGCAAGGACAAACCGAGGTGCTGAAGGTGGATGGTCAGCAGCGCGTGGAGCTGGAAATCAACCGACAGTTGTAAGGGAAAACCACATCCATGCGCCTGAAAGCCATCAAGCTGGCGGGGTTCAAGTCCTTTGTGGACCCCACCACGGTGAGTTTTAAAAGCAACATGACGGCCATTGTCGGTCCCAACGGCTGTGGCAAATCCAACGTCATTGATGCGGTGCGCTGGGTGATGGGTGAGTCTTCCGCCAAGTACCTGCGTGGCGAATCCATGACCGACGTGATTTTTAACGGCTCGCGTAATCGCAAGCCGGTCGGTCAGGCTTCAATCGAACTGATTTTTGATAATCGTGAAGGCAAACTGGGCGGGGCTTATGCCCAGTATGCTGAAATATCCGTCAAGCGGGTGGTCACCCGTGACGCCCAGTCCAGTTACCTGCTGAATGGCACCAAATGCCGCCGCCGGGATATCACCGATCTGTTTCTTGGCACCGGCTTAGGTGCGCGCAGTTACGCCATTATTGAACAAGGCATGATCTCGCGCCTGATCGAGGCACGCCCGGAAGAGTTGCGGGTGTATCTGGAAGAAGCTGCAGGGATCTCCAAATACAAAGAACGCCGCCGCGAAACCGAAAACCGCATGAAACGCACCCAAGAAAATCTGGAGCGTCTCAGCGATGTGCGTGATGAGCTGGGTCGCCAACTGGAACGTCTGGGTCGTCAGGCAGAGGCAGCACGGCGTTTTCAGCAACTCAAAGCCAGTGAACGGCGGTATAAATCCGAACTGGCGGTTTTGCGCTGGCGTGAAGCGGATCACCGACTGGCGGCTACCCTTGAACAGCTGGCTGAATTGGAATTAAAGCAAGAAGCCTGCCTAGTCACCCTGCGTCAAGGTGAAGCTCGGCTGGAATCCAGTCGTGAACGTCAGGCTCAGGCCAGTGATGCACTGGATCTTGCCCAGAAAACCCTCACCGAAACCAGCCTGCAAATTGCCCGTCTGGAACAGGGTCTGCAACACCGCCAGCAACGTGAACGTCAGTTACAGGTGGAGCTGGAGCAACTGGCGCAGCAGCAGCGTAAAGCGGAAGAAGAACAACAACAGGATCAGGAACTGTTAATCCAGTTGCAGGAAGAACTGGCAGAAACCACCCCGCTGGTGGAGGAGCTGGCGGAACAGGATGCCATCGAGCAGGAAACGCTGGATCAGCTGGAAGAACAACTGCATCAACTGCAGCACAGCTGGGACAGTTTTGTATCGGGTGCGGAAAAGGATCAGCGTGAAGCCGCATTGGCACAGGCGCGTATCCAGCAGCATGAACGCAGCCTGCACAGCCTGCGTGAACGAATGAGCCGTCTGCAGGAACAACAAACCAGCCTGACAGACATCAGTGACGAAGAAGAACAGGTTGAACAACTGGCAATGGAGCGTGAAGCCCTGCAGGATCGGCTGCTGGAAATGGATGCCAGTGAAGACACTCGGCGCGAAGAACGCAGCCAGTTACAGGAACAACAGAAACAACTGCGGCAGCAACTGAACCAGTTAACCACCCAACTGCAACAGCAACAGGGGCGGTTAGCTTCACTGCAGGCCTTGCAGCAGGCAGAGCTGGATGGACAGGATGCTGAGCTGGAGCACTGGTTGCAAGAACAGGAACTGCATCACTGGCCACGCCTCGGAGAAGTGTTACAAGTCGAAAGTGGCTGGGAAAAAGCTGTCGAAGTGGCATTAAAAGACAGTCTTAGTGCTTTGCTCAGTGAAGTACCACTGGATAACAACTTGCCGGAGCGTTTGCAGGATCTGCCTGCCGGTGATCTGCTGTTGTATCAGCAGGGGCAAGCGATGGTTGAAACCAGCTACCCTAGCCTGTGGCAAAAAATCCATAATCCCCGGCAACTACCCGCCAGCCTGACTGCTCGATTACAACAAATCCATACCTGTGAAACCCTGAGTCAGGCCAGTGCAACACGCCAGAATTTACCCCCCGGTCATAGCCTGATCACACCACGCGGTGAACAGATGTTTGTTGATGGCCTGCATTTGCAGGCGAAACAGGCAAGGAATACCGGTGTGCTGGCCAGACAGCAGGAAATCCGACGGCTGGAAGAATTACAGGCGCAGCTGGAACAACAGCTGGAGGTGTTGCAACAGCAGGAAGATCAGACCGCTGTGGCACTGGAGAGCTGTGAAACCCAGCTGCAGGAATTAACCCGACAGCGCAAACCCCTGCAGACCCAACTGGCGGAACTCAGCAGTAGTCATGCCAGCCTGCAAACCCGTATCCAGCACAGTCAGCAGCGTAGCCAGCAACTGCAAGAAGAATTACACCAGCTGCAGCAGGAACAACATAACCTGCTGGAGCAACTGGAGCAGGATCAACACCAGTGGCAGGAATCTCTGCTGCAGGTAGAGAGCAACACTGAGCAGCGGGATAACCGTCAGCAGCAGCGCGAAACCCTGCAGCAGCAGCGTGATACAGCCCGCCAGCAGTCGCGTCTAAAGCAACAGGCCTTGCAGGAAGCCCGACTGCGGCAACAACAATTAATCACCCGTGAGCAGGCGGCCAATCAGGCGTTACAGCGCCTGCAACACCAGCGTCAGGCACAGCTGGAAAAACATCAGCAACTGTTGCTGGAGCTGGAAGCCGCACGCGAACCCGGTGATGAACACACCGAACAGTTGGATAATCTGTTGCAAGAACACCAGCAGCAGGAAGAACAGGTACAACAGCTGCGGCAGGTGCAACAACTGGCACAACAGGAACAACGGGAACTGGAACAACAACGCACGCTGCAGGATCGGGAACTGGATCGCCTGCGCGGCCTGCTGGAACAACAGCGCCTGCAACAGCAGGGGTTAATGGTCAAGCGTGACAGCCATTTGGAGCAGCTGCGTGAGCTGGATCTCACCCTGCGTTTGGTGATGGAGCAGCTGCCGGAAGATGCACTGGAATCCCGCTGGCAAGCAGAATTGGAAGATACCCAAGAACGCATTCGTCGCCTGGGAGCCATCAACCTGGCCGCCATTGAAGAATACGACCAGCAGGCTGAGCGCAAGGATTATCTGGATGCCCAGAATGCTGAACTGGAAGATGCACTGAATACCCTGGATCAGGCCATCAGTCGTATCGACCGGGAAACCCGTCTGCGCTTCAAGGAAACCTTTGAACAGGTTAATCAGGGATTACAGGAACTTTTTCCGCGCGTGTTTGGTGGTGGCACGGCCTGGTTGCAGTTGATCGGTGATGACCTGCTGGAAACCGGTGTAGCCATCATGGCACGACCGCCCGGTAAAAAAAATGCCACCATTCATCTATTATCCGGCGGTGAAAAAGCCCTGACCGCGCTGGCTCTGGTGTTTTCCATTTTTGAGCTGAACCCTGCACCCTTTTGTATGCTGGACGAGGTGGATGCACCACTGGATGATGCCAACGTTGGACGTTATGCACGACTGGTGAAAGAAATGTCCGGTCGCATTCAATTCATCTACATTACCCACAATAAACAAGCGATGGAAAGTGCTGAACAGCTGATGGGGGTCACCATGCAGGAGCCAGGTGTCTCCAGATTGGTGAGTGTTGACCTTGAAGAAGCTTCTGCTATGGTCGCAAGCTGACGTTATTTTTACTGTAAGCCTTACATAAACTTGGTAACATTCCGTGTTTTGAAGGTTCAGGGGCAGAGGCAGAATTTTATATGGGTTTGCAAGAAGGCTTGATACTGCTGGGTGCTGTAGTTTTTGTACTGGTGCTGCTCGATGCCCTACGCCGCAAGCGTGCTGCTCGTCGTCAGGCTGATGATGATTATGAAGACCCTGAAGAAGCCGAACGCCGTGCCCAAATTGCCCGTGAGCTGCCCGGAATACGGGATGAAGACGCCAGAAACTCTGCGGCTCAGCAAGAGCTTGACCCCCTCTTTGACAAGATCGAAGTTTTTGATGACGATCCTATTCCGGTACTGCGTAACAAACTCAGTCCTGCTGATGAGTCAATGCCGCAGGATCAACAGAATAAACACCAACAGCCGGCTTTTTCTGAAGTAGACACCGATGATGATCCTCAGGCTGAGAACGAATGGGCTGAAGCTGAAACCTCTCTGCATCATCAGCCCCGTCAAGAAGAGGATGAAGAACTGGCGTGGGAAAGAATGCGCCGCCAGTTTGAGCTGGACCCTGATTTTGTGGCTGAATCCAAGCGCTCCATGCAAGAACAGCAACGTGAGCTGCAGCGCTTGCAGGATCGTAAACAGCTGCACACTGAGCCTGATGCAGATGAACCCCAAGCCTTTGAATATGAAAACAACCTAGATGATCAATTTCAATCTTTGGACGACCTAGTCGATCTGGAACTGCCAGCAGGAATGCAATCAACCCACAGTACTGACCGGGCAGCGGCGCCAGCTGAAGAAACCCCTGCTTTAACCGCAGCAGAACTGGAAGCCTACCAGAGTGAAGATGATACTGAAGATCAGGAAAACCACTTGCGCGCAGCTTTTCTGATGAATGTGGAGAAAAGTGCCTGGGCAGTTGCTGAAGAGTTTTTGACCATCAATGTTCAGGCACCGGATGACAAACCCTTCCCCGGCTCTCATCTGAGAAAATTCATGGACATCATTGGGATGCGTTTGAGCTTGTCCGGTTTTTATCATTATGTGGAAGAAAAGAATGGTCAGTCCGTTCTTGGCTTTTCGTTGGTTAATATGTTTGCGCCGGGTTGTTTTGAAGATGAACAGATGAGTGACTTCAGCACGGCAGGTCTGGTGCTGGTGATGCCACTGCCCAATGCACGTCAGCCCATGGCCGTCTTTGAGCGAATGCTGGCAACAGCTCGAGTGATGGAAAAACACTGGGGTGCAGAACTGCAGGATGAACAACGCAGTAACCTGACCCAGCAGACGGTGGAACACTACCGCCAGCGCATCAAGGATTTTGAACACCAGACCCGCCTGAAAGCCAGAAAAGCAGGCAAGACCTGATTCAGCTGAATTTGAATCAGGCACTTTGACCTGCAGGATACCTGCCAGATGACTACCGCAACTGCTAATCAACGTATTCAGTCGCTGCGCCAGCAGCTGAACGAACACAACTACCGTTATTATGTGCTGGATGATCCCAGTGTGCCGGATGCTGAATACGACCGGCTGTTTCGTGAATTACAACAGTTAGAGAGTGAACATCCTGAGCTAATCTCTGCGGACTCCCCGACCCAGCGGGTGGGGGCCGAGCCACTGAAAGCCTTTCCATCTGTCACTCATCAAGTACCCATGTTGTCCTTGGGTAACGTCTTTGATGATGCAAGCCTACAAGCTTTTGTAAGCCGTGTGATGCGGGAGCTGGATGATCTGGGGCGGGCAGTGGATCAAGCAGAATTCTGCTGTGAACCCAAACTGGATGGTCTGGCCATCAGCCTGATTTATCAGAAGGGTCAGTTAGTGCAGGGTGTTACGCGGGGTGATGGACAAACGGGCGAAGGCATCACCGAAAACCTGAAAACTCTGCGCTCCATCCCCTTGCGCCTGCGCCGTGAAACACCCGATCAGCCCTTGCCAGCGCTGCTGGAAGTACGCGGTGAAGTGTATATGCCACGTGCTACTTTTGAAGCCATAAATGAACGGGCACGTCTGGCCGGTGAAAAAACCCTTGCCAATCCACGCAACGCCGCTGCCGGTAGTCTGCGTCAACTCGACCCACGTATCACCGCCACCCGCCCGCTGGAGTTCACCGCTTATCAAGTAGCGCAGATCAGTGAAGGTTTTGCCGCCGCCACCCACTGGCTGGCCATGCAACAGTTAAAAGGCTGGGGTTTTAAAATCAGCAGCCTGTTGAGTTGTGTGCAGGGTTATGCCGGATTAAAGAATTTCTGTGATAACTTGGCGGCTCAGCGTGATCAATTACCCTTTGATATTGATGGAGCAGTACTAAAAATCAATGATCTACGCCTGCAGGCCGAACTGGGTTTTCGTGCCCGTGAGCCGCGTTGGGCAACCGCTTTTAAATACCCGGCACAGGAACAAATCACCCAGCTGCTGGATGTGGAGTTTCAGGTGGGACGTACCGGTGCTGTCACCCCGGTGGCTCGGCTAGAGCCAGTGCAGGTAGCGGGTGTCACCGTATCCAACGCCACCCTGCACAATATGGATGAAGTGGCACGGCTGGGTGTACGCATCGGCGATAGTGTGATTGTGCGCCGCGCCGGTGATGTGATTCCGCAAATTGTCCGGGTGATTATTGAACAGCGTCCTGCGGATGCCAGAGAAGTTCAGGTGCCAGCAGCTTGCCCGGTATGTGGTTCCCATGTGGAGCGTGCCGAAGGTGAGGCGGTGTATCGCTGTACTGGTGGCCTGTATTGTGCCGCCCAGCGCAAGGAGGCGCTGAAACATTTTGCCAGTCGCAAGGCCATGGATATTGAAGGCCTAGGTGACAAACTGATTGAGCAGCTGGTGGATGCTGAGCGGGTAAAAAGCCCCGCTGATCTTTATCGCCTGGAGCTGGAGCCACTGGCCGCGCTGGAGCGCATGGCTGAAAAATCAGCATCCAATTTGCTGCAAGCTTTACAAACCAGCAAACAAACCACCCTGGCGCGTTTTATTTATGCACTGGGCATCCGTGAAGTCGGTGAAGCCACCGCAGCCAACCTAGCCCGCTATTTTGGCACCCTGGATGCCCTGATGAAAGCCAGCAAAGAAGAGCTGCTGGATGTGGATGACATCGGCCCAATAGTCGCGCAGCATATCCGCGCCTTTTTTGCTGAGCCCCATAACTTGGAAACCATACAGGATTTGCTGGATCAGGGCATTGCTTGGCCAGAAGCCGAGCGCCGCCGCGAAGACCTGCCGCTAACCGGCCAGACCTGGGTGCTGACCGGCAGTCTGGACAGCCTGACCCGCGATCAGGCCAAAGAGCGGCTGGAGGCGCTGGGAGCCAAGGTTTCTGGCAGTGTCTCAAAAAAGACCAGCCGTGTGGTGGCGGGTGCTGCCGCCGGTTCGAAACTGACTAAAGCGGAATCACTGGGTGTGGCGGTGCTGGATGAAGCGGGTTTACTGCAGTGCTTGTCTGAACTGGAATAGCTACTGCAACTTGTTACACTGTTCATCTCATATTTGCCCCTGCTCGTTTTAAAGGTAACTTTCTGCTATGCACCAACGTTTTGTGGAAATCCCGTCTTCGCTGCTGGAAGCAACCACGCTGGATGCCCTGCTGGAGGTGTTTGTCACCCGTCAGGGTTATGACACCACCAGTGAAGAGGGTATCCAGAACTGGACAACTCAACTGAAACAACAGTTGCAGCGTGGTGAACTGGTGATTCTGCATGATATCGAAACAGAAACTACCGAGGTGATGGTTCTGCAGCAGGCCAAAAGCTTTCTGCAAGCTCTGAATTAAGGCCGGTATCAACAGCCTGATGCCGGCCTGAATGTTGATACCTTCCGCGTGGTTTATTTTGAATGCCGCTCTGGCCTGTTACAGCTTCTGGTCGACCCGCTCAGTACCTTGCAACATACGCCTGCAGGCAAATAATCATCAGTCGTTCATTTTGGTAACGGCTGGTGCTGTGGCATAATGCGCAGCCTGTTTCCCTTCTTATTTTTTCTGTTCATCCAATTGAGTAAATTCCCTTGCTGACCACGGCCAACATCACCATGCAGTTTGGCGCCAAGCCACTGTTTGAAAACGTCTCTGTCAAATTCGGTAACGGCAACCGTTACGGCCTGATCGGAGCTAATGGCTCCGGTAAGTCCACTTTTATGAAAATCCTCGGTGGTGATTTGGAACCATCGGCCGGTAATGTGTCCAAGGAGCCAAACGAGCGCCTGGGTAAGCTACGGCAGGATCAGTTTGCTTACGAGCAATACAGTGTCATCGACACGGTGATCATGGGGCACGAAGAACTCTGGACGATCAAAGCCGAGCGTGATGCCATCTATTCCAAAGCAGAAATGACTGAAGAAGACGGCATTCGTGCCGGTGAACTGGAAGGTGAATTTGCCGAGCTGGATGGTTATACCGCTGAATCCCGTGCCGGTGAGTTGTTGATTGGTGTGGGTATTCCAGTAGAGCAGCACTACGGCCCGATGAGTGAAATTGCCCCCGGTTTTAAGCTGCGGGTACTGCTGGCTCAGGCACTGTTTTCTGATCCGGAAATTCTGCTACTGGACGAACCGACCAACAACCTGGATATCAACACCATTCGCTGGTTGGAAGGTGTGCTGAACCAGCGCAATTGCACCATGGTGATTATTTCGCACGACCGCCATTTCCTGAATAGTGTCTGCACCCACATGGCTGACCTGGATTATGGCGAACTGCGCCTGTACCACGGCAACTATGACGAATACATGCTGGCCTCCACCCAGGCACGCGAGCAGATGCAGGCGGATAACGCCAAGAAAAAAGCCCAGATTGCGGATCTGAAGGCCTTTGTCAGCCGCTTCTCGGCCAACGCTTCGAAATCCAAGCAGGCCACCTCCCGTGCCAAACAGATCGACAAAATCCAGCTGGCCGAGATCAAACCCTCCAGCCGTCAGAACCCGTTTATTCGTTTTGAGCAGGACAAAAAACTGCACCGTACCGCGCTGGAAGTGGAAGGTCTGTCCAAATCCTTCGACGAAGAACTCTTTCGCGGTTTTAACCTGCAGGTCAATGTGGGTGAGCGTATTGCCATCATCGGCCCCAATGGTATTGGTAAATCCACGCTGCTGAAATGCCTGGTGGGAGATCTGGAACCCAGCAGCGGCAAGGTGAAGTGGTCAGAGAATGCCAACATCGGTTATTACGCTCAGGATCATGCTCACGAGTTTGAGCAGAATAAACCCCTGTATGACTGGATGGCTTACTGGGGGCAGGAAAAAGACGACGAGCAGGTGATTCGTGGCACGCTGGGGCGTTTGCTATTTTCCCAGAAAGACATCGACAAGTCCGTAAAAGTGATCTCTGGCGGTGAGCAGGGACGCATGCTGTTTGGCAAACTGATGCTGCAGCGTCCCAATATTCTGGTGATGGATGAACCCACCAACCACCTGGATATGGAGTCCATCGAATCACTGAACCTGGCGCTGGAAAACTATGCCGGTACCCTGCTGTTTGTCAGCCACGACCGTGAGTTTGTTTCCACGCTGGCAACCCGCATCATTGAGTTGACACCGACCGGCATTGTCGACTTTAACGGCAACTATGAGGACTACCTGCGCAGCCAGGAAAGCAACTGAAATTACGCCATTACTTGACTAAAATACGCGGTCTTTGCATAATCAGTGCACCTACCTTTATTAAGGGAAATTTTTTTCATGCGACTGACTACCAAAGGCCGCTACGCGGTCACGGCCATGCTGGATCTTGCGCTAAATGCACGCAAGGGTCCGGTTTCTCTGGCTGATATTTCCAGCCGACAGGAAATTTCCTTGTCTTATCTGGAGCAGCTATTTGCCAGACTGCGCCGCAACGAACTGGTCACCAGTGTCCGTGGCCCGGGTGGTGGTTATCAGCTGGCACGTGACAGCTCGGAAATTTTTATTGCCCAGGTGATTGATGCTGTGAATGAGTCGGTGGATGCCACCCGCTGCCGTGGTAAGGGTGATTGCCGTCAGGGTCATACCTGCCTGACTCATCACCTGTGGTGCCAGCTTTCTGATCAGATTCACCAGTTTCTTAATGGCATCAGCCTGGCTGAGCTGGTGGAAAAAGAGGAAGGCCTGAAGGCTAAACTGGAAAAAAACACCAGCCAGCCGCTCCAGAGTCCATCGAATTTTTCTGAAAAAATTCACCTTTCTGCTGTTTAACTCCTAGGCTCGATTGTGTAATGAACCCCTTGATTTATCTGGATTATGCAGCCACCACACCGGCAGCCCCTGAAGTCGCCGCGCTGATGTCTGAATACCTGACGCTGGATGGCTGTTTTGCCAATCCGGCTTCACGTTCACATCTGGCAGGCTGGCAGGCGGAACAAGCGGTTGAAAAAGCCCGGCGTCAGGTGGCGGGCTTGCTTAACGCCGACCTGCGCGAAATGGTCTGGACTTCCGGCGCCACTGAAGCCAATAACCTGGCCTTGATTGGTGCTGCACGTGCCAATCCGGACAAGGGGCGGCATATCATCACCTCGGCACTGGAACACAAGGCGGTGCTGGATACTTGCAGCTGGCTGGAAGCTCAGGGTTATAAGATTACCCGTTTGCAACCCGATGCCCAAGGCTGTATCCGTGTGGAACAGGTCGCTGAAGCGCTGACACCCAATACCCTTATGGTGTCACTGATGCTGGTCAACAATGAGCTGGGCTGTGTAAATCCAGTAGCCCAGGTGGGTGAATTACTAAAAGATCACACAGCACTTTTTCATGTCGATGCTGCCCAAGCCGCCGGTAAACTGCCAATTAATGTTCATGAGTTGCAGGTGGATCTACTGTCAATCAGCGCCCACAAGTTTTATGGCCCCAAGGGTGTGGGTGCACTGTATGTGCGCCGCCAGCCTGCGGTACATCTGCAGGCTATCATTCACGGCGGTGGCCATGAACGTGGCATGCGCTCCGGCACCCTGCCGACCCATCAGTTAGTGGGCATGGGGCTGGCTGCTGAAATGGCACAAGCTAGTTTGCAGGCTGACCGGGAACACATCACCCGCTGCCGCGAGCAATTTTTGCAGCAGCTGAACCCGGATTTTTATCAGCAGCATGCGGCCAGATCAGACAACTGGCCGGGCATCCTTAATCTGGGTTTCCCCGGTATTGAGGCGGAAACGCTGATTATGGCGCTTCCAGAACTTGCCGTTTCCACCGGATCAGCATGCAACTCTGCCAGCCTTGACCCGTCTTATGTATTAACTGCACTGGGACTGGAGCGTGAACTGGCACTTAGTTCCATCCGCTTCAGCTTCGGGCGTTACCTAACTCAGGATCAAGCCAGAAGCGCTGGACAACAACTGAATCAGGCGCTTGAGCGTCTGAAGATGCAAGACTAAAGAGGTAAACCATCATGTCCGTTTCCATTTCTGCCGCTGCCGCTGAACACATCACCCGCTGCCTTAAAGATCGCGGCGAGGGTGAAGGTTTGCGTGTGAAAATAAAACCCAGTGGTTGTTCCGGTTTTTCTTATGTGCTGGATTTTGCCGATCGTATTGAAGCCAATGATGCGGTTTTTGAGCAGCATGGTGTGAAGGTGATTGTGGATCAGGACAGTCTGCCAATGATGGATGGCACGGAGGTGGATTATGTCAAAGACGGTCTGAACCGTTATTTCCGCTTTAACAACCCCCGTGTGAAAGACGAGTGTGGTTGTGGAGAAAGCTTCAGCGTATAATTACGCCGAAAGTTTAATCCACATTTTTTATAACCCCTCTCACTGGAGATTTACATGGCTGTTGAGCGTACACTGTCCATCATTAAGCCCGATGCTGTTGCCAAAAATGTTATTGGCGAAATTCTGTCGCGCTTTGAAAAAGCAGGCCTGCAGATTGTCGCCGCCAAAATGCAACACCTGAGCCGTGAACAGGCAGAAGGTTTTTACGCCGAACACAAAGAGCGTCCTTTTTTCAAAGACCTGGTTGCTTTCATGACCTCCGGTCCAGTTGTTGTACAGGTGCTGGAAGGTGAAGGCGCGGTATTAAAAAACCGTGATCTGATGGGTGCCACCAACCCTAAAGAAGCCGCTGCAGGCACTATCCGTGCTGACTTTGCCAGCTCTATTGATGCCAATGCAGTGCACGGTTCTGATGCAACCACTTCGGCAGCTCGTGAGATTGCCTATTTCTTCGGTGACAACGAAATCTGCCCACGCGGTTGATCCGTTTTTACCGAAAATCAGAAGGGCAGACCAGCGTCTGCCCTTTTGTTGCTTTTAACAGCTGCTTGTAACGCCGACCTTTTTTAGCCAGACTTCACCCTTTTGGTAACCAGGCAATCACCATGACGTGCTTCGATTCCACCAGCTCAACATCAGAAAAAATCAACCTGCTGGGCAAAACCCTGCCGCAGCTAGAGGAGTTTTTTGTTGTGCAACTGGGCGAAAAAAAATTCCGCGCTGCCCAGATCATGAAATGGATGCACCACCGTTGTGCTGATTCGTTTGAACAAATGACCGACCTCAGTAAAGTGCTGCGGGAAAAACTCAACGCCTGTGCTGAAATCCGCCCACCCAAGGTGGTGCTGGAAGACATTTCCTCTGACGGTACACGTAAATGGGTACTGGAAGTGGGTAATGGCAGCCATGTTGAAGCGGTACTCATTCCGGTTGGAGACAATCGCCGCACTCTTTGTGTTTCTTCACAGGTGGGCTGTTCACTGGATTGTTCTTTCTGCTCCACCGGCAAGCAGGGGTTTCAGCGCAACCTCACTCCTGCTGAAATTATCGGACAGGTGTGGGTGGCGCAAAAATCCTTCGGCCCCCGCAAGGACAGTAGTAATCGTCCGGTCACCAATGTGGTGATGATGGGGATGGGTGAACCACTGATGAATTATCAACCAGCAGTGGATGCCATGCGCATCATGCTGGATGACAATGGATACGGCCTGTCCAAACGCCGTGTCACCCTCTCTACCTCCGGGCTGGTACCCCAGCTGGATCAATTGGGCGACGATATTGATGTCTCACTGGCCATCTCTTTACATGCGCCCAATGATGAACTGCGCAACCAACTGGTGCCCATCAATCGTAAATACCCAATTCAGGAACTGCTGGATGCCTGCAAGCGTTATCTAAAAAAATGCGGTGACTCCCGTGAGATTACTGTTGAATACACCCTGATGGCCGGAATCAACGACCAACAGCAGCATGCACTGGAACTGGCAGCACTGTTAAAACAACTGCCCTGCAAGATCAACCTGATTCCGTTTAACCCTTTTCCGGACTCAGGCTACGAACGCCCATCGCGTAATCAGGTGATGCGTTTTCAGAGCTGGTTACACGAACAGGGTTACTCAGCACCGATACGCACCACCCGTGGTGAAGATATAGACGCAGCCTGTGGTCAGCTGGTTGGCAGGGTGCAGGATAAAACCCGTCGCAGTGCCCGTTATGCGGATCAGAACCGTATTGCCGCCACCCAGCTGGATCTGCCACCATCCAATTAAGGAGTCATGTGATGTCAAAATTGATTCCCTTGTTGTTGCTGATCCTGCTGACTGGTTGCGCCACAACACCACCCTGGGAACAAACCGATCCTGACAAACAGGCTCTGGCTTATGCCAACCGGGGTATGGGTTACCTTGAATTTGATCAACCGATACGAGCCATGCAGGATTTTCAGTTGGCACTGGACTTGCGACCTCGCCATGCCAGAGCCCTGCACGGCATGGCTTTAAGCCTGCAGGAGCAGGGTGAAAACCAGCTTGCAGATGACTACTTTAAAAAAACTTTACAAGCAGACCCACATAAAACTGCTGCCAGAAACAACTATGCCGCTTTTTTATTCAGCCAAAGCCGTTATGATGAGGCACGGACTGAGCTGAAAAAAGCCAGTGAAGACATCCGTTACCCCAATCGTTCGATGATTTTTGAGAATCTGGGGTATGTTGAGCTGCAATTAAATCAACAAAGTGCTGCCACTGATCACTTTCAACGCGCCGTGGAACTTAATCGCAGCGCTGTGAATTCACACCGGGAATTATTGATGCTGCGCCTGGATCAGGGACAACTCAACCGGGCAGAGCAACACTGGCACTTTCTGCGTAGTGCAGGTGTCAGAGACGAACCCACACTTAGAGCCGCACTTGATCTGGCTCAAAAAACCGGTAATCAACCAGAGCAGCGGTATATTGAAGACCTTTTAAAGACTTCAGCCAACCATAACCAGGAACCTGCAAACTGAGGATTCCAGAGATCATGACAGACCAGCAACAAGAAAATCAGCAGCACCCGGATGGCGATAACGCCCACCAGGTTAACTGCAGTCGTCCCGGCGAGCTTCTGAAAAAAGCACGTGAAGCCAAAGGCCTCTCCAAAGAAGAAGTGGCACTAAAACTGAATTTTCTACCGGCTTATGTAACAGCACTGGAAAATGAACAATTTGAGCCGCTACACAGCACTACCTTTGTAAAGGGTTACCTACGCGCCTATGCACGTTTTCTTGGCATTGATGCCGAAGAAGTGCTGCGTTGTTTTCATGCTCATTATCCCGAGATGCAAGAACAGGAAAAAAACCGCCCGGTACAGAGTCTGAAACCGGAAAAGAACACCAGTAGTCTGCTGTTTAAACTCTTTAGTGTGCTGGTGGTGCTGGCGTTGATCAGCATTATTATTATCTGGTGGCAAAGCCGCAGTGTTGAAAATCTACCGGGAGTTTCCAGTCAGGAAGTCAAGGTAGAGACACTGGACGGGCAAACCATCATTGCCCCACTGGAGCAGCCGGAAGCAGCTAATTCAGAAACTGAAACTCAGCTCAGTGATGAAACGCCTATTGAGGCAGCTGATGCACCACAACAGCAACCAGCAGAACCTGAATCCACTCCACCGCCAGCAGTCGTCAGGCAGCGGGCCTCTCCCGCCACACCGGCATTACCTCCAGTTGTTTCGGTACGCAACCTTGAGTCAGGTACAGATGTTGCATCAACAACCTTAGGTAATGATCGTCTGGTTGCACTCAGCTTCAGTGGTGATTGCTGGGTGGAAGTACGCGACCAGACTGATCGTATCCTGCACGCCAGTCTGATGCGTGAAGGTGAAGCCATCGTGCTGGAAGGGCAACCCCCTTTCCGCATGGTATTTGGTTACGGCCATGTAGCATCCGTTTATTACCGGGGTGCAGCCTATGACTTCACCTCACGCATTCGTCCCAATGGCTATGCTTCCATCAGTATTGATTAACCCGTATTGATTAACTCCTCACGCTATCCGGTACACATCATGCAGCACACCTCCCCGATTCAACGTCGCAAGTCCCGCCAGATTCGTGTCGGCTCCGTTCTGGTGGGTGGTGATGCACCCATCAGTGTTCAGAGCATGACCAACACAGAAACCTGTGATGTGGATGCCACGGTTGCCCAGATACGTCGCATGGAAAAGGCCGGAGTGGATTTGGTGCGGGTATCCGTACCCAGCATGGAAGCCGCAGAAGCCTTTGGTAAAATTCGTCAGCTGGTACAAACACCGCTGATTGCCGATATTCATTTTGATCACAAAATTGCCCTGCGGGTGGCGGAACTGGGTGTGGATTGTTTACGCATCAACCCCGGCAACATCGGCAATGAAGCCCGAGTGCGTGAAGTTGTTGCAGCCGCACGGGATAAAGGTATTTCAATTCGTATCGGTGTAAACGCCGGTTCACTGGAAAAAGACCTACAAAAAAAATACGGCGAGCCAACCCCTGCCGCTCTGGTGGAATCTGCCTTGCGCCATGCCAGCTACCTGGATCGCCTGGACTTTCAGGAATACAAAATCAGTGTTAAGGCTTCGGATGTGTTTATGGCTGTTGCTGCTTATCGTCAGCTGGCCAGCGAGGTGGAACAACCTCTGCATCTGGGTATCACCGAAGCCGGTGGCCTGCGTTCCGGCACGGTTAAGTCAGCGGTGGGTCTGGGTATCCTGCTGATGGAAGGCATAGGTGACACCCTGCGTGTTTCACTGGCAGCTGATCCGGTGGAAGAAGTAAAAGTCGGTTTTGATCTGTTAAAAAGTCTGCGCTTACGCAGCAAAGGCATCAACTTTATTGCCTGCCCCAGTTGTTCACGTCAGAACTTTGATGTAGTCGCCACCATGAACGAACTCGAAAATCGTGTGGAAGACCTGCTGACCCCGCTGGATGTGGCAGTAATCGGTTGTGTGGTGAATGGTCCCGGCGAAGCCCGTGAGGCGGATCTTGGTCTGACTGGCGGCTCACCCCAACACCTGATTTACATCGACGGCAAACCGGCCAGTAAAACTGTCAGTGACGGCCTAGTGGATCACCTTGAGCAATTGATCCGTGAAAAAGCCGCTGAAAAACAAGCCGCCCTGGATCAACTGATTCTGCGCGGTTAAAGACTCGATTTTATTATTTTCAAGATCATCACAGGAAAATCATCAGTGTCCAAGAAGATTCAAGCCATACGCGGTATGAACGATCTGCTCCCCGATGTCAGCCCCCGCTGGCAGTTTCTGGAAGGCAAGGTACGCCAGCTGCTGTCTCGTTATGGCTACCGCGAAATCCGTATGCCGATTGTTGAGCAAACCGCTCTGTTTAAACGCTCCATTGGTGAAGTCACGGATATTGTCGAAAAAGAGATGTACACCTTTGAAGACCGCAACGGTGATAGCCTCACCCTGCGCCCGGAAGGTACCGCCGGTTGTGTGCGGGCGGCTGAACAACATGGCCTGCTGTTTAATCAGCAACAGCGTCTCTGGTATCAAGGACCGATGTTTCGCCACGAACGTCCGCAAAAAGGACGTTACCGCCAGTTTCACCAAATCGGTGTGGAAACCTTTGGTCTTAACGGCCCCGACATTGATGCTGAATTAATTCTGCTGTCGGCACGTTTATGGCGTGATCTGGGGATTCTTGATCATCTAACACTGGAACTGAACACACTGGGCAGCTCTGCCGCCCGTGCTGAATACCGCAGTGCACTGACCGCTTATCTGGAAAGCTTTAAAAGTGAACTGGATGAAGACAGCCAGCGTCGCCTGAGCACCAACCCGCTGCGCATTCTGGATTCCAAGGATACCCGCACCCGCGAAATTCTGCAGGATGCTCCTTCTTTTGAGCAGTATCTGGATGAAGAGAGTCGGCAACATTTTGCCGGTCTTTGCCAGTTTCTGGATGCCGCTGGCATCACCTATACCCTTAATCCGCGACTGGTCAGAGGGCTGGACTACTACGGCAAGACTGTATTTGAGTGGACTACCACTGCATTAGGCTCTCAAGGCACGGTTTGTGCAGGTGGTCGTTATGATGCACTGGTCGAGCAACTGGGTGGCAAGGCAACACCCGCTGTTGGTTTTGCCATGGGTGTGGAACGCCTGGTGCTGTTACTGGAGACTCTGGCGGTTTTTCCAGCAGAACTGGAACAACAGCTGGATGTTTACATGGCGGCTTCCGGTGAAGGTGCTGATCGTTATGCACTGCTGCTGGCTGAACGCCTGCGCAGTGAACAACCAGAGCTGCGAATCCTGACCCATTGTGGTGGTGGCAGTTTTAAACAGCAGATCAAACGAGCTGATAAATCCGGTGCTGCCCTGGCGGTATTACTGGGTGAAGATGAAATGGCGCGGGGTGTCGCTTCAGTAAAATACCTGCGCGAAAACAAAGAACAAAGCGAAGTGGCATTGAGTGATCTGGCAGGTTTCCTGCATCAACATTTGCAAAGCTGCTGAGCTCAGTTAAGATAGCCCTCATTTTGCATTGATAAACTTCAGGATAAATCCGTTATGCGTAGTGAAGAAGAGCAACTTGAATCCCTGAAAGAGTGGTGGAGTAAAAACGGAAAATCCATGATTGCCGGTGTTGTCATCGCTCTCGCTGGTGTGGGTGGATGGAAAGCCTGGGAAGGTCATCAGGTCAACCAAGCTGAGTCTGCCTCCCAGCTGTACACCGATCTGACCCAGATTGTTATGAATGGTACGGGTGACAGCCGTGAGCAGCAGGCTGATGAATTGATTCGTCGCCTCACCACGGACTTCAGCAAGAGCATTTATTCAGATTACGCCCGCCTGTTTGCCGCTCGTCTGGCGGTGGAACGTGATCAATTGGATCAGGCTCAGACTCATCTGCGCTCTGCTCTGGAATCCACCCGTGTAGAAGCCATTGAGCTGGTTGCCCGCCTGCGTCTGGCGCGTATCCTGAACTCTCTGGATCAGGTTGATGAAGCCCTGGTATTACTGGAAGTACCCAACAGTGGTGGCTTCACTGCAGAAATCCAGTCACTGCGTGGTGATCTGCTGATGTCCAAAGGTGATGCTCTGCAAGCCCGTGAAGCTTATCAGCGTGCACTGGATGCCAGCCGTGCGGCAGGTGAATCTGCACCACTGGTGGAAATGAAGCTGGATAATCTGGCTGCCCACGGGGACGCCTGATGCATCAAACCTTGTTTAAAGGGATCACTGCGACCCTGCTGGCGGTATTGCTGGCAGGTTGCAGTAGCCTGCCGGAACCCCAGTACCCACCAGCCCCCTTACCATCACATTCAGGTGAAGCTCGACTGCACAGTGTCTGGCAGGATCACTCGGGTTATGGTGAGCGTTGGAGAGGTTATCAGCTGTTGCCTGCCCTGCAAGGCAAGTATCTGATTGCTGCTGATGCACAGGGACAGGTTCAGGCGTTTGATCTAACCCGCAGCGGTTTTCTGCGCTCCGATCTGCTCTGGTCAAAAGACCTTGGAGTTGGTGTCAGCTCAGGTATAACCCTGCACAACACAACTTTGTATATCACCACTCAGAACGGTGATTTGCTGGCTCTTGATTTAAACACCGGCAATGAACTCTGGCGTGAGCGCCTGTCCAGTGAAGCCCTTAGCCCTGCCCAGATTCACAATGAACTGCTGGTGGTGCATACCGCTGACGGTAAACTGACTGGATTTCAGCGCGAAACCGGACGGCAGTTGTGGTTACATGACAGCCTGATCCCGGCATTAACCCTGCGCGGTACCGCCACACCAACGGTCACCAGCCTGCAAACCTTTGCCGGTTTTGCCAATGGCAAGGTTGTCGCTGTAGATAACCGTACCGGACAAGCCCGTTGGGAAGCTCGTGTTGCTCAGCCTCAGGGACGTACCGATATTGAGCGTCTGGTTGATGTAAACGGTCAGCCGCGTCTTGCTGAAGGACAACTGATAGCCAACTCTTATCAGGGTCAGACTCATGCGCTCGACCCTTTTACCGGTCGCAGCCGCTGGAGCCGCGATTTATCCAGTTATCATGCACCGGTCATCCATGACAGAAAGGTATTTGTAGTGGATGAAGCCAGCCGCATTCATGCGCTGGATCTGTTCAGTGGCAACAGCCTCTGGATGCAAGATGCACTTTTTGGCCGCGAACTGACAGAGCCTGTTCTGTTATCCGGCACACTGGTGGTTGCTGATTTTCAAGGCTACCTCCATCTGCTTAATCCGGAAACAGGTGAACTGACAGGCCGTCGCAACTTTGACCTGGATGGTATCCGGGCAACGCCAGTGGTTAATGAAGATCGACTGCTGGTGCACTCCATACGCGGCCGCCTTGGGCTGTTTACCCTGAAGAAATAAACATCATGACTCCTGTTATTGCCCTGGTGGGCCGACCCAATGTCGGCAAATCCACGCTTTTTAATCGTTTGACCCGCAGCCGTGATGCACTGGTTGCCGACTTTCCTGGCCTGACCCGTGATCGCCAGTATGGTGAAGGCAAGGTGGATGGACGTCCTTACATTGTCATCGACACTGGTGGTATCAGTGGGGATGAAGAAGGTATTGATGCTGAAATGGCACGCCAGTCACTGCGCGCCATAGATGAAGCGGATCTGGTGCTGTTTATTGTTGATGCCCGTTCCGGCATGACCGCTGCGGATGAAATGATTGCCCAGTACCTGCGTGTTAACAACAAAAAAGCCCATCTGGTGGTTAACAAAACCGATGGACTGGATGCTCACGCCTTCAGTGCCGAGTTTTATGCATTGGGTATGAACACCGAACCCTGGATGATTGCTGCCGTTCACAACCGGGGGGTTAGTACCATGATCACCCGGCTGCTGGATGAGTTGCTGGGGCCAATGCCGGAACCTGTTTCCACAGAACCTGTATGGGGTGAAGTCGACCTGCTCAGTGTTGAAGAACAGGATGTTGAACTGGAGCAGGAATCCAAAAAACACGCCGCACGCCAGCTGAAATTTGGCATCATTGGTCGCCCCAATGTGGGTAAATCCACCTTGGTGAACCGTATCCTGGGTGAAGAACGCGTTATTGTATTTGACCAGCCCGGCACTACGCGTGATGCGATCACCATCCCTTTTGAGCGTAACGGCAAGCCTTATACGCTGGTCGATACTGCGGGTATTCGCCGCCGCAAGAATGTCACGGAAATAGCAGAAAAATTCTCCATCGTCAAAACCCTGCAATCCATCAAGGAATGTAACGTGGCGGTGATGGTGATTGATGGTCGCACTGGACTGGTGGATCAGGATCTGCACCTGCTGAACTTTGTACTGGAGTCCGGTCGGGCACTGGTACTGGCCGTTAACAAGTGGGATCACCTGGATCAGGAATCCCGCGACAAGATCAAAAAAGACGTCAGCCGTCGTCTGGAATTTGTGGATTATGCCGATGTGCACTACATCTCTGCCTTACACGGCACGGGGGTGGGTGAGTTATTCCGCTCGGTTGAAAAAGCCTACAAGTCCTGCACCAGTCACTGGACAACCAATCGCCTGACTACCCTGCTGCAGGATGTGGTCAGTGAACACCAGCCACCGATGGTGAATGGTCGTCGTATCAAACTGCGTTATGCCCACCAGGGTGGTTTGAACCCGCCGATCATTGTGGTGCACGGTAACCAGACCGATGCCCTGCCCACCAGCTACAAGCGTTACCTGATGAATACCTTCCGCAAGATTTTGAAGGTCACCGGCACCCCGCTGCGCTTTGAATTCCGCAGTGGCGACAACCCCTACGCACCGGAAGAAAAAACCGATCGTGAAGCGGCCAAGGCTCGTCAGCTCAAGCTCACCAAAGATGCCCGCACCGAGCGTAAGCGTCGCCGCAAATAAACACCCATCGGTTTAGTCCGAGATAAAAGCCTGCCCCTGGGGCAGGCTTTTTAAAATAATCACATCCCGCCCCAGATGAACCTGCTGCAGTTGCCAGTGTTTTGCCAGCCAGTCAAAGCAGGTTTCGCTGAAAAAGGTAATGTGGGTTGGATCCATCAGGTAATGCCATTGACTGAAAGCGGCCAGATCACGCGGTCGCTGGGTCATGATGCCCAGCAGTCCACCCGGTTTAAGGCAGCGCAACAGCTGATCCAGCACCTGTGCCGGTTGAGCCAGATGCTCAAACACCTCGGTGCTGGTGATAAAATCATACTGCTGCTGCAACAGCTCAGGATAATGAGCAAAATAGAGATCATAGTTGTGGCAGTTAAAACCTGCCTCAGCAAACATCAACGACAGGGTTGGGCCAGGGCCGCAACCAAAATCCAGCCCCTGTATATTGGCAGGTGCTTTACCGCTCGCCTTCAACAGGTTTTGCATCGGCTCAAACATCCGCCCGAGAAAACAACGATAGCCTGCATCTGCCGGATTGTTTTCATGTTGTTGATACACTGCCTGCTCTGCGGCGGTATCCAAATGAAAGTGGTCAGGCACAAACACCAGGTCACACACTGCACAACGGTGATATTCCCGGCCGATCAGCGGTTTACGTGTTTGGGCATGCCATAAATCGGTGTGCTCTGAATAACACAGGGGACAAACTGACAAGCTAAGCACCTTCTCTTTCGGCAAAAGCGCAAGCGTAACAAGTCGAGGATACAAGCGCGAGTTCAGCGGCGATAAAAAACCAGCGGTTAACCTTCGCCAATGAACCTGATTTTGTCACTTAACGGTTGTGCAGGTTCTGTCATTCAGCAGAAGTCTCTGCACTGACGAGCTATACACTGCCCTTCATCAAGCTGCAACAATCCCCTGTCAGGCTTCTGGTGTGTCACCCCAACCTAGCCAAGGAGTCTGACCATGATGCTGAACAACCCTTTATTTTCCAATGAAATGCTGAAGCCCCTGCTGACTCAGAGCCATGAGTGGATGAGTCCGGCACGTCGTATTAACAGCCTGCTGGTGGATAAACTGGCTGTGATGACGGATACCCAGTTAAAAGCACTGGAAGGTTACAGCCTGATTGGGCTGGAGCAGTTAAAAAAAGCTGCCGATGTGAAGGATAGTGAGTCTGCCCATCACTATAGTCTGTCACAGGCTGAGTTCTTTTCTGAGCTGAGCAAAAAAGCTCTGGCTGATGCCCAGCAACTGGCAGAGATGAATCAGCAGCTCAAGCAGGATATTGAAAAAGAGCTGAGCCAATTGCCTCACTGATTTATATTGCCGGATGGTGTCTGGTGGTTTTACTACACACCAGACCCACCTCAGCAACAAACAGTGATACATCGTCATCAAAATAACTGCTGCCACAAAAATTCTGCAGGTCTTCAATAATCCGACGTAACAACCCTGAGCCAGAATCCCCCTGCAGCACTTGTAATAACCTCAGTTCACCCCAGACACCACCCGCAGCATTACGCTGATCCGTCAGGCCATCACTGAATCCCAGCAATCGCCCAGTTGCAGGCAACTGGCAAGACTGCAATTGTGGTTCCGGTTGCGCCATAATCCCCAGCGCCATATTGCCCGATTCAAATCGCCGCACACACTCACCGGTTGGACCCAGCAGCAACACGGGTGGCATGGCTCCATTCCAGACAGTCAGGCTTTTGGCAGCCGAATGAATCTCGGTCAGGGTGGCTGCCACAAACCGATTGGCAGGTAACTGCTGGTGCAACGTCTGGTTAATGGATTTGACCAACTGATCCAGCGGCATTCCGGCATCAACTCCTTCACGAAAAGCACTGGCCGCTGGCATCAAGGTTAGGGTGGCCGACAAACCATGTCCACTGGCATCGGCATGAAAAATCAGCAAACGTCCATCGGGAGAATAACGCGCCAATACCAGATCACCACTAAAGGCGGTGGTGTAATGCATATAACGCTGAAAGCCATACACCTGATCACTACCACGCCCCAGCAGGTGGTTGTATAACAAATCCGCTGCACGTTCTTCTTCCTCCTGCAGCGACTCGGCAAGTTGTTGCAAACGGCTTTGACTGCCACTCACCAGTTCGTGCAGCTTCTGACGCAGATCGGTTGTTTTGATCATTACTGTGACTCCTGTCCGAAGGCTCTAATCAAAATAAAGATTAGGGTTTTGCCATGACAGACAGATGAATGACCACTGTCAGCAATTCATCACATTCCCGTTGTTTTTCTGTCACCTGTTGCAGGCAGCCTAGGCGCTGTAACAGGTACTGACTCGGAAAGCTGACAGGAGTGACGTGTATGTCTCAGTTGATGCAAGGAAAAAAGATTTTGGTGATCGGCATTGCCAATGACAAAAGCATTGCCTGGGAGTGTGCCAGGAAATTGCACGAGCAGGGCGCTGTGAATCACGGTGTATGTATTCACGGCTAAAACCCCGCACTAAAACTGTTTTAGGAGGCACTATGAATATCCAGCAACCAAGCCTGACAAGCAAAATTGAAACCAGTCGTAAAAGCCTGATTGCCATCATGCACACTGACCCGTTTGGCATGCTGCAATACATCGGCCCGGAGTTTGTACAACTGGCACAACGACCGGCAGAAAAGTTTCTCGAATGCCATCTGGCACATCTGATTTCTCGTCAGGTGCCCCGTGTAATCACGGATGCGCTTTACCTGAACATGAGCCAGGGCAAAAGTTTTTCCGGTTTTTTTCTGCTGAAAAATGACAGTGATACACCCTGCTGGGCTTTTATTTCCATTACACCAGAATATGAGCAGGAACAACTGACTGGTTTTTGCCTGATCTGTCGTTATGTTCCTGTAGCAATCAGACAGAAAATCCAGCCTCTTTATCAGCAACTTCTAATGCTGGAAAACAACGGCGGTACTCTAGCCAGTCACTTTCACATTCAAAGTTGGATGGCCCAAAAAGGACAGGATTTATCTCAGGTGATGCGTCGCATTTTCCAGGAGAAAAACCATGAGTTACTCACTGCCTGACACCATAAAACTCAGAACCATCCGCCTGCTACTGGTCTCTTTGCTGTTGGGTGGTATTAGCCTGCTGCTGGTGATAAGCGGGCAGCCCCTCTGGGCTCTTTTGCCTCTAGCGGCATTGTTGTTCTGCCTGCTGTTATTACTGCAGGTGATTCGTCACCTCTGGCAAACCCTGCAGGACTTCAGCGAAACCCTGCACCAGTGCCGCCGAGGCAATCTTGCCCCCAGAGCAAAACACGAACAGCACCACCATGAGATTGGTTATCTGGCCAGTCAGTTAAATGGTTTTCTGGATCTGATGGAAGCCACGCTGGAAGACTTGCGTCTCGAAGCAACCCAGCATCAAAAATCCGATCTTGAATAGAGTAAAAATGAAAACTTATCTCTCTGACAACACCCCGGATATTGCCCAATCACAGATCAAGGAGCCGCCACTGAGTGAGCTGCAGAGTTTGTTACTGCAAAAACGCCTGCTGGCGGTGTATCAGCCGTTGATCAACCTGACCGAAAAACGCATTTATGCCTGGGAAGCACTGACCCGTGGCCCGCTGGAAAGCCACCTGCATCACCCACTGGAGCTGTTCCGAGTAGCGCGGGAAGAAGGTTTGCTGGTTCCTCTGGAAAACCTCAGCCGGGAAAAAGCGTTGGAAGGATTTTCACAACAACAACTACTTGGCAAGTTGTTCATCAACGTTTCACCGGATGTACTCACCCAGCCGGATCATGAACCCGGTCAAACACTGGATCGAGTACGGCGAGCGGGGTTACAGCCGCACCAACTGGTGATTGAACTGACCGAACAACAGCCCACCCACGATTTTGAATTGATGCGTAAAGCCATCGGTCATTACCGCGACATGGGCTTTCAGATTGCACTGGATGATCTGGGTACCGGTTATTCCGGGCTGCGCCTCTGGTCAGAATTACGACCTGATTACGTCAAAGTGGACCGGCACTTTGTACATCGTTTACACAAGGACAAGGTGAAACAGGATTTCCTGCGCTTTATCCACAATATTGCCAAATCTCTGGGCACAGAAGTGATTGCAGAAGGTGTGGAAACCCGTGCTGAACTGGAGATGTTGCAAGAGCTGGGTATTGAACTGGTGCAGGGGTTTTATTTCTCCCGCCCTCAGTCACGTCCGGCTATCCAGATTGCCAGTGAACTGCTGGAGCCATCAAAAAGCCCGGCACCGATTTTTGAGCAACACCAAGAACAGGCTGGTAGTCTGTTATGTGAGGTTCGCAGTATCCAGCCGGATTTAAGTGTGGCCGAAGCTGTGGAAATCTTCCGCCAGGATGAAGAGCTGTTTTCCTTGCCGGTGGTGGATAACCGCAACCAACCGGTTGGACTGCTATTGCGCCACCAGTTGATGTCCACCCTGCTGCGACCCTTCGGACAAGAACTGAATTACCGTAAGCCGGTCAGCCAGCTGATGCATGACCAACCCCTGATCATGGATGCCTGCCGCAGCCTGGAAGAAATCAGCCAACGCATTACCGAACGCAACCGCGAACACCTGGATGATGATTTTATTATCACTCGCCAAGGAGAATATCAAGGCATCGGTCAGGTGGTGGATTTACTGCGCACCATGACTGAATTAAAAGTGCGTAATGCCCGTCAGGCCAATCCGCTGACCCTGCTGCCGGGCAACGGTCCGATTCAGGAAACCCTGGATCACTGGTTAAAAGAGCAACAACCACTACTGGTGTGTTATCTGGATCTGGATAACTTCAAGGTCTTTAACGATACCTATGGTTATGCCTTGGGTGATGAACTGTTAAAAAGCCTGGCCACCAGCCTGAAAAAATACCTGCACCCGCATGATGATTTTATTGGCCACATAGGTGGTGATGACTTTGTTGCCATCTGTCGTAGTCCAGACTGGCAAGAGCGTATGTTAAAAGTGCTGCACGACTTCTCCCGCCACTCACTGGAGTTTTACAGCGAGGTGGATCGTGCAGCTGGGGGCATTTATGCGGATGACCGTTTTGGGGTTCGTCGTTTCTTTTCTTTTGTTGGAGTATCCATTGCAGCACTGGAAGCTCCAGTCAACGGTTTAATGACTGCTCACATGCTGGCTGCAGATGTTTCCCACCTGAAACACTTTGCCAAACAGGTAGAAGGCTCCAGTCTGGTACTGCAACGTGGAGAAACACAACAAATCCTCTGGCCGAGTGATGAAGCCCTGGCAGGCTTCCAGTAAATTCGCCATGTTATGACTGCAAGGTGTATGCTTGATGTTTTATAGCCGCTTTTACAGGAGATAACACATGACTCAGCTGCCACGCTTGCAGGGTGTCACCCCGGATGGACAAGTCATTGATCTGCCGGATCTGACCGAAATCCAGATCAACTGGGATCAGGGATTACCTGCCACCTTGCTGATCAACCCCGAACACCTGAAAGGCAACAGTCTGTCCATAGAAGTCGGCAGCCAGGAAGATGAAAACGATCATATTGAAGAGTTTGGTGTGCTGGTACTGCGCCCCGG